>VGSG01000042.1 GCA_016875095.1 Deltaproteobacteria bacterium
CATTGGTTGCTCCGCCGTGAAGAGCGATCACGAGAGGGATCTGCCGTGCCCGACTGGGCTTGTCAGGAACAAATACGTGAAACGTCCGGGATAATCCGTCCACCTTCAGCTCGTGACGCCGTGTCTCGGCACGGACCTCTCCGCTGTTCATGAGGGCAAGTATGATGGCTATGCACGGCAGGGACGATCGAGAGGCATGGGGCATGGCATCTCCCGTGTACAGCGAATCGTGTTCAGATGAGGAAGATACCATAGAATGGAAAGCAACACTCATAGGGGTTGCAGAAAGCTTTGCGTTACGCTTCTTAAACCGGCTTTCTCCTTCCGCAGGAATGGCGCCAGTCCGCTTTCAAACGGTGGAGATGACGTTGGACCAAAAGCAGCGCGGATCTGGACAAAGCACAGGTCGGCGCTCCGGTATCGATCCTTCTACGAAATTTGTCTATTTTAGGGCGGTTTATGGGGTTTTCGTCGAAGATCCGGCTTCAACTGTTCCGTGCAGCCGTTTGCGCCGGACCTGCGCCAATGAGCTGGAAGTGGCCTCGATCAGCCACGAGGATGAAGAGAACAATGAAGAGGATCGATGAATCCCTCAGCAAGGTGAGGACGGTTATTTTTCCCGCAGAATTCGCCGCGGAAGAAAAACAGCCGCACGCAATATCCAACCCGGTAAAGTAGGCGTAGAACAAAGCAGGCAAAAACACCGTAAGCATCCCGAAGATGATGAGCGCGGCCGCGGCGGTTTCGATCCCGAGAATAAGCAGCAGGCCTGCCACGAACTCGATCCAGGGCAGGGTAATAGCCACGATATTGGTCCACGCGGTCGGCAGGATCAGGTAGTTCCGTATCGCCTGAGCAAACTCTGCGGGATCGAGGATCTTATGCACACTCGCATAAATGAAGAGCCCACCGATAAACAGCCGAGCAGCCAAAACGAGGTATCTCATCTAGTCATCCCCTGGACGGAGCTCCGACGCGGTCGGGTGGCCGCGTCAATTGCCCGCGATCATATCTCAAAAAGAAAGGAGTGCATAGAAACACGTGCAGCTGCCTTGAACGGCTAGGGATAGTTGCCGGGAAGGCCTGCTCGTGTCTTATCCTTAGGCCTTGTAACCCCGGCTCGAGGTTCGACATGAGTCAAGGGCGGGCTTGACCCAGACCAAAGCGGTGGTATGTTACTTGACACGTGCGAGACCATCGCATCTACGGTGGTGGCTATGAAACGAGTCAAGATCGTTGTAGAGAAGCATCCCGACACTTACGTGGCTTATCCTCTGGGATTGAAGGGTGTGGTGGTAGGCCAGGGAGACACGTACGAAGCAGCTTTAGCTGACGTAAGATCCGCCATTCAGTTCCATATTGAGACTTTCGGTCCCGAGATATTGGAAATCGATCCGCCGATTTTGGAAGCGTTTATTGCGGAAGCCGGAGTGGCCGTCTGATGTTCAAATTCCCCGTAGAAGCTCCCATCCGATAAATTGTGAAGGCCCTGCGCATCCTTGGATTTCAGTTGGTCAGAGAAGACAGCCACATCGCGATGGTGCGGGAAAATCCGGACGGCACGCGCACGCCTCTGACCATACCTAACCACCCCACGATCAAGAGTTCCACACTGCGTACCATTCTTACTCAATCGGGTATATCGAGAGAGGAATTCTTAAGGGCTTATAACGAATAGTCCATGACAAGCCCTCTTCCTCTGTGTTTCCGGGCCGTATGGCTAATTTCGCCTCCAATGGACGAATCGCAACTCGTTGACATCATAGGGCGTTTCCCTTTGTTGCGGCTTGACACTAGGTGGTAGTTTCATTACTATTACACCCCGTGAAGGCCGTGGAAATCACGAATGAATGTGTGTCCTGCTGACATGAAGTGAGAGGGCTGACCATGCTGGGGCAGCGCAAACAGACTTGCGTGGACTGCCACTTCTTCGAGAAGATAGCAGCCCTGGTGGAACATGGCGAGAATACATTGGTGGTTAAGGAGAGTGAGAGGAACAAGGCTCTCTCTGGGGATTACTTCTGGCAGTTGGATATGTACGTGCTGGCCTGCCACTTCAACGTTTGGCGGGAAGACCCCGGCTACGATCTGCCGCGCAAGCAAGATGTCGTAATCCAGGTGGAACGCCACGACCAGTGTTTCTTCTGGAGGCACCATCCTGGTATGCTTCTTCCAGCAGCCGCAATCCTGCAGGAGCGCGAAGCAAAAGCCCGAGAAACCGGGCGTGATCGTCGCCTAACGATCTGTGGTTTATGGATCGCGGCACTTGCGCTATTAGCACAAGTGTTGTTGAAGATCGCTGAGGCTCTGAAGTGGTGGCCGGTCCGCTAAAGAGGAAGGCATCATTTTATGAGAGAGTGCTGAACCTGTTGGTATCGACCGACAACCCAATATCGCTCAATAGGTGCGCTGATCTTGGCCCGAGCCAACGCGTACACGACTACCTTCTGTAGATCCATCACACAAGAAGATCTCGAGTTGGTGACCATATCCCAGAATTCTTATGTTCGTCCACGTATTCGTGACTCTTCGTCTGGGTGCATCAAAATGCTGTCGCTAAACCAGAGGCCTTCTCTTCCCTCGTCTCCCATTAGGCCGTAGAAATAGGCACGCAGCTCATGGTCTCGTATGGCAGACGCTGTGTGCAAGGGTCTTCCGACCTCTTGCGGTGGCCTGGTTCGAAAAATATGCTGAATGCTGTTCGCGAGAACGTCTGCCGCCAGAACGAGATGATCCGCCCCCAGCTCGATCTCGTAATGAAGGCGTCTCATCCGCTTCATGACAGGTAGCTCGGTCCCTTTGTGTCCGAACCTTATTTCTCCATGCACGACCTTCTTTTCTTTGGGATCCCATCCCTTCACCTCAACTGTTCGGGGCCCGAAATCCGTCATTTCTCTTGCAGCAAGCCGGAATTGCTCAAGAATTGATGCATCAACCTTGTCGACAAAAATAGTAAGGACGTCGCGATCCACACTACAGTTGTCAAAGAAGAAAGCTGCCGCCTTGCAGAAAAGCCCCTGAAAGAGCTCGGCATGAAGCAAACGAGGCCGGGGACGCCACGAAATTCTCGTAGGGCTAGTGCGAGCCTTCCTGGCGCTCTCGTCGATCTCCAGGATTCGCTGATGCGCTAAATTCAGTCCTTGGACGTGAATGGCTTCGTAAGTGCACGGCAGCCCCCAGGTGCGTATGATTGAAAAAACGGAGCTTCTGAGTTCACTGCTTTGATCCGGGGACAAGTCCCTCAAATGAGGTTTCTCGGTACTGAAGTAACGAGATGAGGTTGCCTCTAGTTTTGCGCTTACGTCCTCGAAAAGTGGTTCTGGTATGAAGTACCCCGCAAATACTCCGGTCTCACCTGGGCACTGCTCTGGACGGTCCGCGTAACCTTTTGCTCCTGATTCATCGCAGATGAAGTACACAATCATAAGGCCTCCGATGATTCTAAGCAGGCAGAAATAAGCTGCCATTTCTCGGCGAGAACGTCAATGCTCATGCTAGGTTTCAGGGCCCAGTGAGGATGAAGTGGCCGGACTCTGATGGCGCACGTCACAGCGGTAGAATCAACACTACAGGAGTGGCGAGAGCGTCTGGCGAACCCGCTGGCTAGCAGGGCCTATCCAGCCGAACACCGCCCTTGAGCACTGACCTGGACCTCGTCCAGGTCAGTGGCACCCCGCGCGGTCGTGAAGCCTTTTGGGATGGGTGCAGGGGAACCCTTTACTCTCTGCGAACAGAGTTCCTCCGGAAACAGTTCTCCATGAACGAATTGAGTTAGACAGATGCGCATTCAAAGAGTCAAGATGGGGGAAATTTTGTTGTGAGAGAAGTACCCCCACGGCTCAGGCAAGAAATCTCCACGGTTTTCGGAATGCTCATTTCCTCCTAAGGAGAAATGAGCATTCCGAAAAATGGTGGAAGTTCTTGGGGAGGGGGTCGGGGAGGACCTTCTTACGAGAAGGTCCTCCCCGATTTTTACCTCTCTGAAAGCGAAGCGGTATTACTCGTTTTTCCAGGCGGGTTTGCGTTTTTCAATAAATGCGCCGATGCCTTCGTTCGCGTCGTGGGTTTCCATAAGCTCTTTGAGGTACAGACCTTCCATTTTGGGGAGGTCTTCTCGGAGCAAGCGGAAGAAGTTGGTCCGCGCGGCCTTGTTTGCGATGCGCAGCACGGACGCGCTCTTGGGAACTATGTGAGCCTCGATCCATTTCGCGGCCGCGTCCCATGCGTCTTCACCTTCGTTCACCAGCATATTTGCCAGTCCGATCCGATACGCTTCCGCTCCATCGATGGAACGACCGGTTAAGATCAGATCGTCCGCGTACGCCTGACCCACTTTGAGGGACAGCATTACGGATGCCGGCGGCGGAAACACCGCAAGAACGATCTCAGGTTGCCCGAAGAACGCGGAACGGTCCGCGACGATGAAGTTGCAAAAAAGGGCCAATTCCATGCCTCCGCCCAGGCACTGCCCTCGCACTATCGCCATGGTGGGAATCGCGAGGTCTATGAGTTTGTGGAACATGGCATGGAACGCGTTGAGCATCATGGCTGCGTTTTCTTTGGTGTGCTCGGGGACGCTCGCGCCGAATGAGAAGTGCTTCCCAGCGCCTTCGAAGACGAGCAGCTTTAGGCTGTTGTCCTGCCTGAGAGAATCGAGGCACGCATTGATCTCCCGGAGCATTGCCGCTTCCATGACGTTTGCTTTGGGCGCGTTGAGGATAATCTTAAGGACCGCTCCGTCAAAGTGTTTTTCACACTGGATGAGCTTGTATTCCATGACATCTCCTCCCTGACCGCAGGCTTCGGAGGACACGCGAGCCCTCATGCCGGGTTACGCACGGGATCGGGTTGTTGGTGGACTCTTGAGGCCAATGCGCCTTACCCCAGGAGGGCGCCAGAATTAACTTGGAGGGAAGGAGTTGGAAAATCCCCCTGTATCCCCCTTTAGAAAAGGGGGATCGTGCCCCCCTTTATTATAAGGGGAGTTGGGGGGATTTCAGAGGGCCTTCCCGGGAATCCTTCCAAGACCTGGCAGATCTTGGAACCGCATCCGGTTATTGAATCTACGCCCTACTTCTGCGGCTTGCCCAAGACTTCGGCATACTCGTCAAGAGTTGCCGGAGCCGTCGCGGCAATGTTCTGTCGGAACTTGACGAAATCGATCAAATCTTGCCCGGTGATCTTCTTGGTGTTGAACGCATTGAACCCGAGGAAGGCCTCGTAATTCATGTTGGCCATGAGCCAATGCCTGTTGGCCAGCTTGTTCATATCCCAGAAGAACTTCTTTTTCTGCCGAATCCCGTCGATTGCCTTGATCAAGCAGCCCGGAAAGAGGTTGGTAAAGGTCCAGATAATCTTAGTCACCTCTTTGTCCAGGAGTTCGAAATCAATCGGGAGGTCCTTCATCAGGTCTTTGGCCTTCTGAGCCGCATCGCCGGTCTTGAATTCGCCGTATACGATTTCGCCGTCCTTCACGTACTCTTCGGTGATGATCGCCGGATTGCGGATAAACTTGTCGCCCTGCTTGAGGACCGGAACGCATTTCGAGATGAGGTTCTTGGCCTTCATCTTGTATGCGCTCCATAGCTCGCAGCTCACGCAGTTCCACATCGCGTCTTCCATGTTGAGGAACCAGGGCAGGAAGTCGGTGGACCCACCGTCAGGGCTGGATCCGTGGCGAGCGCCGGCTTGCCCGAAAATCGCCAGGTCGCTGGCAACCGCCAGGTCGCACGCCATGCCGATCTCCTGGCCGCCCGCGACCCGCATTCCATTCACGCGGCAGATGGTTGGCTTCTTGCAATTGAGGATAGCGTCCACCATGCTGTTGAAAATATCCATGTATTCGCCGTACTCATGCGGCCGCATCGAGTAGTACTCGGCATACTCTTTGGTGTTGCCGCCCGTGCAGAACGCCCTGTCACCCGTGCCGGTGAAGACCACCGCAACCACGGAACGATCGAGGCCGGCCGCGGTAAAACCCGCTATCACGCCTTTTGCCATCTCGGTGGTGTACGAATTGTACTGCTTCGGGTTGTTCAGGCGGACCCAGGCTACGTAAAGTCCGTCGATCACGTTTCCTTTTGGGTCGGTCAGAGGTCTCTTCTCGTAAACCGTGCATGGGGCCTCAGTTCCCCAGTGCTCGGGGCCGAAGAGCTGATGATCTTTCTTTTCGCGGTCCCGAGGTAACCATTCAAGCGCCATGTCTCAATCCTCCTCCTTGACTTTGATCTTCAGAATCCAAGCGTGGAATTCAGGGGATTGCGCGGTATCACGTTGCGAAGGCAAACCGGAACCCACAACCCCTTTCAGCAGTAACGCCATATAGAATCCGGTGTTCCGTAGCGGCAACCTAGGCTACGTGACCGGCTCAAACGCGTAGAATACGCGCGGAATCTCTTGAATTCCGCCCTTGACTTCCTGTGGCACCGGATCCACATCGAAGACTGCGACCCGGACCTTGTCTCCAACTTTGAGCTGACCCTCCGCGCAGTTGATCACGCGCACGAACATAGTCTTCTTACCTTGGAGATCCACCAGGGCATGGACCAGCGGCGCTTTCCCGAAACCAAGCGGCACGCCCACCACTTCTTCGGTGAATTCGATCACGGTCCCTTCGTTAGGCCAATCAATCCACTGCATATTGGTGGAAAAGCATTCCGGACACATGACGCGAGGGGGAAAGGATTCCGCTCCGCAGTCAGCGCATTTCGTAGTGGTGAATCGTCCCTGTTTGAGGTTCTCGTAAAATGCATAGACCTGATTGAATTCCTTGGACTGCTGCGGGAACAGGTCCATGGTCACCATATATTTGCCGTCGAGCACAGAGATCCCGGGTGTGGTCATACAGGCTCCCTCCCATAGACTAGAACCGTGTGAGCGGCGATGAACCCGCTCAAATTGTGGGTCAGACCGATATCCGCGCCTTTCACCTGCTGTGTTGCATCGCCACGGAGCTGTTTCATCACTTCAATGGCCTGCCGAATGCCGGTGCCGCCAAACGGATGTCCGCACCCGAGAAGGCCTCCATCCGTATTGGTGGGAACCTTGCCGCCAAGATCGTTCTGGCCTTCACCCACGAACGGACCGCCTTCGCCCTTCTTGCAAAAACCCAGATCCTCCATCTCGATGATCTCGGAAATGGTAAAGCAGTCATGGGTCATGGCCACTTTGACGTCCTTGGGCTCGATCTTCGCCTTCCGATAGGCTTCTTGACCGGCAATCTTGAGAGCTTCCCAGGTGGTCCAACTGGGCATGTTGGCGGACATGTTGTTCACCGAAGCCTGGCCCGTGCCCCGAAGATAGACCAGCGGTTTATCGGTCAATTGCTTGGCCTTTTCTTCCGCGCACAGGATCACGCCCGCGGCGCCGTCGGTAATCGGGCAGCAATCAAAGAGCGAGAGCGGCTGCACGATCGGGCGAGCATTCATATACTCGTCCTTCGTGATTCCCTGCTGAAATTGCGCTTTCGGGTTCAGCGCCGCATTTCGACGGTTCTTGACTGAGATTGCGCCAAGCTGTTCCTTGGTAGTGCCGTACTGCTTCATGTGCTGCTTGGCAACCATCGCGAAGACCGGCGGCGGCAAACCCAAACCTTGGGGGCCGTCCCAATCGTGATCCACTGAGGCCAGTTCGCTGTAGAAGACTTCCCACTTCTGTGGCGTGTAAAGCTTTTCTCCGCCCATCACCATCACCACATCGGCCTGGCCCGCCTTGATCAACCCGAATGCCAGGATGATGGCGGAGCTGCCGCTCGCGCACAGTAGTTCCACCCTTGCGCAGATCGATTTGGGCTTCACGCCGATGTGCTCGGCGACAAGTGGGGCCAGATGAGTTTGGTACGAAGTGCGTTCCGTGTACGCGGATGCAACCAGTAACCCATCAATTTCCTTGGGGTTAACCTGAAGATTGTCCTCGTAGCAGGCCTTGGCCGCCTCCTGGAAGAAATCCCTCTGGCTCCCGTTCCTGACCCCCCACTTGGACATTCCTCCGGCAATGATGCATACGTTGCGGTCCATCCGTGAGTACCTCCGGGGTTGTAAGATACTGAGCCGGTCGGGTCCCGGCTCCTGCGCGCACGGAACTCTGCCCGGCGCTATTCCTTGGATTCGTCCCGGCCCGTGGTCTTTGATATTGCTCCGGGCTTACTGAGAGTTCGTTCGCGGGGCCGGGGGGCGAAATTGAAAAAGCAAGCCCTTCTATTCGGGATCGAAAAGCCTGCTTATCGGAATTCACCCGGCTGCACACGAGCGCCCAGCCATTCAATCGGCCACGACGCATTTG
This sequence comes from Deltaproteobacteria bacterium, assembly GCA_016875095.1. Taxonomy (GTDB): domain Bacteria; phylum Desulfobacterota; class Desulfomonilia; order Desulfomonilales; family Desulfomonilaceae; genus VGSG01. The sequence continues at coordinate 8,281 of VGSG01000042.1, forward strand.
TGTGGCGACCCGCGCCCGTCGTTGCATTGGGAACGGCTCCGTAGAAACCTTCCTGCGGATCTCCTCATATCGGGCAATCGGCGCCGGGATCGATGCAGGCAATATGATAACTTACAGGTTTCGGCCATTCAACGCAATCTCTTTTTCCCGCGGCCGCGCAGACGAGACGGCGGCCCTTTGCAGGGATTTTCGCCATTCTTCAACCGCCGATAATATGAGAACGCGGTTGCTGAGGTTCACAAGACTGAACAAACCCCTCCCCCGCGGAACCCCCTTTCCTGAAAGGGGGTCGGGGAATGTGAAGGGCCTCAACGGCAATCGCGTTCAAAAGCTCCCAAGCATTGCAGCCGGGCCTAGCTGGCAAAAAAAACGGTGAACGCTCGGTGGCACATCCACAGGTCATCTTTGGCGGCAATTTCAAGGGGAGAATGCATGCTGAGCAAGGGCGGCCCCATGTCGATAACGTCCATACCCATTTTTGCCAGGAATTTTGCCACGGTGCCGCCTCCTCCCTCGTCCACTTTCCCTTGGCCGCCGGTCTGCCACACGATCCCATGATCGTTGAAAAGCCGTCGCACCCACGCGGCATACTCCGCGTTCGCATCGGACGTCATGTATTTGCCTCCGTGGCCCGAGTATTTCTCCATAGTCACGCCCGAACCCATTTTGCACGCGTTTCGCTTTTCAAAAACATCGGAATAGGTAGGATCCAGGGCTGCGTTCACGTCAGCGGAAAGCGCCTTCGCGTTGGCAAACACGCGATTGAGGTTTTGGAAGCTCGGCTCGATGCCCGATCCTTCCATGAGATCCATCAGAAACATTTCAAGAAAGCGTGACTGCGCGCCGGTGTTTCCTTCACTGCCGATCTCTTCCTTGTCGTAGAAGATCGCGACGGCGGTGTGTGTAGGCCGTTTCGTTTCCATGAGCGCGGTAAATGACGTATACGCGCAGATTCGGTCGTCCTGGCCGTACCCAGCGATCATGCTTCGATCCAAGCCCGCATCTCGAGCGGGCTCGGCGGGCACTACCTGTAGTTCCGCTGTGGTGAAATCCTCTTCCGTAAGCTGGTACTTGCTGTTGAGCAATTCCATTATTGCCAGCTTAACTCTTTGATCTGAGTCCTTGTCCGAGTACGGGAGCCCTCCCACGATCGGGTTGAGGTTCTCGGCGGGTATGAATTCGTTGGCCTTCTTCTCCATTTGCTTCTTGCCCAGATGCGGCAGAAGATCCGTTATGACGAATATGGGATCGCCCGGCGCCAAACCGATTTCCACGTCCACCCGATCGCCGTTTGCCAGAATCACCGTTCCCACAAGCGCCAAAGAGCGAGCCACCCACTGGTATTTCTTGACGCCTCCGTAGTAGTGGGTCTTCAAGAGCGCCAGATCCGTATCTTCGTAAAGCGGATTCGGTTTCAAGTCGAGTCGAGGGCAATCGGTATGAGACGCTATGAGCCGGATGCCATCGGTCATGGGTCGCTTGCCGGGAACGGCCATTGCCAGCGACTTGCCTCGAACCAGTTGATACAAGCCGGTTGCACGGGGCTTCGGTTCTCCCAGTTCCACGAACCCGCGCTTGGCAGCGGTTTCCACGAAATACGCGGCGGCGCGTCGCTCGGTGCGGGCTCGATCCAGAAATCCGCGGTATTCTTTAGCGTACTCGAAGACCGCCGCGCGCTCCTTGGCATTCAGTTTGTCCCAGACGCGGGAAGTTTCCAGGATGAGCCTGTCCTTGAGCATTCGGGTAGCTTTCGATTCCTTGGACGCCATGGGAACCTCTTCTCAAATTTCTCAATAGTCTCTAATGGGATTATAGGAACCTAGCGCCCCGATTTCCAGGGTGGCGCCAGAGGATTGAACGGTTCTCCCAGGGACCGAGGCCCGTTTTCGGCCGGTCCCAGAGGCCCCGCGGCCGGCGCTGATGCGGATTTGACTCTCGGAAATCCTGCCCTGGAAAGGAAACCTCTTGCCACATTGATGGGTGTGGCAAACCCAATGCCTTGGCTCTTCCATAGCAGGATCGTGTTGACTCCGATAACCTCGCCCTCCAGGTTGAACAGCGGGCCTCCGGAATTTCCCAAATTCATGGCCGCGTCTATCTGAATGAGCGGGGGATAGCCCGCGCCCGGGATGACACGCTTTTTCGCGCTCACGATCCCCATCATGAGCGACTGGCCGATGCCGTAAGGATTTCCGATGCCCACCACCCAATCGCCCAGCTCCACACCGTCCGAGTCTCCCATTTGGACCGGGACAAGTTTATCCGAGATCTCTATCTTCACGAGCGCCAGGTCGTTCTTGCCGTCCTTATAAAGGACCTTTCCATCGCACTTGCGTCCGTCCAAGAGTTCGACCTCTATACGCGAGCCGTTGCGCAGCACATGCTCGTTGGTCAATATATGGCCCGCAGCCGAGACCACAAAACCCGACCCATACCCCATAGCCCGCTCTCCCTGTTCTCGCAAACTGCCCAGAGACCATGACGAGCCGGGGTCGAGCATCCGGATGGAGACGACCGACCTGTTCACCTGTTTGACCAGGTTTCGAATGTCGGGCAAGCCTGGGCGAACGGGGGCGCGGTAATCCCGCGTCTCTTCTGCGGGCTCCGGTTGATAGGGCATGGGTGAGAAGCCCATGCGCGTCCCCCTAGACTCAGCCTGCCCCTGCTGCTGATAACGGGTGATCGGTGAAGTATCCGAGCCGGTTGCGGCTCGTCGAAGCGTGGCATCGCGCGCGGCGCAGACCGCAGGATGGAGTAACACCAATGCAGCAAAATATGATATTGTGACGAGAACGGCAATCCGGATAAGCGTCATCCGCAGGCTCCTCGATGCGGTTCCCGGAGGACTTGGTCACAAGGGCTCATTTCCGGGACGTTGGCGATGGGTATAGTCTCGGAGGCCCCGGTTGTCAATCTCTTTTTCCTGTTTTCGTAGCCAGTATCACCAGGTTTGATGTATTCATTAATGTTTTGTCTTAAGAATATGCGGACTCGCTATCTAAGGATATTACCATGTATGAGGTAGAAGTTACAGCAGGCTTCTCCGCCGCCCATCGCCTGCGTGATTACAAGGGAAAATGCGAGAAGCTTCACGGCCACAATTATCGGGTGATGATTGTGGCGAGAACGAACGAGCTCTCCCCTGGGGGCATGGTGATTGATTTCGTGGAATTGAAAAAGGTTGCGGGCGCGACGCTGGAGAGACTCGACCATTCTTTCCTGAACGATTTGGAGCCCTTTGACCGCATCGAGCCCTCGGCCGAGAACATCGCTGCCTTTCTATTTCAAGAGATCGCCCGTGGTCTCGGTGACCGCGGCGGCTTATTGCACTCGGTCTCGGTCTGGGAATCGGACACGTCTCGGGCTGCCTTCATCAGAGACGAGGCGCCGTAAGCCGCGTAAAGCAAACGAGCCTCGGGAGAGTTCAATTCCGGCGCTTGAACAAGTAGTCCGGTTTCATGTTGCTCACAATGACCGTCTGAAAGATAAAGCTTGACGGAGAGCCATCGTGAATTTCCAAAGATCCATACTCGATGTGCAGAGCCTTCGGGACGAGCGCAACATTCCCATTGACAAGGTTGGTGTGAGAGGTGTGCGCTATCCGATCTCCGTGCGTGATCGACGCAAGCAGCTCCAGCATACGGTGGGAGTCTTCGATCTCTTTGTGAATCTCCCGCATGATTTTAAGGGAACGCACATGAGCAGGTTCATCGAGGTGCTCAACGAGTATCGCGATGAGATTTCCATTCAGAAATTCCAGGAGATCCTTGAAAAGATCAAGACTAAGCTCAGCGCGAAGAGCGCGCATATGAACGTGGAGTTTCCTTACTTCATAGAAAAAGAGGCGCCTGTCACCAGGACCTCAAGCCTCATGTCGTACACATGCTTCATGCGAGGGGCATTGGCGGAGCGATTCGATCTTATTGCAGGCGTGGAGGTTCCGGTGACCACGGTCTGCCCGTGCTCCAAAGAGATATCGGACCACGGCGCGCACAATCAGCGGGGCCTCGTGCGGGTTCAGTTGCGATTCCGTAAGTTTTTCTGGATCGAAGAGATCATCGAAATGGTGGAAGCCTCGGTCAGTTCCGAGATTTATTCCCTGCTCAAGAGGCCGGACGAGAAATTTGTCACCGAACGGGCGTATGAGAATCCTATGTTCGTGGAAGATGTTGTTCGCGCGGCCGTGTCCCGGCTCAACGAAAAAGATAACTTCACGTGGTACAGGATAGAAGCCGAAAACATGGAATCGATCCACAATCATAGCGCCTACGCCATGATTGAGAAGGACTTCCAGCCTCAACCCGAATGCTTTCAGGGCGCGCTCCTGGCGCAACCCTCCATCGGCTTGAAACCGTAATAGTGGTTGCACAAGTGAAGATTTTGGGGAAGGTTAGTCTGGGAGGACCTTCTTGCCAGGTCTCTCCCGATATTTCCTCAGACGGTCACATGTCTTGAGAGGACTTCTGCATTCTGGAATCGGAGGATTTTCATGAAATTTTCGCGGCGGGTGATCGATACGCCCCCTTACCTTTTCCACCTGATCGACGAGAAGCGCAAAGCCGTGGAACAAAAAGGCATTGACGTCGTGTCCCTCGCTATTGGGGACCCGGACCGTCCCACGCCCAACTTCGTCCTTGAACTCATGGAAGAAGAGATCCGCGACCCACGGAATCATACGTACCCCAGTTACAAGGGCGAGCCTGACTTTTGTCGTATGGTGGCGGATTGGTTCGAGAAACGTTTCGGAGTCCGGCTGGATCCCGCGAAAGAAATCATGGCAAGCATCGGGAGCAAGGACGCTGTCTCCCATCTGCCCATGGTATTCCTGGACCCTGGTGACTGCGGCATCATCACGGATCCGGGATATCCCGTGTACCAGGCCGCCATTGGCTTCGCAGGCGCGGAAGCCGCGCGGATTCCGCTCCTGGAAGAACGCAATTTCTTGCCGGATCTGGACGCGATCGACCCTGAACTGGCCTACAAAGCCAAGATCATTTTCGTCAATTATCCGAACAATCCCACCGCAGCGGTTGCGGATGTATCCTTCTTTGAAAGGCTTGTGGCCTTCGCGAAGAAATACGATCTGGTGATCCTCGCGGACAACGCGTATTCAGAGGTCTACTTTGAGGAACAAGTGCGGCCCATCAGCATCATGCAAATCCCGGGAGCCAAGGAGACGGCTATCGAGATCCACTCGTTTTCCAAGACCTTCAACATGACCGGGTGGCGCGTCGGGTTTGTGGTCGGGGCAGATCACCTGATTCAGGCCTTTCTCACCCTGAAGTCGAACTTCGATTCAGGCGTATTCATGGCGATTCAGAGGGCCGCGGCTCGTGCTTTGAGCCATCCCCAGGTGTTGGCATTCGGCCGTGAAAGGACTAAGCTATTCAAGGATCGCAGGGACCGGATCGCAGCCGCGCTCCGGACATCCGAGTTCAGGTTCCAGCTACCGCTCGCGAGCTATTACTTCTGGGTTCGAGTTCCCGATAAGTACAATTCCTCGGTGACCTTCTGCGCGGACTTGCTGGAAAAGAAAGGCCTCGTGGTGACTCCCGGAGTGGGATATGGCCCCAGCGGCGAGCGGTGCTTCAGAATATCCATGACAGCCCCTGACGAGCGCATCGATCAGGGGATGCGGCGACTTCAGGAATTTGCCAAGGAAATTTGATGAAAGCAACTCTCGTTCTTGTGGATGGCGCCGTCTTCAGAGGGACCTCCTTCGGCGCTGAAGGCGAAGTGATCGGCCAGGTGGTTTTCCACACGGGGATTACCGGCTATCAGGAAATCCTCACCGACCCCTCCTATCGCGGACAGATCGTGACCATGACCTATCCTCATATCGGCAATACCGGCATCAATTTCGAGGACAACGAATCCGTCGCGCCTTACCTGGCCGGCTTCATCGTCAAGGAATACTGCCCTCATCCGAGCAATTGGCGCCAAGACACTGACCTGGAAACCTACCTGAGAAAACATCGCATCACGGGTATCCAGGGCATCGACACAAGAAAACTCACCCTGAACCTGAGAGAAACGGGCGCAAAAAAAGGGATCATTTCAACGCTCGATCATGACGAGGCTCGCTTACTTAAGAAGGTAAAGGAATACCCCGAGATCGACGGCTGCGACCTGGTCAAGGAGGTGACCTGCTCCGAGCCGTACGACTGGGGCGAAGGCTCCTGGCAGTGGAGCGGGCAGCCCAAGAAATCTGAGGGGCTCTTCCGCGTGGCTGCGTATGACGGCGGTATCAAGCAAAACATCCTGCGTCTGCTCGTTGACGCGGGCTCGGCCGTGCGGGTGTTTCCCGCGTCCACGCCCAGTGAAGACGTGCTGGCGTGGGGCCCGGACGGCATATTCCTTTCCAACGGACCCGGAGACCCGGAAGGAGTGCCGTACCTCATCGAAAACGTGAGGAACCTTATCGGAAAAAAGCCGATCTTCGGCATCTGCCTGGGACATCAGATACTCGGACTTGCCCTGGGCGGCAGAACGTACCGGCTGAACTTCGGCCACCACGGCGCGAATCACCCCGTTCGACGGCTCGACACCGGCCAGGTGGAAATCACGTCACAGAACCACAATTTCGCAGTGGATCCCGAGAGCGTCAAATCCGAGTGCGAAGTAACGCACATCAATCTCAACGACCAGACCAACGAAGGGCTGACACACAAGAAGCACCCCGTCTTTTCCATCCAGTACCATCCCGAAGCCTCTCCCGGGCCCCACGACTCGCGCTACCTCTTTGACCGCTTCCGAAAGATGATCGAAGAGGCTTAGGAAAGCTCTCAGAACGCGCTGGAGGCCCAGCGGTAGATTTTTTCCGCTGCTTTGAAGTGTTGAGGCGAGTTTAGCACCACGACCAGGTAGTCTTTCGCATTATCATTGAAGAGGGCCACAATGCATTTCCCGGCCTTGTTGGTGAAGCCCGTCTTGGCGCCTGCCAGCGGCACGGGCTCAAAGAGGAGTCGGTCGTTGGATTTGAGTCGATAGGTCTTGGGCCTTGAATTGACGGTCTTCATCGCGTAAGTCTTTGCGCCGACGATTTGGCGGATCGCGGGATAGTCGAACGCGTGTTTCGCGATGAGGGCTACTTCCTCGGCCGAGGCTGCATTTAGATTCTTGCTCTCCAGCGCCTTGCCGTCTTTTCTGCCCAGAGTTACGCGCATGTCCAGTCCGCTGGGCGTAAAGAAGGCGCTCTGCCTGGCGCCTAGTTTCGCCGCCTTTCTATTCATGGCCTGAATGAAGCCGTCCCGACCACCGTGAGGGTACGCGCGCGCCAGAACCTCGGCGCAATCATTCCCGGAGACGATGAGCATGCCGTGGAGCAGATCTCTTACCGTGAAGCGGTCGCCCGGCTGGATACCAACCTTCTTGGGCTCTACCTCCGTGATATCTTTCGGGGTCTCCACGACCTGGTCAAGGCTCATGGCGTCAAGAACCGCCATGGCGCTCACAAGCTTGGTGATACTGGCGATAGGGAGCGGCTCCTTATCGTTCCTAGCCAGAAGCACCCTGTTGGACGAACAATCCAAGCACAAAAGCGCCTTGGCTTGAATCGCCGGCTCCTCGTGTCCCCTGCCCCTCACCTCCGCGACCGGTAGAGGCGCGCCAAGGAGTTTGTCGATCCTCCCCGGCAGCGCACGAGGTCCTCCATTGGGCTGCGCTGCGGAGGGCGCGTGCGAAAGCGAGGCAATCCGCCCGCCATCGGGTTGTTCGGAGATCCTGCGCGGCCCCACAGGCAGGCTCTTTGGTTGATCTATCCCCGGGGATAAAGCGGGCTGAACCGAGCGCGCCGTCGGGGGCGCAACGGTCCGTATCACGCGGGGACGACTCTGCGCGTCACTGGACGCGGGTCGAGCGTTCGGCGCGAAGAAAGCCCCGCCCCTCTTGCCGATACTGCCCATCATATCGGTCACGGAGCTCTGAGATTGAGCCGGCTGAAAGGCAAAAGCGCTGCCCCCCAGTAGGAACAAGGCAGCGAGAATGGCAAGCGGCTTCTTCGAGAGCAATGAATTGACTCCGGAGCGCGCCGCGCAAGTTGTCGGTCGCGGCGAAGCTTTTACTTCACAAAAGCAGAATAATCTACAGAATTTATTAGGGCAGTCAGCGCCCTTAACCGGGAAAGTCCCTAACGTATCAAAAATAAATAATAAATGACTATTTGTCAAGAGGTTTGGCTTATTGACGCCGGAAAAACATGACCGGCTTCTTTCACTGGGAAGTGGGTCGGTTTCGCGGCTCGATACTCCGGTTGTCAGAAAGCAAGGCTCCTGCTGTGCTCAAAGCGCTCGCCAGTCACAGCGCGCGAGCGCGCTTCTCGCTTATTTCTTGACTTGTGCCCGCATCTTTATCTATTTTCTTACGGATCACCTACGGAGCAGAACTGTGTCCAGTGCTCGCCTCCCCTGAAACAATTCTCGGTGGTTTGTGTCTAATTTTGGTAAATCTGCTGCTCGCCTCAACCTACAGACCGGAAGAGGATGAGGACAGGGAGACGGTCAAGGAGTGTGTGGAGGGCAACCGAGATGCCTTCAACATACTTGTTGAAAAATACTACAGAAGAATCTATAACTTGGCCTACCGATTCGTCGGGGACCAGGAAGAGGCCAACGATCTGGCTCAGGATATTTTCACCGCGGCCTATCAGAATCTGAAGAGATTTCGGGGAGAATCGAAATTCTCTACTTGGCTCTTCCAGATCGCTACGAACAGAGGAAAAAACCGATTCAAGTACCTTAAGCGCAGAGGGTACTTCGCCAATAAGGGGCCCAGTGACGGGGACGAAGATCGGGAAGGGCTTCCACGAGAACTTCCCGATTCCACCTCGAACCCGGAAGACCTGCTTGCAGGCAAGGAAATACAGAAAATCGTCCAAGAAGCCATTGATGACCTGGAACCTGATCACAAGGAGATTGTCATTCTAAGAGACATCGAAGGTTTTTCTTACGAAGAGATTGCGCGAATGCTCAATCTCCCGGAAGGAACTACCAAGTCCCGCCTGCATCGGGCGAGAATGGTCGTGAAAGAGAAACTGAAGAAGGTTTTGTCATGAGTGAATGCGATCAAATTTCCGGTATGTTTTTGGAGCTTCATGAGGGTAGTGTAGATTCGGAGACCAGATCACGTTGTTATGACCATATGAACGAGTGCAGTTGCTGCCGGGAGGAATTCCAGTGGTATTCCGACGCGGTCAAAGCGCTTGCCGGTCTGGAAAGGGTCTCGCCCCCCCGCGATTTCATGGTTCATCTTGATCGTCGGCTTGACGCTGTTTCTTCCCGTTCTTGGCTTGATTTTCTTAAGGATCTCACCCTCACCGCGCCCCGCATGCCTCTGCCTGCGGGTATGGCGGCGCTTTTCTGTATCGTCCTCATCGGTTATTCGCTTTTTCGACAGCCACCCGTGGAACTCGCGCGCCACTCGGAGACTCCGGTCTCCGCGGAGGTCGCGACCGCGGAGGAGGGAGGCAAGTCGATCGCTCCGGCGCCTCGTCGCGCGACGATCACCACCATGGGCGGTGACGGCGCCCTGGCCCCAGCCTATTACTCCTCCCTTTCCAATCCTTCCACCAACCTTCCCCGAATCCCACTTACAACACCGGAATCCGGAATGAGCGGCGCTCAGGCGGCTCATAATTTGTTGCCCACAGTGGCCGATCGACTGGGAGCGGACAATCTCACTGTTGTAAGTTCTCGGCCCGAAGAGGCTCAGGAGTTGCTCAAGCGGATTCTCCCGGGCTTGCAGGGCACGGTCGTGAGGGAAGACCTTCGGCCGAGCGCTCGTGAACGTTTGGTGCGCATCATCATCCCGCCTGACGCATATGGGAGCTTGACCCGCGCTCTCGTTGACCACGGCGAAATCGAGTCCGGAGCCGGCGCGGGGGTCGATCCTCCCAAACCGGTCCAAGAGCAGGGAAACGGAATCCTGCTCTATGTCAGATTCGTCAAACCGCAATAAGAGGCACATAGACAGCGAGCGAGGAGTTTCCGAGGTAGGGGCCTCGTCGAAGGCTGATTTGCGTGCGTGCCGCGCGCCGACCCGGTGTATCGTCGGACGCTCATCACGTCTTTTGACAAAAGGGCGCAGTCGGTCATAGCGCGCGGAAAGGATTCTCACTCGTGCAACTGGGAATCATCGGTCTGCCGGGAAGCGGCAAGAGCACTGTCTTTCGAGCCTTTACCGGAGGTGTGACCGCCGGAGACCATCGGGGATATGGGGAACCGAACGTAGGGGTGGTGACGGTGGAGGACGATCGATTGGACTTCCTGAACCACTACCACAAGCCCAAGAAGGCCACCGCAGTTCATGTGGAATACCTGGATATCGCCGGACTGATCGGAGAAGGGAAGGAAGGCGGCGCACGCGGTGATGCGATACTCTCCCACATGCGGCCGCTCGACGCGCTCGTCCACTGCGTGCGCTTCTTCGATTCCCCCCGTCTTGACCCCCCGCAACCCCTGAAAGATTTTGGACGAGTGGAAGAAGAGATGATCCTCTCGGACCTGTCCGTCGTGGAGAAGCGCTTGGAACGAGTAACGATCGATTTGAAGCGGGGCAGGAAAGAGATGGCCGATGAGTTAACTATGCTGGAGAGGGCAAGAGCTCTCCTGCAAGACGGAACACCGCTTCGCACGGTGCCTGAGGTGGCGGGATTCGAGAAATTCCGAGGATTCGCGTTCCTGTCCGCAAAGCCGGAGCTGTTTCTGGTAAATGCGGGGGACAACAAGCCGCGTGCTGAGATCGACACGCTGGTGGAAGAGATCTTGCAGCGTGTTACCGGCCAGCCCTATGTGGCTGCCGACTGGATCTACGCCGATGCGGAAGCGGAGATCGCTCGACTGGACCCTGACGATGCGCGGGAATTCCTTAACGATCTTGGCCTGAGTGAAGGAGCGAAGAACAGAATCATCAAGAAATCCTTCGAGCTGTTGAGGCTGATCGTCTTCTTCACCGTAAGCGACAAAGAGGTGAGGGCCTGGCCGCTCAATCGAGGCAAAACGGCTTTGGATGCGGCGGGAGTGGTTCACACCGACATGCAACGGGGATTCATCCGAGCCGAGGTGGTTTCCTTCGAGGACTTCATGAACGCGGGTTCGACCGTGGGAGCGCACAAAGGGGGGAAATTCCGCCTGGAAGGGCGAGAATATGAGGTCCAAGACGGAGACATCATCCTTTTCCGCTTCAATGTCTAGAACCGGTTGATTTCTTGGGGAGAGGAGGCGACTTCGCCGGAATCACATGTTCGATAATCTGTTGGGAGAAGTCCCGGAGACCCCGTTGAGCTAATATCTTTTGTTTATTGCTTTTTCTTGCTTTTTGGTATATGGTGAACCACTCCCGGACGACAAAAGATTCGCGGAAATATGGCGCCACGATGGATACAGCCGTCCAGACGCTCGGTGAACCTAAGATAGATTCTCCACTGGACTCCGCTTACTTTGTGGAGGATTCGGAGCGGGTCTTGCACAGCGCCTCCGCTGAAGAGATCTGTCGGGAGGTAAACGCGGGTCGGGAGCCGATCTCCTTTGTGAAAGCCGGTCCCAGGCGAAAGATCTATTTCGATCCGAGCAAGCTCAAGTGCGCGATCGTCACATGCGGAGGACTCTGTCCAGGGCTGAACAACGTGATTCGGTCGGTGGTTCTCACCCTGTTTCACACCTACGGAGTGCGCAATGTGGTGGGAATCATGTATGGGCTCCAAGGATTCATCCCCCGGCACGGTCACGCGGTTATGGAGCTGAACCCGAGCACGGTTGCGCAGATTCACGAGCTGGGCGGGACGATTCTCTCCACTTCCCGAGGACCTCAGGATCCCTCGGAGATCGTGGACGCGTTGGAGCGGATGAACATCGGGCTTCTCTTCGTGCTTGGCGGAGACGGTTCCTTCAGGGCCGGGTTGAAGATCGCCGACGAAGTGGCGAATCGTGGGGCCAAGATCGGAGTGGTGGGAATTCCCAAGACCATAGATAACGATATCAATTTTCTCTCCCGATCTTTCGGCTTCAACACGGCGGTGAGCATGGCTACCAGGGCGATTGGGTCGGCCCACGTGGAAGCCTTGGGTTCTCCCAACGGGGTCGGGCTTGTAAAGCTCATGGGGCGCCAGTCCGGGTTCATTGCCGCGTGGGCTTCCCTGGCTCAGCGAGATGCCAATCTGGTGCTGATCCCGGAATCGGACTTTGACATTGACGGCCCTCACGGTCTCCTTGCCTGGTTGGAGAAGCGTCTGGAAAGGCGAAAACATGCAGTGATTGTGGTCGCTGAAGGCGCAGGCCAGAAATACTGCTCGGAGGAGGGAACAGACCCATCAGGCAACGTGAAGCTCGGAGACATCGGATGGTACCTGAAGGACCGTATCGATGACCATTTCAAAGAAAAAGGGATCGAAATGAATATCAAGTATATCGATCCCAGCTACATGATCCGTTCCGTCCCGGCAAACGCCGATGATGCGGTCTTCTGCGGCTTTCTGGGACAAAAGGCCGTTCACGCCGGGATTGCCGGAAAGACCAGTGTGGTGATCGGGACTTGGAACGATGAGTATGTGCTGATCCCGATTCGCCTGGTAGTGCAAGGGCGGAAGCAGGTGGATCTCAAAGACAGGCTCTGGACAAGCGTTCTGGAAGCCACAGGGCAACCGTCCCTCAAACCCGAAAAGGAGGAGGAAGGCCGGCAGGTGATAAACTAACCCTTGGCCGGATCATGGCGCTCGCGAGACCGGGACCCGGCGATTGGGCATTCGTCGGGCCTATTTAAGAGCAAGAATGGCGAAAAGAGCCTTTCCGGCAAAGGCTTGTGGGTAAAAGCTGGACGAGAGAGTTATCAAGTTATATGATATCGGCAGATGGAGGTATGAGATGACGAGGAAGATTAGCGTGGTTGTTGCCTGTGCGGTGGTTACGCTGCTCTTGGCGTCCACTGTGTACAGTGCGCCGCTCTTTGTGGCCACGGCCAAGAATTTCAGGGGCGCTCTGTACCTGGGCTACGGGCCGACGCCGACGCATGCGTCGGAACAAGCCGTGGTGAAGTGCTCACAGGACTCTTTCATCCCGCCGTCATGCAAGGTGGTGTGCGTGCGGGCTGAGTGTCCGCCACCGTGCCCCCCGCCGAAGGCGCGCAAGACCGCCAAAGTGTACAAGCCGATCAGTTCGTCCAAGTACCAGGCGGTTCCTTATCCGACGTATCCCAAGTAGGCGGAGGAGCTCTTTCGATTTTCATACGCCCCCCGGCCTGATCGGTCGGGGGGCGGCTTTGAGGCTTGCGATGCAGCGGGCTCTCGTGTGCGCCCTCGCGGGATTAGTGATCTTCTTGATCGCCTACAGCGGGGCCGCATTTCTGACCGGCTCCCGGACCACTCCCCAGCCTAGCGATAAGAATCCCTCCACTCTTATGGACTCTGTCACTTCGTACGCGGGCAAGAGACTGAAGCAGTCCCTCAAAGATACCCCGGACGAAAACTTGGAAGAGGGCGCGGAGTTCGTGGCTCGAAAACTGTACCCAATCGTCAAGGGCATCCTGAAAGGACAACTGGACGCGATAATCAGCGATACCAAACGAGATGAGGTTCCCCGCAAGATGTACGAAGCGGGCAAGGAGACCTCGGAGAAAGTGGTCAAACCTTTCGCGGAAGGTCTGGCCGAAGGCGCTTCGTCCGCGCTCAAGGACCTGGACAAGACCGTCAAGGAAGTGAGGAAATTCAAGGAAGAAAACAAGGATGTTTTTGACGCGGTCCAACAGGGTATCGAAGACCTGAGGAAAAACTTGAAAGAGCTGCCTCCTTTGCCCCCCTTGAGCCCACCCAAGCCGCCTCCGCCTCCTCCCTTGCCCTGAAATCCGGGATGACGACCGGATCCGCTACGATTTCCCCACAGTCCACCACGCGTACTGCGCAGGAATCTAGACACCAGCCCCCGGATAACCGAATGCCTGCAAACCGCTTCTTCAACTGCTTTACAGCGCTGTGCGTTTGGGCTAGGATTCGTCGGGCACGAAAACCGCGCCGATGTGATAAGAACAGGCCGGCGAGCTTATTCAAAGCAGCGCATCCAAGGAGTTACATGTCGCGGATTTATCCTTTTCCGGAACCGGTGACGGAGAGCGTCATTTCAGACCAGGGTCATTCTAACCGTTGCGACGGCCGCAATGCTCAGGCGGGAAGCTCCCGGCATGACACTGTGGTCGATCCGTCTCGTCGCAGATTCCTGGCCGCAGCAGGCCTTTCCGCGCTCATGATCGTCGCGGGCGTGAACCAGAGCTATGCTAAGAGGAAAACGGCTCGCGTCGGCTTTCTTTTTTCAGATCAAGGCCAATGGACCGGAGAGGCTTCCTCGCTTCTCGCGGGCTTTGAGCTTTACTTCAAGGAACAGGGCGATGAAACGCTCTCTCTGGAAACAATCCGCAGAGACGTAGGCGCTGACGAGAGCGGCGCCTTGGAAGGGCTGGCATATCTGGGAATCAAACGAAAGGTTCAGTTCCTGATTGGGCCGTTCTCGCTGGAAGCAAATGAAAAGGTGATTCGCGCGGTCAAGGACGTCGAGGCTGTGCTTTTCGTGACGAATCCGTCGGTCCGGCTGGTCGCCGGTGAATTCTGCCTCCCCAACACCTTCTCGTTCTGCGCCAATACATATCAGACCTCTCGTCCGCTCGCCCCATGGGCCCTCGCCAATCTCGGCCAGAAGGTGTTCCTGACCGGAAGTGACGATTGGCTGGGCAATGAACAGGCTGATTTCTTTGCTCACAGCTTCGAGCGCGCCGGGGGGATCTTCACGGAGCGCGTCATGGTCGCGCAGTGGCCGGCGGGTCTGAATAAACTTCTTGAAGCAATCAAGAAGGCTGAGCCTGATTTCGTGTTCGCAGCGTTTTCAGATCGGCAGACGGGGCCCTTCCTCAAGGCATTTCGCAAGGAATTCCAGCTCTCGAAGCTCCCGCTAGTCGGCCCGGAGTCCTTAACCGAGTATCCCCGGCCCCTGTCGGACCTTGGAAAGGATGCGCTGGGAATCCGCACTCTGACGAGCATCAAAGACCCCGTGAATCTGGTCACACGGGCCAAACAGAAGGTGGGCCGAAGGATCACGTCGGTGTCCAGGCTTGCCGAAGGTTACGAGATTGCGGCCGCGATCTCACTCGCCGTGCGACAAACAAACGAAGGCGCTCCGATCGGAAAGCTCGTCGATATTCTCCAGGAGAGCGCCATCAGAGGATTACGCGGCAAAATCTCCTTTGATGCGAACCATGAACCCGTCTTGGAGATGATGGTCCGAGAATGGGAACTCAAAGGAAATGCTTACCTCAGCCGCGTGGTCCAGAACCTAGGAACCGTGAATTCCCTTGATTTTGGATGCGGCCGAGTGGGATTTCCCAAGCCCCCGGGCCCTGAAGCTCCACCCGCCGCAGACATCGAAGAACCCCAAGACTAGACGACTGCAAAGCCGATGAGTTGCGGAACAACTCCGGGGACTGCCGAGCTAAGGGAATTCCGCTGCGCAATTCGGACAAGAAAATGTGGGCGATGGCTATAATCCAACAATATGAATTAGTTAATTAGTTGTCTTGACAGTGGATTTTCTCTTCCGGTATTATAATGCCTTCCAAGCGCAATGAATGATCAAGGGGCGCCAGAACCAAGGCCGTTGCTGATGCGCTCCTTTCAGTGAAGGAGGGTTTCCATGCAGAGAGCGACTCTCGCACGAGCGCTGATCGTGGTGACGCTACTTGCGATGGTATGGGTCATTCCCGCCACAGCAGGCGGCCCCCCGTGTCCGCCCCCTGTCTGCGGGCCCACCATGTATGCGCCGGCGCCTATGTGCGCTCCCCCGGCCTGTCCACCCATGAAGGTCAAGCCGATGGCCGCATGTCCGCCGCCGGCCTCCCCGCCCGCTCCGTGTGGGCCGCCGCCGTACAAACCGAAGTGCGGGCCCGGTCCTCTCGAGGCCCTTTGCAGGGGCGCCCTGAACTTGGTCACCGGCGCGATCGCTCTGCCGTTCAAAGCCGCGGATTGCCTCATAGACAAATGTCGCCGGCCAAGCGTCTGCGGGGCCCCTCCGCCTCCATGCCCTATGCCGCCGCCCGCGCCTTACTGCGGTCCTACTCCCGCCCCGGCCTATTGCGGCCCGGCGGGATCTCCAGCGCCCTTCGGGTACGGCATGGCGCCTCCTCCTGCGAAGCCTTTCGGTTTCGGCCAGGGACGTGGCCCTCGGCTCGTGCCCTTCACCGAGAAGAAATCCAAGAAAACCAAGATGATGGCTGGAGGGCTGGGGGCGGAAAGCTTCTTCGGCGCCTACTGGTAGCCTGATCTGTGACTTCATGTGAAAAGGGGACGCGCGGAGCGTCCCCTTTTTCGCGTGGTTCAACGGAGGAAGCTCAGTCCCATCGCCTGATCCGGAATATCCTGTCTTTGGCGAGGTTGATGGCTTTCATCTTGTCCTCGTCGCCGCCTTCTCGATCGGGATGATGGATGCGAGCCAGATGTCTCCAGGCCCTTACCACCTCCGCGCGCGTGGCGTCCGACGAGACTTCCAACACCGCGAAGTGCTTCTTCAGGCTGAACTCAAACGGATTGATCGATGATGCCCGGTGACGCCTCTCGAATTCCGGCGGGAGTCCTTGGCCTCGTTCCCCGCGCATCCGCAGTCTTTGCTCCAGGACCCTCTGGGCGGCAGCCAGCATGGTGAGCAACCGCCTCTTGTTGGCATAATCTTTTCGTGTCCACGGGTCGAGAGGCGCCAGCGCGGCTACCAGCTCTTCGACCAGGGTGAGACCCAGTTGACTGAAAGTCATTGCGCTCGGCCGACCCGGTCCGGTGAGGTAAGCCACTCGACGCGCGAACGCGATCATTTCAGGATTCTCGCACTGGGAATGCTCATAGCAGCGCCCATCATTAAACTCGGGCGAATTCAGGCACTGGCGATAGCCTCTCTTGCTCGGGCCCGCCCATTCCGTGGCCGTGCATTGAGCCGGGTCTACGCCCACAATCCACACGCCGTGCTCTTGGCTGTGCACCAGTGTTCGTCCGGACAGATCCCTTTCTATGTGTCTGAATACGCGGTGGAGGCGATAGGAAGAGAGCTGGAACAGCTCGGAAAGCCGCTCTCCGGACATCCCCGGATTCTCTTCAATAATCCTCAGTATTCGCTGCGTAAGCATCGAGGCTCACCACGTTCCATGATTCCGGCCCCGCGCTTCAGCGCGAAGCCGGGCGAACTCTTCGTAGTATGGCCCTTTTGGACGCCCTTGACAACGAGGCCCTGGACGAACCTGTACAAAAAAAAAGAGCCCGACCGGATGGAACGAGCTGGGAGGGAGACGACCACATGCCGGTCGGGCAAGAGAAAGCTGGTATGCTCAGGCCGTCGACAAAAAGCGGTTGCAGAGCCGCGAGGTCCCTCCGCGTTCACCCACGGCTCCCTGCATTTCAGAAGAGGAATCCTACTTTGAGGTATCCGCCATCCATGGCAGTGTCGATGCGGGTGGCGTCGCTGTAATTCTTCTTGTAGGTAAGATATCGGTAACCGCCTTCCACATACCCCCAGCGGCCGTTGCTCATGGGGATCGTGTACTTGATCCCGCTGGAGATATCGGAACCGAACGCATCGTCAAAGAAGGCGATGCCTGCTTTACACTCTAAGGAGAATGTGTTGCAGTACGGACCGGTTTTCAGGCACTTTTTGAATTCGAGGCCGGCCATTCCCATGTTGAGCTCGTTGTACAAAGCGTCGCCGCAACATCCCGGCTGCCCGAGGCTGATCTTCTCATCGATCCGGACGTACTCCCCAAAGATGCTCAACCGTGACGCATACGTGTGGATCGGGTCATAAACCAGCCCGACCTGATGCTGGGCCCGTTCCCACTTCGCGCGCATATTCTGTCCCGGAGTATAGGTGTTGTTGCCGAAGATAAAGGATCTGGACAGACTGGGGGAGCTGCTGGCTTCCATGGGCATGTATGAATACCGCAAAGCCCAATTCGGCCGGAAACGGTATACCGCGGTGAACATGGGGACCACGTCGTGATCGGGCAAACCCAGATCCGCGTTCAAGTCCAAGTCCTCGTTGTAAAGACCGAAGAAGCCCAGAGTCCCGAATGTGCCGCGTAAATACCGGACCGTCCCCTTTGTCCGGGCGAAGACCACCTGAGCGTCCAATTCCCAGCCGCGGACAGCGGTCTGGGGCAGGATGCACAGCGGGCGGTACGCGTACGCGACCCGTTCTGCGGGCTTGACCTTGTAGATCGGCTTTGTCTTGACGATCGTCTTGGGCCTTTCCTTCGCTTGCGGGGGAGCTTGCGGGGGCGGCGCCTGTTTGGCGACGGTGGGTGAGTAGATGTCTTCGCTTGCGGGGGGCGCGGCAGCCTGGACCATGGAGTAGGCGTGGGCGTTCGCCGCGACAGCCAAGAGCAAAAACACTATACATACTACTACATTATAGGGTTTTCCTAGAGACATACCCTCCCTCCCAGAGGCAACGTTTTGTGATGGCGACATTTACCAGAGAGTTTTTGTTTGTCAAGAAAAAAATGATAGAAATTTGAGATATTAGAATAATTATCTAGAAATTATATGAAATTCAAGGGATTGGATTCTTAGAAACTACTTGAGAAGATCGCGCTTATTCTTTAAATTATTATCCTTTTTTGAGCTTATTGCTTGATCACTTGTTTTGCGAAACTCATGACGTGACCACGAAATCCGCACCAAGCGCCACCCCCCAACTCACCACGACCCTCCGCGCCCAAGGACCACCCTCTCCAACGCGGACAGCAAGGTCTCTCGCCCCCAACGTCCCCTCCCCACTTCCACCACTGACACCTGATCCTCAGGGGCCCACGGGGCCCACGTCCCGGGATCGGTGGCCACAAAAAGCACCGCAGAGCGCACCCCCAGGCCCGAGGCCAGATGGCTGATTCCCGAATCGCTCCCTATGAAGAAGCGCGCGCCGCCCAATTCTGCGCACAGTTCCGACAGCAACCTACCTTCGACGAGCCTCCTTCCGTCTCGGCAGGTCAGTTCGGTCCAGAGCGGGTCCTGCTTGAGGAAACCGTCCTCTTCCCCTGCCGTGATCGCCACTTCCCACCCGGTTAACTCCTGCGCGTGGTCTACTATCGCGGTCCAATCTTCCAGCGGGATGCATTTGGCCGCGCCGCCGCTCCCGGGATGGATCCACATGAGATCTCGCCTCTCCGGCCGCGCCAGATGAAGAAGAGCCGGTTCGCGGGGGGGCACGGGCAGGCCCAGGCCTTCATGGAGATGCGCCACCAGATGTTTGCCCAGTCGCGGGGCAGGCGCCACGTGTCGAATCGTTTTGACGCCGTGTGCGCTCAGGTTCTCCATGATCTCGTCGGCCCTGGTGAGTATGACAAACGCAGTCCGGAATTGCCTCTCGCGCAGGTTCTCCGGCGCCCCTCCTTTTCGGAAGAGCCACAGCCATCCGGGATCGTCAAAGGCCCGGAAGCTTAGCCCTGGAGGCAAGAGGCTCTTGTGCGCCCGATTGCCGAGGAACGTTATGTCCGCGTCCGGATCGAGAGAGCGCACGGAAGAAACGAGCGGCAAGGTGAGGATCGTGTCCCCCAGAGCTCCCGGACGAATAATGAGGAAGGGTCCCTGAAGATTACGCATGGTGTCGCTTGTTTCATGAGCGTTCGTGTCACTTTGATGACTCGGGAGAGGTTTCCTTGATGAACAGCGAACTCACCAGGGCCGCGACGGACGCCGCGAGCAGGACAGCCAGTAGCGTGGAATAAGCTTCCAACGGGTACGAGCCGGCCGCGCTCTTCGGGTAAGCATCCAGCACGACTCCCAGGAGGACCTGCATGACCGCGCCGCCGAGGAAGGGGAAAAGATTCACTGTTCCCACTGACGTGCCCGCGATCTCCACGGGAAAAAGCTCTTTGGTGGCGGTAAACCCAATCACCACGATGGCCGACGAGACGATGGAGAAGAGAAAAAACACCGCATACAAAGCCCATAGTGACAGACCCGTCGGATAGGAGCATAGGTAGGCCATTTCTATCACGAGCGCGAGGCTGCAGAGGACAATCACTTGTTTTCGACTCTTGAGCAATCGATCTGAGATAAGACTCAGCGCGGGAGCCCCGACGATAAGAGCCACCGCGATCATATTGAGAACATTTCCCGCCTCGGAACGGCTCATGCCGTACGCGTGCATGAGGTACGGGCCTGCCCACAGGCCGCCAAAGCTGAAGAAGACGCCGATCGCGAAAAAGAACCAAATTGCCAGGGCCCAAAAGCGCTTTTCCGTCAGCACGCGTTTAACGCCCTCCCAAAGCGGGATCTCAATAGTAGGGGCCGCTCTTCCCGGGCCCACGTGGTCTATTTCGGCAATAGAAGGCCAGCCCATATCTTGGGGTTTGTCACGAACAACAATCCATACCACAGCCACAATGAGGGCGGTTCCCACCCCGATAAGCTCAAACGCGGCGCGCCACCCCAGCTTCTCTGTGGCGATCGCGAGCGGCGCCGCGGCGGTCAGTCCGCCCACTCCGCCCATGGTGGCGAGGATCCCGGTCATGAACGCAAACTCTCGCGGCCTGAACCACTGTGACAGAATCTTCATGGCGGGTATGAAGACCATTGAGACCCCTAACCCCACCAAAACGCGGGCAGCCACCGCCACTTCCATGCTGGGCGCAAGCCCGAACAGAACGCTCCCCGCGGCCGCAAGCGCGAGAAACGCGGTCACCGTCTTACGGGGTCCCAACGAATCCGAAAGTAACCCTGCGGGCAACTGCATCACCGCATACGGATAGAAGTACGCGGACGCCATGACACCGAGAAGGCCCGCGCTGGTCTGAAAATCGGCCTGAAGGTCATTTGCCACCACTGCGGGGCAGAGCCGATGGAAATAGACGAAGACGTACGCCAGGGCCATCACCCAGAAGATGAGCCACCGGCGCGTGAGCGCTCGTTCCGCGTCTTGTCCGCTCATGGGTTTAATTCTCCGGCCTTGGGACGCGCTAGGGGATAGGCCCTGTCAGCATACCAGATGAGACCGGTCGATAGTGGAGAAATATGCCGACTCGCCCTCGGAGGGTTTTGTCAATTTTGACACAACCTCACAACCTTGCTATAGTGCGTCAGTTGTTTGTTCCACCGGATGGCGCAATCACAGCGCAAGATTCCGCGCAGATAACTCATGACGAAACCCTTTCTGAAAGTTCATCCTCCGGAAAGCGCCCGGGAGAGGCTCAAGCGTTTCTCTCGGCTCGCCACTGAAGAAGTCTTTCTGGACGACGCGCTCTTTCGAGTCCTCAGCGAACCCGTCGCGGCCGAGGATGATATGCCGGGCTTTGATCGCTCCACCATGGACGGATTCGCCGTTCGGTCCGCGGACACCTTTGGCGCGACTGAATCCGCGCCGGCCCTGTTACAGGTGATCGGCGAGGTCTCAATGGGCCAAGTGAGCGGGACGGCGCTGGCCAAAGGCGCAACCATGAAGATCTGGACCGGCGGCGCGCTCCCTCCCAACGCGGACGCGGTGGTCCAGGTGGAACACACCCAGGAACTCGACGCCAATACCGTGGAAATACTGAAGGCCGCAGCGCCGTACGAGCACGTGGTCCGAAAGGGTGAGGATTACCACAGGGATGAGCTCCTCATGGATGCGGGGCATAGGTTGCGGCCGCAGGACCTGGGCTTACTCGCGGCCATGGGACGATCGAGGGTGACGGTCTACCGGAAACCGGCCGTGGGGATCATGAGTTCCGGCGACGAGATCGTGCCCATCGAGCAGGAGCCGCCCCCCGGTTGCGTCAGGGATGTGAACAGGCATGCGCTCACCGCGTTGGTTCGGCAGGCGTACGCTGTTCCGCAGTGGATCGGCATAGCTCCTGACGAGCTGGAACAGCTCTCGGCCATGCTGGCGAGCGCGCTGGAAGCGTGCGACGTGGTCATAGTCTCCGGCGGCAGCTCCATGGGGATCCGAGACCTGGTTATTACAGCCATCGAGCAAAGCACAGACTCAGAAATCCTGCTGCACGGCGTATCCATATCCCCCGGGAAGCCGCTGATCCTCGCGCGGGTGGGCCCCAAGCCGGTATTTGGTTTGCCCGGTCACCCGATTTCCGCAATGGTCTGTTTCGAGCAATTCGTCGTTCCAAGTCTTCGCAGGCTTGAGGGGGAGGATTCCGTAGAACCGTACCTGGGCGTCACAGCGCTCGCGTTTCTGAGCCGCAACGTGGCTTCCAAGGAAGGTCGGACGGATTTCGTCCGGGTCAGGCTCGAGGAGAGGGACGGTCGTCTCATTGCCCTTCCCATTCTCGGCAAATCCGGGATGACTTCCGCCATGGTTCGAGCCCACGGCCGCATCACTGTCGCGCAGGACTGTGAAGGCCTGTACAAGGGCGATTTGGTGGAGGTGCAACTTTCTGCCAACTGGATCGAGGCGCGTCTTGAGAAGAAACATTTATTTGGACATGAAGCCGCCCGCAGAAGCTCTGGAGATCTTCTTGAAGCGGCTCAACAGGAGTTACTTTCCGGGGTCTGAGCGCGTTCCGGTCATCCGGGCCCTGGACCGGGTGACAGCGGCGCCGGTGTACGCGGCGATTTCTTCGCCCCATTTCCATGCGGCCGCCATGGACGGATTCGCGGTCAAAGCTCTTGACACCTTCGGCGCAGGGCCGGATCGGCCCATCCGGTTTCAGGTCGGCGCGAACGCGTGGCCGGTGAATACCGGTCGCCTTGTGCCGGAAGCAGCCAACGCAGTGATCATGATCGAAGACGTCCACTTCATCTCGGAGGAGATCTTCGAGGTGGAGCGGGCTGTCGTCCCCTGGCAGCACGTGCGAAGAGTCGGAGAAGATTTTGTGGCGTCAGAGATGATCCTCCCCGCGCATCGCCGCATCACCGCCTACGATCAGGGAGCGCTTCTTGCAGGAGGCATCTCGGCTGTGGAAGTGGTGGAACAGCCTTCCGTGACGCTGATCCCCACCGGAACCGAACTCGTGCCTGTGGAGAGCCTCGGACGACGGGCCCCGGCGCCGGGTGAAACAATCGAATTCAACACGGTGATGCTGGCAAGTCTTGTTGAGCGCGTCGGCGGACGGGCAATCCGGACGGAGATCGTGGAGGACACTTTCGACTCCATTCGGGCTGCCATCAAAGAAGCGGCGCAGTCCGACGCTCACCTGGTGGTGGTGAACGCGGGATCATCCGCGGGGAGTGAAGACTACGCAGCCGCGGCCATACGGGATCTGGGTGAAGTGCTGGTTCACGGCGTGGCCATGATGCCGGGCAAACCGACCATTCTGGGCATCGTGGATGAGAAGCCGGTGATCGGCAATCCGGGCTACCCGGTTTCCGCTGTGCTCTCTTTTGAGCTGTTCGGCTTGCCGACGCTTGAGCTTATGCTGGGGCTCCCGCATCGATCGCGGCCCACCATTCCGGTTCGGTCAGCGCGAAAAATCCCTTCCAAACTGGGCCGGGAGGAGTTCTTCCGAGTAAAACTCGGTAGAGTGGGTGACCGCGTGGTTGCCGCGCCCCTTCCCCGGGGCGCGGGTTCGATCACCACCCTGACCAAGGCGGATGGAATCATCAGAATCGGGCCGCTCGTGGAAGGGGTCGATATGGGCGCGGAAGTCAACGTGGAATTGCTCCGTGACCCTTTGGATATCGAACGAACCGTGGTGATCATCGGCAGCCACGACCTGACCTTGGACGTGCTTGCGGATGAATTGGGTTCCCGCGGCCTGTTTCTGTCTTCCAGCCATGTTGGCAGCTTGGGCGGACTGCTCGCTCTCAAGAACCGCACTTCGCACCTCGCCACGTCCCATCTGCTCGACGTTGAGACCGGCGAGTACAACTGGTCATACATACGCCGATACATCCCGGAAATTCCCGTGAAGGTCATTCGGTGCGTGAGCCGCGAACAAGGCTTCATCGTTCCCAAAGGCAATCCCAAGGGGATCAAAGGCTTTGAAGACCTCATCAGGGATGATGTGACCTTCATTAATCGTCAATCAGGCGCGGGCACGAGAGTTCTGCTTGATTATCACCTGGACCGTTTGGGGATCGATAGAAGCCGGATCAAAGGGTACGAACTGGAGGAATATACCCATACCGCGGTGGCGGCCGGCGTGCTCAGTGGAGTCGCAGACGTGGGTATGGGAGTTCTTGCCGCGGCCAAAGCCTTGGATCTGGACTTTGCGCCTGTGGCCACGGAAGAGTATGAGCTGGTGATCCCTGAGGAGTTCTTCGCAGACGAGAAGATCCAAGCGCTCCTGGAGGTGCTCAGGAGTGACCGATTCAAGCGGCGGGTCGCCGAGCTGGGCGGTTACGGAGTGGAGAACACCGGCATGGAAGTGACTCCAAGGCCCATGAGCCGATAGAGAGTAGGCATGGGCACCCAATAGTATGGGCCTCCCTCCCGGGCCGAAAACGACGGGCAATCTCGCGCCTCGCGAGACTATCCCGCCAAGAACAGGATGTTAAGTGTTTGACCGCGCGCCGGTATAGCATTGTGCGAACCTATCATTGAGACGCAACATTACCTTGGTATGGGCCTCCCCCGCGTGAGTCTTTTCCCGATCCGAGCAACCACGCGCCATCCCAACTTTTGCTCTCATGCTCATCTATGCTAGAATCTCTCCCATAATCTCTTAGCGCCGCTTTCTTCGTGAACGGCATTGAGATGCGCGCGAAAGGTCGCCCTCCCATCGAGGGCATAGGCGTTAAAATAGGATTGGCCTCTGGCGCTGCACATTCCCCCCTCACCCTGCCCTCTCCCGCCAGGGGAGAGGGTTTCCGGAACCCCCTCCCTCGATGGGAGGGGGAAGGGGGCATAGGCGTTGAAATAAGGCTAGCCTCTAGTGCCGGGGTATTCCCCCTCACCCTGCCCTCTCCCGCCAGGGGAGAGGGTTTCCGGAACCCCCTCCCTCGATGGGAGGGGGAAGGGGGCATAGGCGTTAAAATAAGGCTAGCCTCTAGTGCCGGGGTATTCTCCCTCGCCCTACCCTCTCCCGCCAGGGGAGAGGGTTTCCGGAACCCCCTCCCTCGATGGGAGGGGGAAGGGGGAGGGTGATAAGGCATTGTTAACACAGCGGCCTATTCCTTAATTTGAACGCCTATACCCATCGAGGGAGGGGTCATAAAACCCTCTCCCCTGGTGGGAGAGGAAAGGGAGAGGGGGAGTTTACAACTCCCTTCCGTTTCTCACTTTTCACCTCACCTTCACATTGGCGCGACCCGGCGCGTCATAGGAACAGGGTTCAGAGATGTACGAAATCTGGCATGCGGACCTGAAGAAGGCTGTGGCTGAGGGGGAAGCTCTCTTCATCGTGGGAACGGGCGTTTCCATCGCGGCCACGAACGGAGCGGAATGCGCATCCTGGACGGGGCTCCTGAAGCATGGAGCTCACCGCTGTGTCGATGTGGCTGTGCCCAAGCTTCGAGGGGACTGGGAGGTGGACGTTTGCAAGGAAATCGATTCCGAGGACCTCGACGATCTCTTGTCTGCCGCGGAAAAAGTCTCTCGCAAATTGCGCGCGCCTGACGGTGGTGAGTGGTCCCGCTGGCTGAGGGAATCCGTCGGCGAGCTGAAGATCCATGACCGACAGGTTCTGGAGGCACTGCGCGACCTCAACCTTCCTCTGGCCACAACCAACTATGACCATCTCCTTGCGACTGTCACGGGGCGAGAGGTGGTACCGTGGACTGAGAAGCGCAAGATTGAACAAGTTATTCGGCGCGAGCGTCAGGGAATCGTGCATCTCCACGGCCATTGGGATGATCCCAAATCGGTGGTTCTGGGCATAAGGTCTTACGAAAAGGTTCTGGGGGATGAGCACGCGCAGGCGACTCTCCGAGCGCTTGCTTTCATGAAGACGCTCGTCTTCGTAGGCTTTGACGCAGGATTGAATGACCCGAATTTTGGCGCTTTGCTGAAATGGACCGAGCAAGTTTTCGTTCAATCCGAGTATCGACGTTTTCGCTTGGTCCGAGAGAGTAAAGTCGAGCAGGTAAGAGCCCAGCACCCGATAGAACAGCGGCTCTTTGTGCTGTCGTACGGCCCGGATTATTCGGACCTTGCCCCGTTTCTGCGCTCGTTGGGCAGTTTCCAGCCTGCACACGCGCCCGGGCCTTCCGCCTCTCCCAGCGCACGCGCGATCATTCCCGCTGCGCCCCGCATTTTCGGCCGCGAGGATAAGGTTCAAGAGCTTATCGCGGCGATCCTGGCTGATAAGCCCGATCCGATACCGGCGCTGGGCGGTCCGGGGATCGGAAAGACCGCGGTGACGCTCGTGGCCTTGAATGACAACGCGGTGATCGCTCGGTTTGGAGACAGGCGCTATTTTGTGCGGTGCGACGCTGCCAAATCCCGCCGGGAACTGGCCTCAACGATTGCGAAGAACATGGGCTTGTCGGCCCCGTCGGACCCTGAACAGGCCATACAAGCTTTTCTGGAGCGTGAACCCGCGCTGCTCGTTCTCGACAATGCGGAAACACCCTGGGAAAACGACCTGTTGCCTGTTGAAGAGCTGCTCGGGATTCTCGGTCGGTGTTGTTGCGGGGCGATGGTGGTGTCTATGCGGGGGCACGAACGGCCTCAGGAAGTCTCGTGGCGGCAGCCCATAGAACTGACCCGCCTCGATGACGATTCCGCG
This sequence comes from Deltaproteobacteria bacterium, assembly GCA_016875095.1. Classification (GTDB taxonomy): domain Bacteria; phylum Desulfobacterota; class Desulfomonilia; order Desulfomonilales; family Desulfomonilaceae; genus VGSG01. Next base: position 34,888 of record VGSG01000042.1, read on the forward strand.
CGTGAAGCATTCTTGGAAATTGCGGGAAAGGAATTCGCGGACGACCCGCGCGTACGCGACCTGTGTAAGGAGCTGGAAGGCGTGCCCTTGGCCATTACCCTCATGGCCCTTGCCGCGCAAGGTGAGAGTGACCTGGAGGGAATCTGGTCACGCTGGCAGAGCGAGCGCACCGCTATGCTCAAACGGGATAAGGGAGATCACCCACTGACCAGCCTCGATCTCTCGTATCAGATCTCCATCCACGGCGATCGCATGAATCCCGAGGCTCGGGAGCTGCTATCAGTTCTCTCGTTGCTCCCCGACGGGCTTGCGCATCAGGATCTACCGGAAATCCACCCACATGGGCATCGTGCCGCATCCACGCTTCGCAAAGTTGGCCTGGCATTTGACGAAGCCGGTCGCCTACGCGTGCTCGCCCCGCTTCGCGAGCACGTGACCAAGAAATATCCCCCGGAGAAGGACGCGCTGGATCCGGTGGTGTCCCATTTCGTCGAACTGGCGCTGGAGCATGGTGACACGGTGGGCCGCGAGGGGGGCGCTGAAGCGGTCCAACGACTCTCACAGGAAGTCGGGAACGTGGAAGCGATGCTGATCAGGGCTTTGACGAGGGAAGCGAGCGAAGAGACAATTCAAGCTAGCGTGGACTGGGGTGAATTCGTCCGCTTCACCGGTCTCGGGTCCATACGGCCTCTTGCAGCCGCCCTCGCCGCGGCTGAAGCCCTTGGCCTGGTACAAGACCAGGCAAACTGCATCAAGCGCCTCGGAGACATCGCCCTTCGGCGCTCCGATCACGACTTGGCCCGGGCCCAGTACGAAAAGGCGATCCCTCTTTACCAAAAGGTCGGCTCCATACTCGGAGAGGCAAACTGCATCCAGAGCCTCGGACACATCGCCCTTCGGCGCTCCGATTACGACTTGGCCCGGGCCCAGTACGAAAAGGCCCTTACACTTTTTCAAAAGGTCGGCGACATACTCGGAGAGGCAAACTGCATCCGGAGCCTCGGAGACATCGCTCTTCGGCGCTCCGATCACGACTTGGCCCGGGCCCAGTACGAAAAGGCGATCCCTCTTTACCAAAAGGTCGGCTCCATAGTCGGAGAGGCAAACTGCATCAAGAGCCTCGGAGACATCGCCCTGGAGCGCTCCGATCACGACTTGGCCCGGGCCC
>VGSG01000043.1 GCA_016875095.1 Deltaproteobacteria bacterium
CGCAGCGCGGAGGAGCCATTTCTCTCGAACCTTTTTGAGGGAAGCTGGCCATAACAACGAGTTACACAAAAACCATCCCGCGCGCTCCACGCGCCAACAGGAGTACACAAAATGCGCGAAACTCTAGCTCCACGGCCCCCTCCCCAAAAACTTCTATCTTTCTACAAGCGCTGCCGGCGCTTGCACTCAATTCGTACCGGCGGTACGACTTATCCATACAAACATATTGTGATTTGCACGGATTTCCTGTCTTACGACGAATTTCAGCCAGAGCCCAAGAATCTGACGGTTTCTCAGAAAATCCTGAGCAGGATAGGCTCTGAACTGGCCGTTACTTCGTACGAGCGAAGGCTGGGTTCGCCACTGTACATTTCCTTGAAGAGTCCGATAAGCCTTTCGTAATCGCCGCTCTTTTCATAAGCCTCAACATCCGCGCGCGTATCCCACGCGGTAATGGAGATCGCCTCGTCGGGATTATCGAGGCGTTCCAGCAGGTGAACAAACCGTATGCCCTTGTGGCTTTTGTGCGCCGGAATCACCTCACGATTGTACAGATCCCGCAGTTCATCCATTCTCCTTGGCTGAACCTTGAAGAAGGTCATACGAACATACATCGCGATCTCCTTTCCAACGGGGGGATTCGGGTGGGCGCCCGATCAAGCCTTCACGTGCCCGTCAACTCGTCAAGAGTGGTGGCGTGCCCCGAAGTCCGTCTAGAAGCCTTTCATCATCTCACCCAGGAGCGCAGGCACTTCGATCCTGCCGGTTGGAGCGAGGATGCGGCTGCTGTAATCCGTCGCGAACGTCCTGTTCAGCTTCCGAACGAGCCGCCTGAAGAGCGAGGTATCCACGGCCTTGGCAATGTCCTCGAGATTACGGGCTGTGCACTCGGCCAGGAGTTTCGGCCCTTCCCCGATGACGAGCCTCCAGGCCCCGGTAACGGGGACACGGAGCTCTTTCATGCCAGGTATGCATTCTTCCTTTACGAAACGATAGTGATCTTCTTCGACCCCCGGCGCCACATTGTAGTGCTGGTTGAATTTCCATGCTCCCATCTGGATCTTATACGGCCCTTCAGTGACACGTCCGCTCTGAACCCAGAGCCTACTTCCGTAATTGCTAACCAAGGTGAGTAGTTTATTTGAGATCAGCCTGTATTCTTCGGTTGACAGAATTTTGCGCAGGTAATCCTGCTCCTCTATGGTCGCCACGGCTATGATTTGCGGCCCCCGGCCTACTATCACATAGTAACCACCGAGGAGTTTCAGGCCCATCTTTGCTAGCGCCGGATTGTACTCGTTCATGACGAATTCCGAGTACTGATCCAGCTTGCTCGGAATCACATCCCAGCATTGGGTGAAAAGAATGGTCATGGGCGCCTCCGGGGTTTCTCCATCACATCTTGAATACGCGTGACATGAGTTCCGCCAGGTACTCGGATTCGTTCTCTTTTTTCTTCATGTACTTCGCTGGACGGGTTTGCACCCAAAAGACGTTTTCGGGGAATGAGATGTCACTGTCGATGACCCACTCCATATCCTGTGGAACTTTGAAGTGAGCCTCCACGTCCTTGGCTACTCTGACGATCTCCCTCAGTTCAAGCTCGTCCAGGCACGGGACGCATCGCTTTTCATGCGGGACTTCGGAGAAGCATATGCCCCCAGGGTGATAACAGACCATCTTGGTTTTGTCCCCAAGCACGCACTCGTACTCCTCCTGCTCTTTGTCCACGATGAACTGATCAGGCGTAATCTCACCGCTGACTACGCTCTCGCCCAGGCCCCAATTGCCTTCGACCACAATCTTGGAAGTGTCGCCGATGGTGGGCAGCACCGTGAGACAGACGCCCGCGCATTTGGCATTGACCATTTTCAGAACAGCCACGCCTATGGGCGCCTTTTCCATCTCCATGCCCTGTTCAAGCCGAAAAGCGATTGCCCGTGTCGTGAACGCGCTTCCCCAGACGCGGATGACCTTCCTGGTCACCTCGCGTCGCCCCACAACGTTGAGATAAGTCTCCATCTGCCCGGGCATGCTCACCGCGCCGCTGGACCGCACGGCCACCGACACATCTTCCATGTCCAAGCGTTTGCACAGGTCTGTATAATGATCCTGCAGCTCTTCCCGCATAGCCTTCGGCATCTCTTTGGACTCGATGATCTCGCGGATCTGGCGACCGGCCTGAACCTGGAATTCCACCTTGTCCAGAAGGCCCCTGTTTTCGCTCACGTATCGTCGGATCTGCTCTCCCGCGCCGCTCTCGGACATAAATCGCTCATATCCGTTCACCGAGACGGCAAATCCCGGAGGCACCCTGAGGCCAAGTCGTGACATCTCGCCGAGGTTCGCACACTTCTTCCCAACCAAATCGTTGTCCGCGGTGGAGAGCTCTTCGAACCAGTAGATCCATTTCTCGGACATACCCGGCCGCCCTTTCCACGTCGAGAGCAGGCAAACGGTCGACGGTCGGCCCATTCGACCGTCATGCCCGCTCCGGCAACGGCGTCGCTACTTGTCCATGATGTAAACGGCGCCCAGGTTTGCATCCACCTTGATTCGTTGACCCGATCTGATCTTCCCGGTGCCTTCAAACACGTTCATGACCACCGGAATGCCATACTCTCGCCCGACAATCGCCGCGTGGGAGAGACTCGCTCCCCTGTCCACCACCACCCCTTTGATCATGGAGAAGACCGGCGTCCAGCTCGGGGATGTGCTCGCAGCCACGAGAATGTCCCCTTCCTTGACCAAGTGCAGCTCATCTTCATTCATGATTACCCGAGCAGGTCCTTCCGCCACACCCGGGGAACCGCATGTGCCGTACAGGTCCGCCTTCAGCTCAGGACGCACCTGCGGCATGGCGCCAACCACGACTTTCAGGGCAATCGGGTCGTTGGATTTGACCAACACGGCCATTGCTTGATCCAGGTCGAATCCCGGCGCCAGCACAGCGGGTGGGTTGGGCGTCTTTTGCCATTCTTGCCACTCGGCTTTCCTCCTCGCCACGATGTAGCGCAGATCGAACTGATCCGGATTAATGCCGGCGCGACGCACCTCGTCCGGGATCAGGAAGAACATGTCCTCGGGATCGTCCAGGGCGCCCAATTTGACGAAGCGCCGCCCCAGCCCGAGAGCGCTCCTTCTCATCATCGCGTGGGTATACAGATCAAGATAATGGTCATGCTCCTCGCTGAAGATCCCACTTTTTTGGGCCAGCCCCATCAACTGCTGGAACCACCCCCGCTGCTCGGTAGGCACCTTGCTCATAAGCTCCTTTTCCGCTTCCTGTCGCTCCTTCGCGATTCGTTTACGCTCCTCATCCAGATTGAAGCCGCCACCTTTGGCAACAAATTGTTTGACCATGCCCAAAGCGGGAGCAGGATCCTCCACCCACGTAGGCAAGTTCATTTCGGACATCCGCTGCATACGCCAGCCGTCTTCATTCATGAACGCCATGAAATCGCTCATGAACTCCCGGCCCTTGTCCGTTTTCTCCAACTCCTGACGGATCTCCGGTGGGTCGGTCTTTGAGATGGTATTTGCCAGATCGTCCTTCACCGCGCGCTGCGCAAACTCCCAAAGGCGCCGGTCCACCTGAAAGACCTTGTTGTCAAAACCGGAAACCACCCTATGAAAGGTGGGTGAGGTGTCGTCAATCCCGGCCAAGTCACGACACATGTTTTCGAAGAGGATATAAGCCGTATACGTCCCGTACATCATATACATGTGAATCTCCCACATGCGTCGGCACGTATCGATGGTTTCCTCGAAATTGTCCAGCAGCTCAATATTGCTGGCCTTGTCGAGGTCCAGCGCCTTGAGCGCGCCGTAACGCGAGAGGATCTCTTTCACAAAGCCCCCCCACAGCCCCTCATAGTCCTGAATGAAGGGAAGGATGGCCTTGCGGAACTCCCCTTCCCTGCGCTGCTTCTCCTCCTCGCTGGTGACCAAGAGCAGCGTCAGGTACCCTCCCCCGTTCATGAAACGCCAATCCCATCCTTTAACCGTGGGCAAGCTCAATTTCTCCGCGCCCCATTGCATCCCGTGCCGGCAGAAGTTGATCCAGAACCAACCGAACATGGGTGTCCAGGGAGGCACTGAATGCGTGCCGTCAAGAAACCAGGCGGGTGATTGGGCCAAATCCCGCTCAGGGTCAAACTCCAGTCCTGGGACCACATCGTATACTTTCATGGTTTCCTCCGCCCTCGCATTTGGTGGAAAGATGGTTGAAAAGGCAGCCTGAGAAGTACCCTATTTGTATAGTGGTCTCAGGTCGAAAGCCGCGTGATCGGAGCAGCGGAGCAGTCTCAGGAAGGAATCGCCGCGTGCGCGTGCGCAAAGTGCGGAAATGAGCCGCCGGAGTCCGGCCGGGGGCTCTCACGGGAAAAGCAGAACGAGATTTCGCCGCTTTCGACTTGGTGTGCGACGTTAAGACTAATTCAGTGCATCGCCCTCCCTCCATCCACCAAGATGGTTTGACCCGTAATAAAGTCACTCTCGTCCGATGCCAGGAAGGCTACCACGCCCACCAGGTCCTCGGGTTTCTGCAATCGTTTGAGCGGAGTGCGGCTCGTGTCGTATTTCTCCACGTCGGCCACAGTGCGGCTGGCTTCCGTGTCGGTGAATCCGGGCGCGACCGCATTCACGCAAATCCCGTATGGTCCGAGCTCTATCGCGAGCGCTCTCGTCAAACCGATGACTCCCCCTTTGGAAGCAACATAGTGCGCGAAGCCGTGCGAGCCCGTGAAAAAGACCTCCGAAGCCAGATTGACAATCTTTCCTTTCCCTTGGGCCTTCATGAAGGGAAATACCGCTCTGGCGCACAACCACGGGCCTTTTACATTCACACTCATCATTCGGTCCCATTCTTCGGCGGTTATCTCGGTGAAGGCCTTCCGTTTCACGCCGTAATAGAAGGCCGCGTTGTTCACCAGCACGTCCACGCGACCGAATGCGCCGAACACCTCCTGCGCCATCCCGCTGACCTGAGCTTCATCCGAGACGTCAACCTGACTCAAAAAAGCCTCCCGGCCCAGTTTCCGCACCAGCTTGGCGGTCTGCTCGAGGCCCTCCATGTCGGCGCGTGTCACGGCGACAATGTGAGCTCCTTCTTCAGCCAGTTTCACGCAGAACGACCGTCCGAGCCCTTTGCCCGCGCCCGTCACCAGAGCCACTCGACCTTCGAGTCGAGGCATTCAAACCTCCCGGATCAGTACGGTCTCCCCTTTTGTTCCCAGATTTTGGGAAGCCCATAGTCTTCCGCAATCGTCTTGAAGCAGTTGTATCCACTCCCTCGTCCGATTCCCGGGCCCGAGTGCGCGGCCGCGGAGCAGAGATAGAGATTCTTCACCGGCATACGGTAGAACGCCAATTCCGGAAAAGGTCTCATGCGACCCATCTGCGAAGCGATCATGTCCTCGCCGGTCCAACCTCCCTGAGGCATGTTGATGTTGCGCATCTTCACGTCCATCGGAGTAGTGATGTGCGCGGCAATGAGGTTGTCCGGAGTCATGTTCGGAGCGTACCAGGACCATTGCTCCCGCACGATCTCCACAATCTCCTTCTTCATGCGGAGCCATTCCCCGTCGCTGAAGAAGCGATACGGCGCAGTGAACTGCTCGATGAGGATGGTGTGCTTGTCTCCCGGGGCGCGGGTCCTGTCCCAAATGCTGTCCGGGGCCACAATACAGACGAGCTTCTCCGGGATACCTTTTACGAAAAGCTCGGCCTGGTGACGAGTTGCAAAGTAATCGGCATCTTTCGGGCCCCAGTTCAGCCTGGGACACATGCCGATTTCCGGGTTATCCTTGGCCGCCGTGTACGCAGGGAGCTCATGGAGCGCAAAGTTGCCCCAGAAAAGCTGCGCCCGATCCTTGAGAGTATTCTTGGCCCGATGAGCGATCTTCGGATCAACGTGCTCTTCGCCGATGAGCTGGAGGACGGTTTGCGGCGTGTTAAGGTCGCTCACCACCACGCGCCGCGCCGCGATCTCCCGACCGTCTTCCAGTCTGACGCCCACTGCCTTGCCATTCTCAATGATGGCGCATTCCACCGGCGTCTCGACCACGAACTCGCCACCCATAGAACTGAAAGCCCGCTGGAGCGCATGAGTTATGGCGTGAGTGCCCCCGACCGATATGGATGCTGGTTCCCACGAGAGTATGAGGCCAAGCGTATGCAAGGTCTTGTAGATACCAATGCAATCATTAGGAAACACCCCGCTGGACGTCATGCAGGATCGCATGAAGAGCGTCCGAAGATAGTCGGTCTCAAAGAGGTCATACGCGACCTGCTGTGAAGTATAGAACTGATACTCAGGGGGGATGGGCGCTTCAGGATCGTTGATGAGCCGCTCAAAGGCGTCGGGAACGCCCCATGGAGTGGGCGGATTGTATCGCCACTCATGAAACGCCGCCCGCCACTTCTTCCGGTACTTTTCCAGCAGATCATAGGCCACGTCCGCATCCCGCTTCGAGAATCGGGCAATCTGATCGACGGTCTTTTGCGCGTTGGTTTCGTCGAACTCCGCCCTTCCGGTGTTCGGGTCAACCACTTTCCACGCGGTGAATCCAAGAAAGCTCACGCCGTCGTCGTAAATCATGCCTTCGCTGTGATCAGGATAGACGTACGCCAGGCCCTTCTCCCTTAGCTTGAAGTCGTCATACGCGGGATGCCCATAGAATCGAGTGAAATGCGCGCACGGATTCTGAAGAAAACCCGGAAGCGGAAGCGCTTCGCCACATGCGCCGCCGCCCAGTTCGTGCTGTCTCTCAAAGACCACGGTCTGCATGCCCGCGTGCTGCAAGTAACAGGCAATAATCGTTCCCTGGTGACCGCCACCCACCACGATCGCGTCGTACGTCCTATCCGCCATGGAGAGACCTCCTTGTTTGCAGCGGGGTGGCCCGGAATAATATCCGAGGCCTTTACCGAGATTCCGGATGGTCGAGCTTTGACCCGGCTATAAGCAACTTGAGCACATAGAAGAAATTAGCGGGTCGGAGAAAGAGCCGAGCGAATGTTCTGAGATCATCTCCTCCCACAGTGGCCTTGATCGACCAATGGACCGGTTCGGTTGCTTCTATGTTCAGCCTCATGGCGGGTCTGCCGCCATCCTCCACGGCGACGAGATCGGCGAAGTGAGCGACCATGACGGTCTTTCCCAGGCCGGTGGAGTTCACTTTCATCGATCGCCTCCTACAACGTCCCTTTGGCCTTGGCCTTGCGCACGCAGTCCGGTTCAGGCCACCAACGCTCGATACCCAGATCCTCAGCGATCTTGTTAGCCGCGTTGTACCCGGGGCCAAAGGTGATCAGCCCACCGGGAAACGTGCTTGCGCCACATACGTAGAGTCTTTCAATCGGCGTCGCGTAGTGAGAGCAGTCTTCATTCGGCCGCAGGTAACCCATCTGAAGCGGATGGTACTGACCCTGCTTGTACGAGCCTTTCACCATGTCCGCGAACTTGTTCCCGATATCCAAAGGTGTGGTGATGTAGCGCCAGAGGATATTTTCGTCCGATACATTTGGGGCGTATTTTTTGAGCATCTCCACACAGCGATCGGCCTCGCGCTCTCGAATGCGGTACCAGCGTTCAGACCCGCCCTCTTTGAGGTCATGCGGCGCGTGGAGCGAAATCAGAGCCGTGTGCTTGCCCGGAGGGGCTTGTTTCGGATCGTGGAGCGACGGGAAACAACAGTTGAACCCTCCCGGATAGAGTTCACCGCGGTGGATTGCTTCATAGTGGCGAATGAGGCTCTCCTCGGTCTCGTACCCCAGCACGATGATCAATGCGTTGTTCAGATCAGGATCAGACTTTGCCGCGTTAAATTGCGGCGCCCCGTCCAGGGCCAAATGCACGTGGAAGAGGCTCGTAATCTCCCATTTCCAATCATTGATCCTCGTGACAAAGCGCTCTTCCAGATTTTGCGCGCCGACCAATTGCAGAAATGTCTGATACGGATCCAGGCTGCTGGCCACGAACTTGTTCGCCTTGTACAGCGTGCCGTCTCCAAGCTCGACGCCGGCGGCTTTTCCGCCTTCAATGACGATCCGCTTCACCTTCACGGGAGATATGATCATACCGCCGTGTCTATAGAGCACTTTGGTAAACAAATGGGCCAGGTGGTGCGATCCGCCTTTCACCAGCCTGTAGTTCACCGCCCTGTTGACAAGCAGCGGCACAAGATAGCTCACTCCTTCCAAATCGTGATGGAGCCCCCACATGCAACTGAGATAAAGGAACAGACACCTGACCCGGTCATTCTCGAAGAGACCGTTGACGATGTCCAGTGGTGTCTTTTCCGTGATCTCGCTGATCTCGCGGCCCACGTCGGTGGCTTGCAACGTGACGAGCTGCTCGAATGCGGGCTTGGCAAGTTCATACGTGGCAGGTCCGAGGAAATCCTCCGTCAGGACCCGATAACGCTCCGCGATCCCCCGGTAAGTCTCGGCATCTTTCCTGGAGAAGCGGCCAATCGATTCGCAGGTTTTGTCCGTGTCCTGGAAAAGGCAGAGCGAGGAGCCGTCTTCAAACGGCATGGCCATGACCGGGGATGGAAACGCGAATTCCAGGTCATAGTCTTTGGTCAGGTAATCGTCGAAGTCTACGAGCGGCGGCGCATAATCCACCATAGGCATGTACACCGCGTGGGTATTATGGAGAAACCCGGGAAGAGTGACCTGCTCCGTCGCCAGCCCACCACCTGCTTCGAAACGACGCTCCAGTACAAGAATTTTCAGTCCGGCCCTGGCAAGATAGGCTGCCACTGTCAGTCCATTAGGGCCGGCGCCGATGATGATGCCGTCATATTCCTCAGTCATCCGCTTTCTCCTTGTTACGGTAACCGCAGAGGTAGTCAGGCCGGCGCCTTGGAGGTGTCCGCGTTGAGATGCTGGAACAGGAACTTGAGATCGGTTCGTGCGAAACGCTAGGTCTGCCGCTATACACAGCGTGACAGGATTTATGTTGACATGTCAAAGCAGGAATTTTTATGATGTCATAAGGAAAACTTATTTTTCCATAACTCCATGCCCTCAGACCTCAACCTCAACCAGTTGAAAGCATTCTACTATGCCGCAAGCTGCGGAAGCATCACCCGTGCGGCTGATAAGCTCTTCATTACCCAGCCTGCGGTCAGCCTTCAGATAAAGGCGCTGGAAGATCGTCACAGCGTGCAGCTTTTCATCAGGCGAAAGAAAAAGCTGGAGCTGACGCCATCCGGCAAGCTCCTGTATCAGGTTGCGGAGAAGATCTTCGGCCTGGTCGAAGACGCGGAACGAGTTCTCGATCAGGCCCACGATTTTGCCGAAGAGGTGTTGCGAATCGGGAGTTCCAAGCAGCTTGTGCGCCACCTGCTTGCACGCTACATCTCGGCCTTTCGAGCTGCGTTTCCTCGCGTTCGCATCCAGATCAGTGAAGGCTCTTCCGAAGAAATGCTGGCCAATATACGGGAGAATCGAAATGATATCGCCATCGTAGGTCGCCTCCCGTATCAAGAGAACTTGGAAGTGATCCCGTTTATTGAAGACGCGTTGGTCGTCCTGACCTCGCCTGCTCATCGCCTGGCTGAACGAGAAGCGGTTTCCGTGGAGGAACTCGCGGGCGAGAACCTCATTCTGCGCGAAAAAGGTTCCGGGACTCGCCTGCTGGTGGATCGGATCTTCCGGGATCACGGTATTTCAACGCGAGGATCCATTGAAACGGGAAATGTGGACTTCATCAAGGAGATGGTGGCCGCGGGCAACGGTGTTACCTTTCTCGCGCGCATGGGCGTCGATCACGAAGTGAACAAGGGTGAACTCAGAGCTATTCCGCTCAGGGAAGGTCCTTTTCTTCTAGCGGTGGACATCGTATACGATCGAAACAAGACCTTATCGCAGGCAGACAAAGACTTTCTGGACATGCTCATCAAGGCCAAGGCCGGTTCTCAACCGGTGTACACCTTTCATCTTTTCGCTGCTCACGAGGAAACTCAAGGGCGGCCACGAACGATGGAGGGCTTACCGCACGACCGTAGAATCGCCGATGCGGAAAAACCATAAGCTTGGATTATAGTTCCCTCCGGGCAAGTTCCGGCGCCCGACTTCGTTCATAACCAACTCATTGCCCCAGGCGCCTCCCATGTTCGGATTACCCGGGAGGGAAGGCCCAAGGTGGGCGCAAACAGCCCCTTAGAGAGACGCTCATCCGCGCCCAGGGGGTTACATTTTCGGGCCGAGGCCTTATAATATGTTTAATTGGCCGATATTCCATACAGATGACTACGTGCGCCGCATCGCTTAGCGTCATGCCACAGAATGGAGTTCCACCATGAATCCCATATCTCAAGAGCCGCCTTTCCGGTGCGTTTTCAGTTTAAAACCACTCGTCGACTTCTGGAGGGAAAAGGCCGCCTCCAACGAAAACGGATGGGGGCCGCTTTCCGGCGAGATTGAAGCAGGATTGGCTCGCTCGCCTGAATTGCTCGGGCCCATTGAGGATCTCTCTATTCTCAATCAGCATAACGGTCTGATTCGGACCCTGATGACCGCTGTCTTTCCCCCTGCTTTCTGGGATACGGAGGTGGCGGCCGCTATGGCGCCGTTCACGCTTCAGCCCGCGTTTGTTTCGCCGCTCTTTCAGCGACTGATGGTCAATGAGGACGGCAGCTTCAAAGGCAGATGGAACGTGCCGGGAGAGGCGTTCGCAAGGGGGAGGCTCCTCAAATTCCTTCTTCTCATCTTGCGGCGGCGCTACGGAATAAAGGAGGACCTTGAATATCCTTTGATTCGCATTATTACCGATCCGGAGACCGGATTGGAACGCTACTTCGGATTCAGGCCCGATCTGCGTTTTGTCGAGGTGCGAGTCAATGGGGATCTTCCGCCCCTTTCGGAGCAAGATCGAATCACGATCATGGAGAACTTGACCGAGCCGGACGTGCTCCGCAAGCTCCTGCCTTTGCGACAATTCGAATTTCAGGGATTCGGGGTTCTTCGAGCCATTGATGTCACCCTTTCGGAAGTGCTGGCCGGCCTGGAAAGAGACCTTGCCGAGCAGGGCTCCATCATCTCTCAAAGCGGCTTTTCTCGCTTGCAAAATCGTATTCGGACCCTCCTGGGCAAGCCGGACGTAGCCGTCGGGGTCTCCGCTATTCAAGGTGACCAGGTCCTCGTCCTATCCACAGGATGCGAGATGAGCTCCAACTGCATTTTCTCGGAATCCGTCCACATTCCCCTCGAACAAACGGTCGGTTCCATCTTTCATCGAGCTGCGGAACAGGGCGAGATGCTCCGCATCCGAGACATGCTCGAAGGGGATTTCACCCACCCTATCGATCAGGAAGTGATCCGCCACGGGATAAGGTCCGTTCTGGTCGCCCCGCTCTTGTATCAAGGCCGACTGATAGGCGCCATGAAGGTCGGATCGCCCCATCCCGGAGATCTCGGCCCCAGAGAGGCCATGCTGACGGGTGAAATCCTTCCGCTCTTTTCCATGGCGCTCAAGAGATCCCTCGACGACCTGGACAAAAACATACAGGCCATCATCCAGGAGCGATGCACTCCGGTGCATCCCTCGGTGGAATGGCGTTTCCGACAGGCGGTGCTGAACTATCTGGAGAAGATCAACAGGGGCGAACCCGCGGAACTGGAGCCGATTGTCTTCAATAAGGTGAATGCGCTGTACGGGGCATCGGATATTCGCGGCTCTTCAGAGGCGCGCAACCAGGCTGTGAGCGCTGATTTGACCGAACATTTGCGGCTGGCCCTCACTGTGGCACAGTCCGCAGCAGAAGCCAAGCCGATGCCTATCCTGTATGAGTTGGGCCACCAGATAAGACAACGCATGGAAACCATAGGCGCGGGGCTGTCAACCGGAGATGACTCCTCTGTGATCAACTTCCTCGCCGGCGAAGTCGAGCCTCTTTTTCCTCTGATGAAGAGTTTCAGCCGCGGCGCCGAGGAGGCGATCAACGCTTATGCCGCCCAGATCGACCCAAATATGAGGACCGTGTATCGTATGCGTAAAGAATACGAGCAGAGCGTTTCGGCATTCAATGAGCGAATCAGTCGCTATTTGGATCGGGAAGAAGCGCAAGCCCAGAGCATATTCCCCCACTATTTCAGCAAGCATCAGACAGACGGACTGGACTATCTTATCTACGTAGGCGCGTCCATGGCGGAAAAGGATTCCTTCAACGAACTCTACGCGAGAAACCTCCGGCTCTGGCAGATTATCGTAGCGTGTGGAATCGCGTGGCACGCTCATCAAATCAAGCCGCACCTGAAGGTGCCCCTCAGCATCACGCACCTGATCCTCGTCAACCATAACCCGCTGTCCGTTCGCTTCCGCTTTGACGAGAAGCGATTCGATGTTGATGGGGTCTATGACGTGGCTCACGAGATCGTGAGGTCGCGCATCGACAAAGCCATGGTGCGAGGAGAAGAAGAGAGGCTCACGCAGCCTGATAAGGTCGCGCTCATCTACTCAAGGCCGGATGAAGCCAGGGAGATCCGCGGGCATATCAGCTTCCTACAGAGCGAAGGGATGCTTCTCTCCGACATGGAATCCCTTGAATTGGCCGACATGCCGGGCGTGCAAGGACTCAGAGCCATCAGAGTGGGCATCAACCTGGAGTCGCCCGTGCTTGCCAGGCGGGCTGAATGCCTGTAGTTGTAGGAACGGCTCGAATTCCCTACCGCACCCTCTGCATGTTCCTACATTGGTACATGCAGTGATTATACAGCCTATCACACCTTGGCCCGCAAAGTGGGTCTGAGCCCGGACCGCACTGAGCATAGCACGCGCTCTTACTGCCGGAACAGTTGCCTGCGCATGAGAAATCGATTGCCGCCGGGCGATTCAGGCTTCGCTGCCCTCCGGAAGCGCCGCCCCCGGTCGGTGTCGAAGGACTTGTCGGTGTCACTGTTTGACCAGCGGGCTGTTGTTTGCCACCCCGAGCCGCGGCTGACACATCTTGGATACTGAAGATTACGAACAGCATCCCCGCGAATACTGCTACCGCGATAAACGGAATGGGATCGACTCTTAAGGTTCTCATGTCGTACCTCCAACCGTCACGCAACGTGATCATAAATTGTCACTGACGGACTAGGAGGCAAGATGACGTCAAACGCTTTTTGACGGAGAAATCCCGCTGCTATGAAAGCTCACGGTTTTCCCGCCAGGGTGTGGGCGAACTTCACAGCCTCCTTCCTGATGTCTTCTCCCATAGCGTCCGCGGTGGTGGTAAAGGGGATCACCAACGTGTCGGCAATCTTGCACTTACTGTAATCCATGAGCCGTTTGAACATCTCCAGGAGTAGCTCGGCATTCCCTTCCACCGGCCCTGCGCACGTGACCAGGAGACCTGCCCTTTTCCCTGCGATGAGCGACTTCCACTTCCGGGTCCCGTATCCTGTAATCAGGCAAAAATGCCGGTCGATCAACGGCTTGATTTGAGCCGAGTATCCCCAACAGAACAGCGGTGAAGCGTAGAGGAGCACGTCGGACGCGCGAAACCGTTCGAATATGGCTACCGCATCGTCCTTCTGAGGACACCCGGGCTCGTCGGGAATGCCCTGGCACGTGTAGCACTCGATGCAGCCCTTAAGCTTGCGTTCCGCAACATTTATCCGCTCTATCTGATGGCCTTTCGCCACCAACTCTTCCTCAACCCAACCGAGCGCTTTGGCGGTGTTGCCCTTCTTCACCCGCGGGCTGCCTAAGACGGACGTGATCTTCATGCAAACCTCCCTCTGCAATGGATACTATACATCATAGAGATAATGACATATCCTGCAACCTTCCGCGGCTTGAGGCATTCTCTTGACCGCCTCTTCATGCAGCTTATCCGCGGTCTTTCGTGAGTCACCCATCATCCCGGCCATAAAGGTTTGTTCGTACACCCGGGCTCTGTTCTCAAAGATTTCCCGGTAATGTCGGCAGGTGTCGGTCTCCCACAAATCGAGAAGATCATTTTCGGGAATCCGACCGTAATGGACCGTAGGTAAGACAACTTCTCGGTCCAGGAAAGTAGTGGGACCGCCGATGGCCAGATTGATGCATGGGGCTGCGTGACCGTCATAGCGAATGAAGATCTCATCTCTGGGGTCCTGTTCGCAAACCGGCCGTTGCCGCGGGGTGAAAGGAAACGCCGTGGTGCGGATATTCATCCGATCTGCAAGGTTCAGCGCCTTGAGAAGCTCCTTCCTGTAACTTCGGATCTCTTCGCTCTCCTTCGGGCGAAAGAGGCCGAAGCCTTTCCCGTGCTCTCCCCGTATCACCTCGCACTGCCTGAAATTGATCTGGTCGACGCCCAAACGAGCCGCGAGTTTGACCATGTCCTGGACCTGGTGGAAATTCATATGCATCATAACGAAGTTGATCATGGTCTTGGGAATCTTGTTCGATCGCATTTTGGCGATGTCGGCCACATTATTGCAGACCCGCTCAAAATCGGATCCGGGCCGTATTCGCTCGTATAGCTCCTTGTCGGCCCCATCCATGCTGACGCAGAGCCAATCGAGGCCGGCGTCGATCAATTGCCTTGCAAGTTCCTTCTTCAGAAGTAGGCCGTTGGATAGGATTCCGGTCTCGCATCCCGCTGAATGAGCTTCGGAGACCCATTCAACCAGACTTGGCTGCAGGAGGGGCTCTCCTCCACCAGTGAAGTCCACCGAAGCGATTTCCGGCAGGCGCCGACGCACAGCCTCCCAGATCTCTTGGGACATGAGCCCTTGATTACACACGATCTCCCTGTAGGCCTTCCAGGGGCACATGACGCATCGCAGATTGCAGGCCATCGATGACTCGACCTGTACGAGCCTCCACCGCCGCTTTTTCGAAACCGTACATTTCGGGATCTTCTCCGGGTGAGGCGAAAAACCAAACCTGCGCAGCAGACCTGCCCAGAAACCGCTGTGAGCCTCCTCCGCAGTCATATGGCCTCCGGTGCGAGGAGAGGAGTCGATCATGAGCCACACGTCACACAAGTCGCCTGAGCATGTCCAATAGGCCTATAGGTTTCCGCCGGACCTGAAGGGCAGTATACGGCAAGAACGGGCTGGCGCCCCACTTTTCTTTGAAACGCCGCACACCACCACTTATGCCCAACCCCAGATTGACCGCGCCCTTGCCTTCGTCTTCCGCCATATTGACCATCTGGTGAAAGAGCAAATCGGATGCTCCCGGCACATAGGTCACCGTGGAGCGGAAGTTAAACAAGTAGAACAGATAAGATGCCGAACCAAGATCCAGAACGCTGAACGCGACTAATTCACCGTCTTTCCTCGCCTCCAGCAATCGCGCGGTGGGAGCGCTCACCACATACTCAGGGAGCCGGCGAAGGATCTCCTCATGGCCTGCGGTAATTTGCCGCTCTGCGATAAACGCTTCTGTGAGTTTTTTGTGTTCCGGACCGAAGCTGCCTCGACCGATCCTGACCTCCCGCTCCGCCCGGCGAATCATGTACGCCAAGTCGGGTTTGATTTCTCCAATGGGCAGGGTCAATCGGTAGCACGTGTCGTGGACGGCGTGCTCTGCGTCACTCTCGGGGAACCAGATTTTCGGAGATATGACAGCGACCGTCGCCGGTTGGAAGAGTCGGCATGCGCTTTCATAGGCATGTTCGGGTTCAACTGCTCGTTCTTCAAGAGCATAGCCGACAAATATCAGGTGGTCGGCTTTCAGAAAGCACAGATAACCGTCATGGAGGCAGGGGTCCGCGCCGGACATGGCCTGAACGTAGTGGACGAGATGTTCAGCGACATAAGCCTTTTGGTAGACAATTTCCTGTTCTTCCCGGCTCAGCATGAAATAGCCACCAAGTCTCCACCCGGGAAGCCCCGTTCAATGCGCCGCGCGACCGAGAGAGAGAATGTCCGTCCTGGTCTCATCAATTCTTCATGAGTTACGATTAGAGTTTCCGCCCTAGGGCCACAGATCTTCCTGTTCATCATATTCTTGGGTAGTTTAGGTGTCAACTCGTCCAAAGCGGGCCGTAACCCAAACGGACCTACACTTCCGAGCCTTCAGTCAATGTGCTATGCTCGCGTCCCGAGCTATCGTCCTTCTGAGCAGGCGCAAAGGCTCTGAAGGTGGAAGCGCCAAATGCTGTCCTCTAGGCGCGGGTGGCGCAATGATCACACCTGAGCAACATGCGTGGATTCACGCTCAAGCTTATGTCCCCGAGCACTGTGTGAACCTCATGACTCTGGTGTCTGGAGGAGAGCCGTTTCTCATAGACGACTATTTCTGTTGTCGCGCGGGCGATGCGCTCATCGTGGTGGGCTATCCCTTGGGGCGCGAGTTCGAATCTCAAGCTCTGGAGGCAGCGTTGAACCGAATGATTCAGCGCTTCAAGCCCAAGCGGCTCTCGCTGGCCGCGCCTGATACCCCGCGGTCTTTTGCGAATTCCTGTGTCGAACGAGAAACCGACCAGTACTACACCCTGGATCTGAGTACTCTGGCGATCCCCTCCGGATTGCGTCGCGCGCTGGCAAAGGCCGCGCGAAATCTGCTCATCGAGGGCGGAAATGCGCTCAGTGACGCGCATGCGGAACTCGCGCGGGAATTCGTGGGCCTGGTAAATCCGCCTGCCCGCGTGAAAGCGCTGCTTTTTAGAATGTGGGATTACGTGGGCGCTACGGATGATTCTTTGGTGTTGAGCGCGTGGGCCCATGATGGGAAATTGGCAGCGTTCTACGTAGTAGACTTTTCGGCCGCGCGTTTTTCCACGTACGTGATCGGTTGCCATTCAAAGAAGAGCTACGTGTCGGGCGCGTCGGACCTTTTGGCTTCCGAGATGATCCGCCTCAGTCGCGATGGCGGCAAGCAATACATTCATCTCGGACTCGGGGTGAACCAGGGCATTCGCCGTTTCAAGGAGAAATGGGGCGGCGCGCCTTCCATGAATTATGTGATGTGCGAGTTCTTGGTAAGAAGACCGTCCTTCTTGGGGGCCATAGTCGGGTACACGGTCCATGAGACTGAAAGCGGAAAATGGTGATGTTGCTCTTCAGGAGACTGTGGGAACGAGAACTTCGAATGATATGGCGTCTGGAAAAGAACGGCCGGACGTCTTTCATCGTGGGAACAGCCCATTTCTTCCCGTACAGTTTTCGGACTTCCCTGTCACGGCTCCTGGAAGAAACACGAGTGGCGTTGTTCGAGGGACCGTTGGACGAAGAGAACATGGAAAAGGTGCGCACCGCGGGAATCGGCTCCGGAAATTCGGAAGAACTCCTGGCACAGTTTGACGATCGCATCATACGCCGAATCGCTGATGTGCTGGCCCCCGAAGCGAGTCAGCGTAGATCGGATATGGGCCTTCAGTTCTTCACCCCTGCGCCCAGAGACACCGTCTTTTCCGTCCTCGAAGGCATGAGCCCGTGGATGGCTTTCTTCGCGCTCCATTCGCGATTCCTTCGGAAAAACGGGTGGAAATACTCCGTTGATATGGAGGCGTACCGCATCGCTCAAGAGATGGGAAAGCGTATCGTTTTCCTGGAAACAATAGAGGAACAGATACAAGTTCTGGGCAGCCTTTCGCAGAAAAAGATCGTGGATTTCATTTCCCGCATGGACCAGTGGAATTCGTACACCCGACGCTTTGTGAAATGGTATCTGGCAGGGGATACGGATAAGATCTTTTCAAACCCATACGGCTTTCCTACCCGCGATCCCGGAATAATAGACCGACGTGATGATATCTTCTTTGAGCGAATGCTCAGCCACATGGAGGAAGGAAACGCTGCGGCCTTCGTGGGTGCGCCGCACCTGGCCAGGCTCACGACCATGTTCGCGGAGTCAGGATTTAGCGTGTCGAGAGAAGTTCCACGATAAGGGCCGGCGAAACCGTCGAAAAAGAACTTGCGTCACGCGCAGGCTCGGCAGTAGGATTCGCGTTTGTAATACCTCCCTAACCACGAGTTAGGGCATGGTTAGTTGTCCCTCGATTGAGGAGGCATCTGATGAAGAAGATCATGGCGCTGGTTGTTTTATTGGCATTCGTGCTCGCGGTCCCCATGACTATGGCTGCGGAGAAGAAAGCTTCGACCGCCGCCAAGGTCAAGTGCTGCATCAAAGGCGACTGCAAAGAGATGACGAAGGCCGAGTGCTCGAAAGCCAAAGGCAAAGTGGTCACGGATTGCAAGAAGTGCAAGAAGTGATTTCGCCTTCCCCTTTCTTCGACCCTGATATCTGCTGATTGATCTTGGGTGAGCCGCCCGCGCGTGGTTATTGCGCGATTCAGGGCGGCTCTCCCGCTGCCGGGACCAACCATACCAAGCCCCACATCACCTTCTCCTAATCGTCGCCAACCCGCGGCGCGCCGGCTCCCTTGCGCGGTCCAGCGCGTCCTGACCGGACACGGTTGCGCTTCTTTGGACCTCTGTTCGGCGTGCGCTTCTTCAAGCCTTTCCTCCGCGAAACCGTATTGTCGACTGGATCGACGCGGCCCGTCCTCGAGGGCGCTCGACCGGGATGGAAACACGAATTCCAGGTTACGCCGGCGCAGCCGGCTTACGAAACCGACATGCGCGCGACAGGACGACTTCCGCGCTCGGGTGACAAGAGAGACGCGCGCAAAATGGTGGCTCGCGCGGCAAATGGAGCTCCGGCCACATCAAGATCAAGCGCATTCGCTGCAACATCGCTCCGCATCCCCGCGGTTCCGCGGCGATCTTTCGACCGGGCTTGCCCCTGATCTCCGCGCGGGCCTTGGTACCCGGCGGGGGTTGGGGTCTGCTTGAGTATTGGGTGGAGCTGTTGTTTGGGGGCGATTGGGAGATGGGAAAAAATACCTGGACATTATTTGTCGATTGGGTTAATTTAACTAATTAGGTTTCCACAACGGCTCCTGGAAGCCTTTTGATTCTTGACCGAGCATTCGTACAGACCCAGAGTATCGTCGGCCTCGTAGCGAGCAGCAAGTCCTGAGGTCCTTGGGCAGAGGATGTTATGCGCCCGCGGTTTCGCTCGTCTCAGCACACGGGCACGCCATCAGCCAAGAGGATTTTCAATGGAACTGCGATATCGCCGCGTACAGCGCAGGTCTTTCTGAAGGAAAGGTCTGATTCCGGGAGACACGGGCGCTTGCGCGGGCTTCCGTAAGGGCGAGTGTGTCAAGAGGCCGTGTTCGTTGTGGGGCATCGTTTTTCTTATGTTTGACGCGCCGTCCGGTCAGGCGGTTCTGAATCGAAAGGAGAGAGAGCATGAACAGACGTTGGATGGTTGTGTTGGCAGTGGCCCTCATGGCGGCTTTTGCCACGGCAATGATGGCTTCCCCGGTACAGGCGGGTAAACTGGAGGAGGCGATCGCGAAGACTCCCGCAGGGACCGGAAAGGGTCAGATCGACTCGAAAGCAGCTCCTGGGTTCATGGGGATCCCCGGGGCGCCCAAGCCCAACCTCCTGCTCGCGGTAATTTGGGGCATCTGGGTCGGATGGATTTTTTCAACTGTTGGCGCCTTTGGGGGCATCATGGCCGGTGTCGGCCACATAACGGTTTTCGGCCTCGCGGATTATGGGAGGACGTTCAAAGACACGAGTCCGGTGCTCAACAAGCTGCTGACCGACTCCATCCGAACGAGCAACCAGTATTTAGTCGGTCTGTCCTCGCTCATCTCCTCGCTCACCTATTACCGGATGGGCCGATTGGTTTTGCCGTTGGGTCTCTTTTTGGCCGGCGGCGGGATTGCCGGAGCATATATTATCCCGGTTCTGACCGCGGGCAAGATCAATCTGAGCGCCTATATCGGCTACTTTGGCATCATCGTGCTGGTCATCGGTTGCTTTCTCTTCTACGAAACCACCGAGGCGGGACAAAAGAGCAAGAAGGCTGCAAAAGAAGCGGCCGCGGCATTTGAACGGGAGCACATAAAGAAAGCTGCGGGCGAAAAAACTGATGAGGCGGCCCGGGGCGTCCATGTGACCCATTGGGGCGTATCCCGCATTAAGTTCACGTTCTACGGTGTGGAGTTTTCCTTCAACCCCATCTGGCCGATTATCGGGGGTTTCGTAATTGCGGCGATTTCCTCCTTTATCGGTGTGGGAGGCGGTTTCTTGTACGTGCCTTTCCTGACGTCCGTCGCGGGCTTACCGATGTACGTCGTTGCCGGGACGTCCGCTATGGCTGTCTTCGTCAGCATGGTTACGTCGATCTTTTCGTTCATGTTCGTCAAAGGCGTTCCCGTGGACCTATATTTCATCGGCGTGGAACTCATAGGAATCCTTGTGGGTTCAATCGTCGGTCCCATGACGTCCAGATATATTCCGGACGTCTGGTTGAAGCGGATCTTCGTGGTGCTCGCGGTTTACGTGGGTGTGGGATATACGACAAAGGGTTTTCTCGGTTATTCGATCTTCCCGGGCATGTAATCGAACACATGCTTGGGTGATGACTCTTTTGAACAGGGGCCGGCGACAACCGGCCCCATAATCGGTCGTGTGAAGTTCGCGCCGTGGAAATGCACCCCGCGTACCTTCTTATGGATCCTTACCTGATCTGGCTGTACCGGATCACGGGGCACGCTTTTGCGGATTTCATGCTAGGGACTTTTCTCCTGGCTTTCATCGCGCTGGTAATCGGAGAACTCACAATTTCTGTGGTCTTCCTTATCATCAAGAAGCGTATCGATAAGGTCACCGACGAAGTTATTCGCTATCAGAACCTATCGATGGACGCGGTGCAAGCCGGCGAAAAGGACGCGTACAATGCCGCGAATAAGCTTGCCAACGATGCGTTCGGGAAGTCGTTTTTCATGCAGATTGCGCTTTCAGCGGCCTTCCTTTGGCCGATTCCCTTTGCATTGACATGGATGCAGTATCGATTTGGAGAGGTGGAGTTTCCGATCCTCTTCTCCGAACATTCACTCGGTTTTCCTGCTGTTTTCATTGCGCTGTACGCGGCCGCGTATTTGATGTTCCGGCGGGTCAAATACAAGATCCCTTATTTCAAGAGGATAAAGGCGATCCTCGATTCGTACGACCTTCGATCTCGCAAGATAAAAACCCTGGCGGATCTGAATACAAGCGCAGGAGAGCAGAAGGTTCCCGGAAAGCAATAAATCGACTCTTTGGATACGGGCGAGCGCGGGACTGATGCGCGCCGCGGAACTCCGCCCGAGTTCACCATGGTAAGCGTTTGTCACAAACCCCTTGAGATGCGGTGAGGTGTTTCGACAATGGAAACGAAAGCATACAGCCAGTGTGAGATGTGCTCCGCACGCTGTCCCATAGAAGTGACGTTGGACGATGGAGTCGTCTCGACCATATTCGGCAATCCGGCTGTCGGCTCCATAGGGACTCGGCTCTGCGCAAAAGGCGCTGCGGCAAAATGGTTCCTCAACGACACGGAGAAGCCGACCCGCCCCCAGATTCGAGTCGGCTCCCGGGGAGAAGGTCAATGGCGTGACGCAAGCTGGAACGAGGCGTACGACTATGTGGCCGACAGATTGAAGGCCATCGCCGAGAAATGGGGCGCTCAGAGTATCCTGGTCGGCTATCGTGGCAGCCTGAATAACGAGTTTGTTAAGGCATTCGCCCGCGGACTGGGCACGCCCAACGACTTCACGCACAACAGCGTATGCCCCCTCTCCTTGCACACCGCGTGTCAGGCGACCCTGGGCGTGGGACGAAAGGCGCTCGGTTTCGACATTGAGAATTCGGAATACGTGGTCCTTTACGGTCGAAACATCTATGAGTCTCTGACCGTCGCCGAAGTGAACCAATTGATGGCCGCAATGGACAACGGAGTGAAAATCGTCACCATCGACCCTCGCGCCTCAAAGACCGCGGTCAGGTCCTACTACTGGGTAAAGATCAGGCCGGGTGGGGACTGGGCCTTTAATCTGGCGCTCATGAACGAGATCATCAAGAGCAACCTGTTCGACGAGCATTTCGTGCAGACGTGGGTCAAGGATTTTGATGCGCTGCGCAATTATGTGGAGCCGTACACGCCGGAGTGGGCCGAAAAAGAGACCGACGTGGAAGCTGCCACGATTCGCCGGCTTGTCAGGGAATTCGGCGAAGCCAAACCCAAGGTGATTTTCCACATCGGTTGGTTTGCAGCCCGGTATTTGAGCGAATTCCACATGAGACGGTCCATTCTCTTTTTGAACGCTTTGATGGGGAGTTATGAGGTGGAGGGCGGGCTCTTCTTCAAGAAAGGCCTTACGGACGTCGGCCGAAAAGGACTCAAGGAGCTTGATTCGACCTTGGATGCGCCCAAAGGGGACCGGTTCGACGGTATCGGCCCCGGCAAGAAGTTTCCCATCGTGGACAAGGGCCAGGGTATTGCGCATATGCTCGTGGAAGCCGCGGAAACCGAGCAGCCCTATCCGGTGAAGGCTTTGATCATCTATCGATTCGACCCGCTGTATTCAACTCCCGACACAAACGCATTGATCCAGGCGTTGAACAAATTCGAGTTGGTCGTGGCCATTGATGTGAACTGGAGTAATACCGCATGGTATGCTGACGTGGTATTGCCCGAATCCCATTTTCTGGAGCGCGGGGACCCCATCCAGGAGCGCAAAGGGCTCAAGCCGATCCTGGCCCTGAGGCGGACGGTTTTGCCCGCACGGTTTGATACGCAGCCCGCGTGGCGAATTTTCAAAGAGCTGGCCAATCGGCTGGGTTTCGGCGACAAGTTCTTCTACAAAGACATCGATGAATACAATGAGTGGAAGCTCTCTGAGGCCGGAATCGAACTTTCCCAGTTCGGCAAGACCGGCGTGGTCAACCTGGCAAAGGAGAAGATCTGGTACGACCGCGACACAGGTCTTAAGATCAAGACGCCGTCCAAGAAGATCGAAGTGATCTCCGCCAAGATGGAAGGAGCCGGGTTGCCGTCGCTTCCGCCGTACGAACCCCTCCAGGTTCCCGAAGGCAAGCTGCGGCTCATCATCGGCAGAAACGCGCTCTACACTCAGGGCTCCCTGAGCAACAACAAGTACATAAAAGAAGTGCTCCCCAACCATCCCATCTGGATCAACAAGAAGGCCGCGGAATCTCTGGGAATCAATGATGGGGACCTGGTGCTGGTTTCCAGCGACACGGGATCGGGGACGACCGTTGCTTACACCACGGACGCGATTCACCCGGAAGCCGTGTACTTGCCTCACGCGTTCGGCAAGCGGGCCAAAGCGCAGCGTTACGCCTACTCAGTCGGCTTGAGCGACGCAGAGCTGCAAAACTTTGCAACAGACTACGTGGGTGGCAGCGCGGCCATGCAAGAGTGCTTCGTCACCGTGGAGAAGATATCGAAATAACGAAGCCCCCGAGTGCCCGTTTATGGCGCCTTCCGGCGGAAAGTCGCGGATTCTTCAGCGACGTTTCATACAATGGGTTCAAACGGTCAGCTATTGCGCCCCGGCTCGCACGAATCGCGGGGCGTGCTCAAGATAAACGGAGGCAATCATGTCGGTATTCCCACACCTCACTCCCGTGGAAGAAGGAAACTTGAATCGTCTGCACCTGTACCATGATTCCGAACGGTGCATTGGGTGCTACAGTTGTGAGCTTCATTGCAAGATGAAGAACAACCTGCCCATTGGGCCGAGACTATGCAGAATCATCGAGATCGGTCCTCGGGTAAGGAGTAGCATCCTTCGTATGGACTACCATTTCCTCCCCTGTTTCCACTGCGAGAATCCGTTCTGCGCGCACGTTTGCCCCACCGGCGCGATTCAAAAGCGGGCCAAGGACGGCATTGTCTTCGTGGACCAGGGTTTGTGTATCGGCTGCAAGTGCTGCATAGCCGCGTGTCCGTGGGGAGTGCCCCAGTGGAACCCTGAAACCGGCAAGGTCGTCAAGTGCGACTATTGCATGGATCGAGTGGATCGCGGCCTGAAGCCGGCGTGCGTTACCGGATGTCTGACCCAATGTCTGCACTTCGGCCCTGTGCATCAGGCGTCAGACCTCCTGAGAAAGAGGTATGCGGAATCCTTGGAAATGACAGGAAGAGCAACCGGCAGAGTCACAAGAGCCTTGTGATTGAACAGACTGAGGATAGCCCACCATCGGGCCGATCCCAGGAGAGGTTGCCAGCGGGTCACGCAAGGAAAGACACCTATCCTACCAACCGTAAATCCCCATAGACGATGGCCCGCTGTGACCTCAGTTTGAGATCTAAAATACGACCTGCTTCGGAGCCGAAGATGAACGATAATTTATTGTTTCCACCCGGCCCGGCCGCTGATACGAGTCATATTGTATACGATGCGGACGGGCTTAAGAGAGAATCTTCCGCGCCCTGCCAGCTCAATTGCCCTGCCGGAATTGATGTCCCGTCTTATATTGCGCTCATCGGTCAGGGTCGGTACGACGAAGCCGTGGAACTCATCCGCGAGGATAATCCGTTTCCGTGGGTCTGCGGGCTGGTGTGCCCCAATCCGTGCGAGTCCTGGTGTCAGCGGCGGTACTTGGATAAGGCGCTCTGCGTAAAGGACCTCAAAGGGCTCGCGGCCAAAATGGTGATGGAGAGCGGGGCAGGCTATACCATTCCCGCGCCCAAGGCTGATCTCAAGGAGAGAGTCGCGGTGATCGGATCCGGTCCTGCGGGATTGTCCGCAGCGTACTTCCTTGCATGGGAGGGATACAAGGTTACGATATTTGAAGCGCTTCATGAACCGGGCGGTATGCTGGTGACCGGGATTCCCGAGTTCCGGCTCTCCCGAGAGTTCGTCCGAAGGGAAATCGCCGCAATCGCCGCGATGGGAGTGGACATAAGGATAAACACGCCGGTCGGCAAAGACCTCACCCTGGACCATCTGAGAAAGGACGGTTACAAGGCTTTTTTCCTGGGCATCGGAGCGTGGGAGAGCAGCCGACTCGCCATCCCCGGGGAAGCTGATTACCCGCAGGTAATCGACGTGCTGACCTTCTTGAAAGATGTTTCCTTCGGCAAGAAAAAGAAGCCGGCGGATAACGTGGCCATTGTGGGAGGCGGCAACGCAGCCATCGACGCGGCCCGGACCTGCGTGCGGCTGGGATGCAGGAACGTCAGCATCCTTTACCGCCGCACTCGGTCGGAAATGCCTGCGCACTTTGAGGAGATCATTCAAGCCGCGGAAGAAGGGGTGCACTTCCATCAGTTAACGATTCCCGTCGCGATTCACGGGAGGAAAAACAAACTCGAAGCGATCGAGTGCGTTATGGCCACTTTGGGTGAGCCCGACGACAGCGGCCGTCGCCGGCCGATCCCTATTGAAGGGTCTGAATACAGGATGCCGGTGGGCGCGGTGATCGCGGCTATCGGCCAGAGACCGCATGTGCAGGACTACCCTGGTTTCGGCGAGATTCAGCTTTCGCGCAAGGCGACCATCGAGGCGCTCCCGATCAGTTGCCAGACCAGCATTCCGGATGTCTTCGCGGGTGGAGACGCGGTGAGCGGTCCCGCAACGGTCGTCGCGGCAATTGGAGCGGGAAAGAGAGCCGCATGGGGAATTCATGCGCACCTGAGAGGCGAGCCTCTGGAAATCCATAAAGTTCCGCGCCCGCGTCGTATGGTGAGGCCCATCCGAATGAACTATCGGGAAAAGGCGTTCATTCAACGTCAGGAAATTCCGCTCATCGATCTAAAGAAGCGAATGGCCACCTTCGAGCAGGTTGAGCTTGGACTGGACGAAAAGGCGGCCCAAGAGGAAGCGCGACGCTGCCTGCGCTGCGACATATGCGAACGATGCGGTAAGTGCGTGGAAGTCTGCACCGAGAAACTCGGAGTTTCCGCGATAAAATTCTACCACGCGGGTGAGAGTTCACTGGTGCTCAAGGACTACGTGCATGGCTTGCCGCACTGCATAGGATGCGGCGCGTGCGTCAACATCTGTCCCACGGGCGCGCTGCAACTGGAAGACCTGGGGGACGAGCGCTTGCTCCTCATGTGCGGAACCACCATCAACAGGATCAAGATGGAGCAGTGCGAAGGCTGCGGTGTCTACTTCCTCCCGCGGATCTTTATAAAGCACGTGGGCAAGAGCATCGCGGTCCCCGGATACGAGTTCGACCAGAAGCTCTGCCCTGAATGCAGGCGCATTTCTCACGCGTGTCGCATGTCCGGTCTGGAGCCTGACTTCAAGTCCATCCCACGAACCGATCCGAAATCGATCTATTGATCTCTTATGGGGGAGGAAATCAAGTGACGCCGAGGATAAGCAGATGGCCTTTTTCAACAAACAAGTTTCCTGTGGGGAGCAACAGGAGGCCCGACCATGAAGAAGATAATCCTATTTTTGTGCGTTGTTCTGGTGCTGGGAGCGTTTGCAAGCGCAGCCCACGCGGAAATCAAGATCGGCATGCTGGCCCAGCGGGGGCCTGACACGGCGCTGAAGGAATGGGGAGGTATCGCGGACTACCTCACCGGAAAGCTAAATGAAAAAGTGGTTATCGTGCCGTTGAGTTTCACGGACTTTATGGATTTCTGCCACAACAACCCGAACGCATTCATTTTTACCAACCCGTGGTTCTACATAAAGGCCAAGGTGGTCAAGGGAGGCAAGGCTCTCGTCACGGTAAGATACCAAGGGAGCGGAGACAAGTTCGGCAGCGTCATCTTTACCCGAAATGATAGCGGTATCAATTCAATTCAAGAGTTGCGAGGGAAAGTGTTGATGTGCCCCAAGCTCTCTTCCCCGGGAGGATGGCTGTTCGCCAAGGGCGAGATCGTCAGGAATGGAATCGTGCCGGAGAAAGACCTGAAGCAGATACTGGAAACAGAAAAGGAATCCCACGATGAAGTGGTGTACAGCGTGCGGGACAAGAAGGCAGACGTCGGCACCGTGAGAACTAATATTCTCGAAACCATGCAGCGGGAGGGCAAAATCAACATCGCGGACTTCCGAGTGCTCAATCCGATGAAGCATGAGGGATTCCAGGAGCTTTGCAGCACTCCCCTGTACCCGGATTGGCCGGTGGCTTCCCTCAGAGATACTCCCACAGAAGTCGCGATGCGAATGAAACAAGCCTTGCTCAATATTCCAACCGGCGATCCCGCGCTGCAACAGGCCAGAAGGATAGAAAAATTCGTCGAGGCTCTGGACTACGGTCCAATGGAGGATCTGTGCAAGTTCCTCCAGGCGCCTCCGTTCAGGCGCAGGACAGGAGACTGATTCGTTTTCTGCGGGGTGAGACTTGCGAGTCTGACCGACGCAAGGCTTACGCTTGGACCCTCATTCAGTCGTTCATTCATCACGCATCGCCGGGATCCAAGATCGTCCGGATAGGAACTCCATCCCGCGGCCGAGTTCCGGCCGTGACGATGCTCCCCCACGCATGACGGGCAGAACTAAAGCAGCGCTCGCCTCGACCGCGATTCACAACGCAGCCGTATTCGAGCCCTTGCCAAACTTACTTCAGCGCCTGGTCGAAGTCCGCTATGATATCGTCAATGTGCTCTATGCCCACTGACACTCGAATCATCTCCGGGTGTATGGAGAGCTTCTGTCGAGCCTCCTCAGTGAAGGCGACATATTGGGAAGAGTATGGATGAATGGCAAGCGTTTTGCTGTCACCAAGGTTGGCCAGATGATAGGTGAGCTTGAGATTCTCAATGAAGCCGAAACAGGCTTCCTGGGTCTCGAGCCCAAAAGTGAGCAGTCCGCCATAGCCTAAGCCGGCAAACTGACGTTTGGCGGTCTCGTGTGACGGGTTTGCGGCCAGCCCCGGATAATTGACCCATTTCACTTTCTTGTGGCTCGAGAGATACTCGGCCAGCGCCTGCGCATTTGCCACGTGACGATCCATACGCAGAACAAGGGTGTCTAGCCCGATCATCGTCAGGAACGCGTGCATGGGCGCCAGGGTTGTCCCGAAATTGATATGTATTTCTCGCCATACCTTATCAAGAAAGGGAGCGGCGGGCCGCCTTTCTTTAGACAATTTGAAACCGACGTGTTTGTCCAGCGGCCAGGGAAAGTCGCCCGAGTCAACGATGACTCCACCAACCGCGCTGCCGTGTCCGTTTAAGAACTTCGTCAAGGAATGGACCACAATATCCGCGCCGTGCTCGATGGGCCTGAACAGGTATGGAGTCGGAAGGGTGTTGTCCACAATAAGCGGCGCCGAATGCCGATGCGCGATCTTAGACAGTTCTGAGATATCGGGAACATCCATTTTGGGATTTCCGATGCTTTCCACGAAAATCAATTTGGTCTTGCCGGTGATGGCCGCCTCATACTGGGCAAGATCGGTCGATTCCACGAGATTGACCTTTATGCCGAACCGGGGCAAGACATTAGCAAAGAGAACATAGGTGGACATAAAGAGACTGTTGCCTGAGACGATCTCATCGCCCGAGTCAGCGATCGCCAACACACTGTTTGCCACCGCGGCCATGCCGGAACTCGTCGCGACTGCGCCCACCCCGCCCTCCAGAGCTGCGATCTTCTGTTCGATCACCTGGTTGGTGGGATTGCGGAGGCGTTGATAAATGAATCCGGGCTCCCGACCCGCGAAAACGTCACTGAGCTCTTCAGCGGTGTCGAATCTGTGGGCCGCAGTTTGATATATGGGCGGCAAGGTCCCACCATGCCAATCCTTGGGGGACTGACACGCGTGAATCACCTTTGTGGCGAATTTCCATTCGTTCTCGCTCATGGAGCTCTCCCTAAATTCCGGGTAGGTTGTTCGCGATTTCGCAGGTTTTTTTCAGACCACGATTCACAAGAAAGCGCAATTCCGAACTTCCGTAAATTGCGGCTCTGTCCGAGCCTTACGTCCAAAAGTCCCGGGAACCTTCACTTTATCATGCATTTATCCGGGCAATCATCAAATATTCCCGTCGGGTCTATCAGACTGTAGGCTGTGTGGTGGGTTCCTGTCAACCTCCTCGTGATGCGACGCCCGGCGCCTGCCTCGCCTGTTGACGGCGTAAGGCTTTTCATTCAAGATCGCTGTCAAGGGCTCGGCGGGGCGCAGGCGCTCGACTTCGCAATCATTGGATTGGAGACAGCGGCGTGTCCGAGGAGAAAGCAAAGACCGAAAAAGGCAAACGGCTTTGGTTTAGGGCTCTCTTGTTTTTCGCGCCGCGCCTGGTCAACGGATATTTTCGGCTGCTGGATATCACGTGCAAGAAGATCCTGTTGAATCAGGAATACGAAGAAGCAGTGTGCAAGAAGAGACCGTTTGCCTGCGCCTGCTTCCACGGCACCATGCTCTTCCCGGTTTACTACTGCCGACGCTACCCCGGGGCGGTCATGGTAAGCCGCTCTTGGGACGGTGAGCTGATCGACCGCTGCTTACGTTACATGGGCTATGACACCACCAGAGGCTCGTCTTCCCAGGGAGGCAAGGAAGCCCTCGATGAACTGGTCGACTTACTCCGGGAAAGGAACTACTGCTCCGGGTTGGCCGTGGACGCGCCCCGCGGGCCTTCCCGGCAGGTGAAAATGGGCATCGTCATGATTGCCAAGCGAACCGGACAGCCTGTTGTGCCGCTCGTAAGTTGGGCGACCCGCCAGTTTCAGTTCAAGTCCTGGGATCGGATGATCCTTCCCCTCCCCTTCAGCGCCATCGTGATGGCCTTCGGCAAGCCTACCGAGGTTCCTGACGGCCTGGAACCCGAGGCGTACGAAGAGTACAGGCAGCGGATCGAGGCCGAAATGCATCGGGTTTCCTTCCAGGCCGAGGAGAAGGTCAGAGAGATCACCGGCAAATAGCCTGAGCAGGCCCCAAATTGACCCAGCCTACCGATCTCCGTCATACGGCGCGTCGATAAGCTCAGAATTGTCGGCATTCGGCAGAGAGCGAATCCATTGAAGAAGCTCTACCTGGACACCAACTTGCAGATCATGGGCGGGGTCACGCTCATGGTGATTATGGGCGTGTCCAGCATCATGCCCGTTTTGCCGACCCTTGTGCGCGACTTGGGCGTTTCGCCCGGCGCCATAGGGCTCGTAATCACGTCGTTTACGCTCCCGGGAGTCGTCCTGTCACCCATCGCCGGCGTGCTCGCGGACAGGCTGGGAAGAAAGCGAATTCTCGTCGTGTCGCTCGTCATCTTCGGCGTCTTCGGGGCAGCGTGCTCGTTAGCGCCGGATTTCGAGACTCTTCTCTACCTGAGATTTCTTCAAGGCATCGGAGTGGCGCCTATAGGGGTTCTCAACACCACTGTGATCGGAGACCTCTATGAGGGCGAAGATCGGGTAAGAGCTATGGGCTATAGCGCCATAGTTCTGAGCGCGGGGACAGCCTTGTTTCCCGCTCTTGGCGGGATACTCGCGATGTGGGGTTGGCAGTACGCCTTTCTCTTGCCTCTTTCCTCGCTTGGTCTGGCATTCCTGGCGCAGCTCTTCCTTGACAATCCCGAGCCCCGCGCCACTGTGGCGCTGAAAGAGTACGTGAAGGCCACGTTCTCCGTCATCGCCGCGAGAAACATGGTCGCGCTCTTTGCCATCACACTGCTCACTCATATCATACTGTACGGGCCGTACATCACATATTTCCCCATTCTACTGGAAGAGCGTTTCCTGCTCTCGCCGGCTTCTATCGGCTTGATCGGCGCCATCGCTTCTCTTTTCACCGCGCTCGCGTCTTCCCAGGTCGGGCGACTCGCGGGGAGGTTCCGAAGCATTGCTCTCTTGTGCGCCTCATCGGTGTTGTTCCTTCTTTCCATGGCCGTGGTCCCGTTTCTCTCCAACCTTTGGACATTCGCTTTGCCCGTGGCTCTCCTCGGCGCTTCTATGGGGCTGGGAGCCCCGGTAAGGATCGCCCTCTTGGCGGAGCTTTCTCCCGCGGACAGCCGGGGCGCCATCATGTCCGTCAACAGCATGTTGCTGCGGCTCGGTCAGACCATAGGGCCGGCGCTCATGGGGCTCGTCTTCGCAGAGGGGGGCATGGATTTCGTCTACTGGACCGGCTCTGTTGCTGCGCTGACCATGTTCGTCGTTACTTTGGGTATGAGCCGATAATTTCCGTGAGCGTGCCGCGGCGCCGCAAACAACAACAACGGTCGTCTCCGCAAGAGCCTGTCAAATCGAAATCGGAATTGCCGGTCGCCGAGATCGGAGAACGCCTTCGCGCATTTGGTCTCACGGACGACTCCCTCGCGCCGCGACAGTCGTTGATGCGCGGATGAATCCCGCGAGAAGCAGGACACATCCGTGGCGCCATACATGGAATCCCGTCTCTCGATTGAGACATGGGACAGTTCAACGGAAAGGGCCTCCCCACGCCTTTTCCAAGAGCGCTGGGCCTTGAGACCGCTTGCGCCGGTCATACCTTACCGTGGTCGGCTTTCACCTTTTCTCGATCCACGGTCCCGTCCGGTTTCTTGGGCAGTTCGGGAACAAAGACCACATGTTTGGGCTTCTTGAAGCGCGCAATTCGGGACGCGACGAATTCGATCAGCTCGGCCCCCTCCAGGGCAGCGCCCGGTTTGAGCGAGCAGACGGCCTTGATGGCTTCTCCCCAGTGCGAATCAGGCACCCCGATCACGCAGGCCTCCTTCACCGCAGTGTGCTCCAGGATCGCGCTCTCCACTTCAGCCGGGTACACATTCTCTCCTCCCGGCTTAATCAACTCCTTTTCGGGCGCACGGCCCTCGAACCACAAATAACCGTCCTCATCGAATCTACCCCTGTCGCCTGTGTGGTGTCGGCTGTGCCGGAAGGTATGTTGGGTGTCGGCCGGCAGGTTCCAGTACCCTCTGAAGACCATGGGACCCTGCACCACGATTTCTCCCGACTTGCCCGGGGGCAATATGTTTCCCTGATCGTCTTCGATCGCCACCTCGGCCAAGGGGAAGGCCTTTCCCGCTGAGCCCAAGCGCTCCGTATACGGAGCGGTGGTAACCAAGCCCCCGGTCTCGGTCTGGCCGTAAATAGCCCAGAACGTGCCGCCGGTCATTTCCTGGAACGCGTTGACCGTGTCCGGCTGGTCGAGCCCGAGCACGTGCCGAAAAGTGGACATGGTCTCACCCTTCTCCGCGGCCTTATCCATCAAACTCTTCAGCATGGGCGGGAATTCTCCGAACATCGTCACCTTGTCCTGCACGACGTGATCGAGGGCTGCCTGCACGTCAAAGCTGGGCAGCAGAACATTGGAAGCGCCCGCGGTCATGGCCGCGACCATCAGGAGCGAGCCTGCGACGTGAAAGAGGGGCAAAGCCACAAGGTTCACGTCCTGCTCGTTCAGCCCCCACCTCCAGGCCAATTGGAGCCCGGTGATAAGGAGGTTGCGCTGGCTGAGAACCGCGCCGCGAGGCTTGCCGTGCACAGCAGCGGTGTGGATGATGACATAATCGTCATCGCTGGAAACATCGGGAGCCGCGCCGGACCATTCCTGTTTCATCAGATCCGCAAAGGGCTTGAAAGGCCCTGCGCCGGGACCCATGCTGAACGGGATGGCGGGAGATCCCGCGGCGGCCAGGAGTTCGCCGGCCATCGATTGGAATTCGGGATCTGCAAATAAGATCGCGGGTGTCGTGTCGGAGATGACGTATGCGATCTCCTCGGGCTTGAGACGCCAGTTGACGGGAACGAGCACGGCGCCAAGGCGCGCGGCCGCGCCGTAGAGATAGACGTATTCGAGGCTGTTCTTGCCCAAGATGCATACCCGGTCGCCCTTCTTGACGCCGAGCGTCATCAGTCCTGCGGAGAGACGGTCCACACTCTCCAGCAATCCCCGGTGGGTGAGTCTCTGCCCTCCGATGGTGAGAGCGTTCTCCCCGTGGTAGGTCCTCCCGTTTCGCCGAATAAGACCATAGATAGAGCAGTCGTACAGGCCCATGACCTCCTCCGTGCAAGCAACCGGTAAGAATGTTTGTGGTTCGATCCGACTTACGACCGCGTCATGTTATCACGACCAACGGCCGTTGACCAGACGCGCCGGACCGGATTATCGTTAGGGCTACAAACTGCCTGATCAGGGTTGACTTCTTACGACCCGCGCACGTACACTGGGATAGTTTCCACCCTAGATAACAGGGCTCTGAAACAAGGTGGCGATCGGACTCATCGCAATCGCGGCGCCGTCCGTGCCGGTCCTGTTCGCAGCTTGGGTAGGGGAAGCAGTGGTATCATCCGGCTTAGAGATCATTCCCGTGGAGCGCAAAGCCGATCTGACGGCCTTTGTGGATCTTCCGTGGAGAATCTACAGGGAGTACCCTCTCTGGGTCCCGCCACTCAAGAAGGACCTGCTGCATCTCCTGGACAGAAAGGGGCACCCTTTCTGGCGCGCAGCGGACGGAATCCTCCTTCTTGCCCGACGCGGCGGCGAGCCGGTGGGCAGAATCGTCGGGATCGTCGACGAGACCTTTAACGAATTTCACCATACCCGCATGGGCGCGTGGGGGTTCTTCGAATGTGTCCAAGACCTTGAGGTGGCGCAAGCTCTTTTTTCAGCCGTTGAGGAATGGGTGCTGGACAAGGGAATGACGATCTTTCGCGGCCCACTCAACCCCTCCACCAATTATGAAGTCGGTATGTTGGTCGAGGGCTTTGATCAAGCGCCCGGGTTTCAGATGCCCTACAACCCGCCCTACTATGTTGAGCTCGCGCAGCAGTCGGGTTTTCGCAAAGAGAAGGACCTCCTCACGTTCATAGGGCACAGAGATGGATACCGCCCACCTGAATGGGTCAAGAAGGTGGGTGACCGCCTCCTCAACGATCCGCGGACCATGATCAGAACGATCGACCTAAAGCGTGTCGATGAAGAACTCCACATAGTGAAAGATCTCTACGACGCCTGCTGGTGGGACAATTGGGGCTTCGTGCCCATGAGACCGGATGAATTGAGCGAGGTCGGCAGAAACCTCAAGAGAATCGCGGACGCAAAACTGATCTTCTTTGTGTATTGGGACGGCGAACCCGTGGCTGTGGCCGTGATGGTTCCCGACATAAATCCTCTTCTCAAGCGTTTGAACGGCAAGATCGGTCTCCTGGGGCTCTTGAAGATACTCTTGTTCCGAAAAGAGGTCGTCGGGGTGCGTGGTCTGCTCCTGGGCATAAAGCCCAAATACAGAAAGATGGGCTTCCCCTTCGTCGCTCTCGACCACTCATGGAAAAGCCTGGCTCAAGGCGGGTACGATTATCTGGAATTGGGATGGACCCTTGAAGACAACGAAGCCATAAATGGCCTGGTGCAGGATTGTGGCGGTAAACCGATCAAGCGGTACAGAATCTTTCGGAAGTGGTTCACCGACCGCTTTTAGTCTCGCCATTCCGACCGTCTGGAGGCGGTTCGGGAACGAGAGGGCCGCTTCGGGATCGATCGGGCCGGAGAAGCCTCATGGGGAGGAACTCTCACGTGGACGAATCAGGCGCGTTTGTGGAAACCTTTGTCTTGGAGGCCAAGGGGGAAGGCATTCTCTCCGGGTTACGTTTCGGCGCCAAGGACCTGATCGACATTGCAGGCCGCAAGACCTCCTGCGGGAATCCCACCTGGGGAGACACGCATCCCGAAGCAGCCGCTAATGCCGTCTGCGTAGACCAATTGCTCTGGGCGGCCGCCACGTGCGCGGGAAAGACCGTGACGGACGAACTTGCGTTCGCGCTGAACGGCGAAAACTTCTTTTACGGAACGCCCTTGAATCCCAAGGCGCCCGATCGAGTCCCGGGGGGCTCTTCCAGTGGCTCCGCGTCAGCGGTAGCTTGTGGCTTGGTCGACTTCGCGCTCGGCACGGACACAGGTGGTTCCGTGCGAGTTCCCGCGAGCAATTGCGGAATCTTCGGGTACCGTCCCACTCACGGAGCGATCTCCGTCGCCGGGGTGAACCCCTTGGCGCCCAGCTTCGACACTGTGGGGGCGCTGGCGCAAAGCCCGGAAGTCCTCTCCCGCGTCGGCTCGGTCCTGGTGGGATGCGATATTCCATCGCATGTGGATGTGGGAACAATCTATGTCATGGAAGACGCTTTCAACATTGTTGACCCTGACGTGAGAGAGGCTCTCCTGGGACCGCTCAGGCTTATCGAGGAACTTTTTCCAGGCCGCGCGCGCACGGCTCGCCTGGAGGATATCGTGGAGGAAGGCGCCGGAAGAGGACTTAGGAACTGGTACGAAACGTACGGCGCGATTCAATGGGCCGAGATCTGGAGCTGCCTGGGATCATGGGTGGAATCGGTCAAGCCGCAATTCGGGCCCAGGATCGCCATGAGCTTTGAGCTGGTGAAGAACTATGACCGAAAAGGCCTCTCAGAGGCCGTTAGCCGCCGGGAGCGCTATTATCAAGCTCTGAGGAAATTTCTGCGACCAACGGATCTGTTGTGTCTGCCCACCGCCCCCACTCTCGCGCCCCTAAAGGGCGCCCTGGGACTTGATCGCACGAAGGGGGATTACTATCCCAGAGCGCTCTCCTTGACCGCGGTCGCAGGGATCTGCCGTCTGCCCCAGGTATCTTTGCCGCTCGCAAGCGTGAACGGAATACCTATAGGCATCTCGCTCGTAGCAGCCCACGGGTGCGACGGGTTCTTGCTTGCGCTGCTTCAATCGACCCTTTCCGAATTGGGAAGTGGGGGTGGATGACCCATCGGAAATTCGAAAACCAACGAGCACTACCCGCGGGGAAAGAAGTTGTGAGAATTCGAATGTCACGCGGATGAGAGGAATATGCTGAACGTGCTCCCTTTTCCAGGTGAACTGGTGACTTCCACGCGACCGTGATGCGCGTTG
>VGSG01000044.1 GCA_016875095.1 Deltaproteobacteria bacterium
ACCTGCGACGAATCTTCAGCTTTGTGCGTGGGGATCGGAGGGACGAGCATACGCGCGCTGAGGAGGCCCGCTTACTCAACAACCTGGGAAACATGCTGAGCGATCTGGGCCGCCGCGAGGAAGCGCTGAAGGCTACCGAGGAGGCCACGGAGATCTATCAAGGGCTTGCCAAGGCCCGTCCGGACGCGTTCCTGCCCGACCTGGCCGGGAGCCTCAACAACCTGGGGGGCAGGCTGAGCGATCTGGGCCGCCGCGAGGAAGCGTTGAAGGCTGCCCAGGAGGCCACGGAGATCTATCAAGGGCTTGCCAAGTCCCGTCCGGACGCATTCCTGCCCGACCTGGCAATGAGCCTCAACAACCTGGGGGGCAGGCTGAGCGATCTGGGCCGCCGCGAGGAAGCGTTGAAGGCTGCCCAGGAGGCCACGGAGATCTATCGCGAGCTTGCCAAGTCCCGTCCGGACGCGTTCCTGCCCGACCTGGCAATGAGCCTCAACAACCTGGGGGGCAGGCTGAGCGATCTGGGCCGCCGCGAGGAAGCGTTGAAGGCTGCCCAGGAGGCCACGGAGATCTATCGCGATCTTGCCAAGGCCCGCCCGGACGCCTTCCTGCCCAACTTGGCCGTGGCCCTGAACAACCTCGGGGCGATGCTGAGCGAACTGGGTCGACACGAGGATGCGCTGAAAGCTGCTCAGGAGGCAGTGGCTATTCGCCGCAAGCTTGCCAAGGACCGTCCGGACGCGTTCCTGCCTGACCTGTCACGGTCTCTCGGCACGCTGGGCTTTTGTCTGCGAGCGGACTCCAGGCTACAAGACGCGGCTGAAGCGTTTCGCGAGGGCATCCGGATCCTTGAACCGTTTTTTGCTTCGCTCCCCAAAGCGCACCGCGGGCTGATGGCCTGGTTGGTGGAGCAGTACGAGGACGTCTTGGACGAGGCGGGCAAGGAGCCGGATTACGAACGGCTCGGACCCATCAAGGCCACGTTCGAAGCCATGAAAGAGGATGATGCGTGATTGGGGTCGCGAAGCCACAGGGGACCGCGGCCGTAATTTGCTCAGAGAAAGAAATCTCCTGTGGCTTCGGGGCCGGGACGTATGACGCCACCCATTTGAGTACGACCGTGCGAGGATTTGTAGGGGCACGCTTCATGAGGTTGTCTCAAAACTACGATCCCAACTGTGATCGGGCCATGATCGGTGTGCCGGGGTCCGACTGGGTGGCCCCGACGTGTGACGTCGTGGCCACCCAGGTGAAACCCACTTCACTAATTATGGCACGATCTGGATTGGGATCGTAGTTCTGAAACAGTTCCTGAATTGCCGGGCTACTATCGGAATGTCCCTCCGGGACAACCAGGCTGTCAGCAACCGCTTAATTCTCTTGTACGGTCCGTGCGATAAGAGGGGATTTTCAAAGCAAGCGATCCCATCACAAATCAACGGGGTCACTCTTTCGACCCACGTGCTCAACACACGCCACAAAACCTTTTCTGTACTTGACCGTAAAACCGAGCAGGCTTACTCTGGAAACAGAGATGCAACATGTTCGATTCCATTGAATCTGTCGAAAAAAGCCTCCTGGACGAAAAGTACATCCCCGAGCGATCTCTCGCCACCGTTATCTATTTGGCCGCGCGGCTCAAAAAGCCGCTCTTCCTGGAAGGCGAACCCGGAGTAGGAAAGACCGAAGTTGCCGCGGTCCTCGCGAGAGCGCTGAAAACCGACCTTATCCGCTTGCAGTGCTACGAAGGGCTTGACGCGAACCACGCGCTCTATGAGTGGAACTATCCACGGCAGCTCCTGGAAATCAAACTCGGCGAACAATGCGGCGCGGATCCGAGACAGGTCAGCAAGACCATATTCGCCGAAGAATTCCTCATTAAACGGCCTCTCCTCGAGGCCATTCTGTCGCCTCGCGAGCAGGGACCGGTTTTGCTCATTGATGAAATAGACCGTTCCGACGAAGAATTTGAAGCATTACTGCTGGAAGTGCTCTCGGACTTCCAGATATCCATCCCTGAAATCGGCACCATAAAAGCACGCCGCCGGCCGGTGGTGATTCTGACGTCCAACCGCACCCGCGACATCCATGACGCGCTCAAACGGCGCTGCCTGTACCACTGGATCGATTACCCGGATGAAGAGAAGGAATGCCGCATCATCATGGCCCGCGTGCCGGGAATAGCTTTGGAACTGGCCGGGCAGGTTGCCGCGTTCATGAAGCGTATTCGGGAAGAAGACCTGGTCAAGCGACCGGGCCTCGCGGAAACCCTGGATTGGGCCGCGGCGCTCCTCGCGCTGGACCGGTCCGCGTTGGATGAAGAGACCGTGGCCGAGACCCTGGGTTGCATCCTCAAGCACCGCGAAGACCTGGTCAGCTTCAAAGAGTTGTGGGATCGGCCTGAATTCAGGGAACCGCTCCTCACGCAGATCCGCCGGAGCATGTGCTGACGGAAAGGCCCTCGTATGCCCATAGGCGCAGAATTATAGGATCGTCTCAGCGATTTCAGTTAGCCAACCCAAGCAGCGCCACGTCACCCCGACGAACCCCGGATCGGAGTCCGGGGCAGGCATTGATCCGGGGTCCGGTCCCGCGCGGAACGCGGGATTGAATCACGCCTTTGGCGTGACCGGATTCCTGCTTCCGCGGGAATGACGCATGAAAAGACAGGGCTGCTTAACTGAACGCCTCCGCGCGATACGCGGGGTCACAGCATCCTACGCGACTGCTCACACGCTTTGGGGCCGGCCTCACCGCATCTGTGAAGCTAAGCCCCCTAGGATCGGTCTCTTAGGTTGCGTCGAATTACGAGAAGAAAGGTGATGGAAGATAGCGCCAAGCCTGCCCCAAAGAGGGGCCAGTTGAACGGGTTGGGGAATCCGCCCTCCATGATGTTGCTGTAGTCCCAACAGAACGCGGTGATCACAACGGCGCCGCCGGCTATCATAAGCGCCCAATCCGCCCATTCGCTGGAGAGCGGGCGTCCCTTGAATTCAAAATAGAGCACAATCAAGCCCGACAGGATCAAAGCTACCGAGATAATCAAGGGCGTTATCACCGGTCCCACCCACGGAACGGGAAGGAGAAAGAGAAGGTCCCAGGTCATCAAACCGGCGGGCCAGTTGAGAAAGAGCTTGAGCCAAAGATAAAAGAATATGTCCCAGACCCCGAAGGCGATCATGAAATGGGCCAGGGCTTCCCGCCGGTTCCTGCCGGCCATGAATCCCACTGCGGCAAGCATAACCAGGGTGGCCAATTCCCTCGCGAGTTCTATAAAGAGGCGCTG
The DNA here is from genome assembly GCA_016875095.1 of Deltaproteobacteria bacterium. Taxonomy (GTDB): domain Bacteria; phylum Desulfobacterota; class Desulfomonilia; order Desulfomonilales; family Desulfomonilaceae; genus VGSG01. The sequence continues at coordinate 3,284 of VGSG01000044.1, forward strand.
AACGTGCTCCCGGCCCAGCCCCTGGAGTTGGGCCAAAGTGAGGATCGGGAAATCAAAGCCATCCTTTGCAAGCGGGTAGTACAGAGCGCGCAAGTATTCGACAACCGCGGCTTCCACGTACGCGAAAGCAATTGACCAAGCTATGACGATGGGGACTCTTTTCACGGATTGTTGAAGGGGAAGGGCGCCAATCCTACCAGTAATCGTCCGAACCCGAAGCCTGCTCGATGAATCGGGTCCTGCTGTAAGCGCCGCATTGTGCGCAAGAGAAGTCCGACCAACGGCTCTTGAGCGCAACATCGAGACACTTGCCGTAATGGTCGCAATCAACCTTTCGGTAGGGCCTATCAGTCTCTCGGTTTCCCTTCATCATGATGGGGCTGGGTTCCATCTTCTTGGAAACGACCTCCCGGTCACTCTGAAGCCGATTCTTCTGCCCCGTGAGACCTCCAGTCCGGTGACTGCTCACTACTTCCACGTGGCTACCCTCCAATGGCGCCATTACGCGCCGAAATGTTGGCCATAGCGTTGAAGCGGGCCGACATCCGATCTGAACGAACTGCGCAACCGGTAGATTGGCTGCCTCTCATGGTTCTGTGTGCGCACGGATCAGGTCTGATTCTCAGAAATCGAGTGAGGATTCAAAAGCCCTTTTGCTTACAGGGCGTCATGGGAAGCAATCTTTAAACGAGGAGCAGGCCTTTGTCAAGGGCCCGGAAGTTGCCTAACATAACAATGGGTTACGGGGCGGGTACGAACGCTCTTCGAGCCTCGGGAAGCGGTTTCTCAGGTAAATTGGGCCCAAGGGGGGCCTCACAGGACTTGTTTTCTTGTTTTGACGCGCTCGTCAAAATTCTTGGACGCCGGATTGGTTGCGGACGCTATCATATTGATATCGGACGGTTAGTCGGATCGAAAAGGGGGGGAACGCTCGGTTCCTCCAATGTGATCGCCCGCTGTCCGCCGAGCCCGGCTTCCCTTGACACGAATAGAGAATAAGCTAGTCTGTTCGCAAAAGAATCGCGATAAGACCGCATTTCTTTATTCTTGAAGCGTGGCCTGCCTTCGTAAGAGACGGCTGAGGACGCGAGATGACCGTGACGGAACTTGTGCTTGCCAACGAGCCTCTTATCCGATTCGCATTCTTCATTGGCATTTTCGCGGCGGTCGCCGCGGCTGAACTGCTTGCCCCGCGGCGTTCACTGACCACGTCGAAGGCCTCACGTTGGTTCGCCAATATCGGTATTGTAACGATAGACACGATCGTTCTGCGGCTCATATTTTCTGGGGCCGCGGTGGGGATTGCCGCGGCAGCGCAGCAAGAAGGGTGGGGGTTACTCAATAATACGGCTGCGCCGCATTGGTTCGCGGTGGTCGCGTCCGTGGTGTTCCTGGATTTTGTGATTTATTTGCAGCATGTGATGTTTCATGCCGTGCCGGCCTTGTGGCGGCTGCACATGATGCACCACGCGGACATGGATATTGACGTGACCACCGGCACGCGCTTCCATCCGATCGAGATCCTTCTTTCCATGGTAATAAAGTACGCAGCGGTAGTGGTGTCGGGCGCGCCTCCTGTGGGGGTGATCTTATTCGAGATCCTCCTGAACGGCACAGCCATGTTTAATCATGGCAATGTTCGTATCCCGCTGGGCATCGATCGGGTTGTGAGACTTTTTGTAGTGACTCCGGACATGCACCGGGTCCACCATTCGGTCTTTCCGTTCGAAACCAACAGCAACTTCGGGTTCAATCACCCCTGGTGGGATCGCCTTATGGGCACGTATCGGGCGCAGCCGACGCGAGGCCACATGGGAATGACCATTGGTCTGAATCAGTTCCGCGATCCGAGGGAGCTCACCTTGCCCAAGCTGCTCATTATGCCCTTTGTGGGGCCGCAAGGGAGCTATGCGATCAACCGTAGGGGCGGGCGCCCTGAGTCGGAACAGGCTTGAGCATCTGTGCGGCAGAGGATCGGAAGCATGGACATAAGGCGGCTTGAGGTCTTCTGCAAGGTGGTGGAGTTCAAGAGTTTCACGCGAGCCGCCGAATCGCTGGCTCTGTCACAACCTACGGTGAGCGAGCACATCCATACGCTGGAAAAGGCTCTTGGCGAAAAGATGATTGACCGTCTCGGACGCGAAGCGCTGCCCACCCCCGCGGGCAGGATCTTTTATCAATACGCTTTGGCTATTCTCAGAATGAGGGAGGAAGCGGTCCAAGCGTTGCGGCAATTCAAGGGGGAGCTTGCAGGGAATTTAGCACTGGGCGCGAGCACCATTCCCGGGACCTATCTCCTGCCGCGGCTCATCGGCTCGTTCAAGGCCCTGCATCCAGCGATTCAGATCACATTGAGGATCTCCGACAGCGCGGAAGTCGCTGAAGAAGTGGCGGAAGGCGCGGTGGAAGCCGGCCTCATCGGAACCCGGTGGACCGATAAGAGACTACTCCTCGAAGAAGTGTTTTCAGACGAACTGATCCTCGTGGCGCATCCGGAACATCCCTGGGCCAAGCGAGGCGCCATCAAGCCGGATGAATTGGCTCAAGAGCCCTTCATACTGCGAGAGCGGGGGTCGGGCACACGCTCGGTGATGGAACGAATCCTGGAGGAGCACGGATTCGATCGGCGCCAACTCGCTCCCGTAGCCGAGATGGGGAGCACGGAAGCGGTTCGCCAGGGCGTCAAAGCGAAAATCGGGGTCTCCATACTTTCGCGCCACGCTGTTGAGGATGACCTGGCGCACGGGACTATCGCCGCGATTGAAATTGCGGGTGTCCGCTTTTCACGTCCATTTTATCTGGCGCGGCGAAAGAGTCGCGAGCCGTCGCCGCTGTGCGCGGCTTTTCTGGAATACTTGCGACGCTCTCCGGAAGCCGGGCAAGGAAAAACAGAACCCACGAGGCCCTGATGGAGATTGCAGAGAGGCGAGAACAGGACTCTTCTCTTTTGCAGCCTTGTGTTACGAATTGTAAACGAAGGGAGGTCTCGTATGCCGGAGTTTTCTAATCCTTTCGCAGGGCTTGCGAACGACCGAAAAATAACCCATGAGGAACTCGTCCGCGCAATTCGGTATACTATTGCCGCGGAATATGAAGCGGTCCAACTTTACCAGCAACTGGCGGAATCCACTGACAACGAATTGGCAAAGAAGGTGTTGTGCGACATAGCCGAGGAAGAGATCGTGCACGCGGGTGAATTCCTCCGGTTGCTCAAAGAGCTTCACCCCGCGGAAGAGAGATTTTACTCGGAAGGTTACGAAGAAGTTGAGGAGATGATCCGGGAGCTTAAGAAGTAGCGAGGCCGCGAGGACCTGTATTTCAAGCCAATCGGTTTCAAGCGCCCTACCGAAGTCCTCGGAGGGAGAAGGGGGTTGTGTATGCCAAAGGGAGAAACGAGTTCAGGTGGCCGGGGCTTTTGCGACAAAATCTGCACGGTGGATCTGACCGCGCGGAAGATCGAGTACGAGCAGCTTGGCGAAGATTTCTACCGGAAGTTCCTAGGCGGTGTAGGACTTGGCGCCAAGATTCTGTGGGATCGCATGAAGCCGGGCGCCGATCCTCTGGGACCTGAGAATATCCTGGGCTTTACCACGGGACTGCTCACCGATACAGGGTCGCTCTTCACAGGACGTTTCACTGTGGTCGGCAAATCCCCCGCTTCCGGAGGCTGGGGTGACGCCAACTGCGGCGGATATTTTTCTCCGTTTCTCAAACGCTGCGGCATCGACGCGCTCTTTTTCACAGGCGCGTCCGAGCAACCCATCTATTTGCTCATCGACGAGAACAACGCAGAGATCAAAGACGCGTCCGACTTGTGGGGCAAGGACACGATCGAGACTGAACGCGTCCTGCGCGACCGACACGGTCAGGGGGCCCAAGTGGCTTGTATCGGTCCGGCGGGGGAGCGACTCAGCCGGATTGCGGGCATATGCAACGACTATGGCAGAATGGCCGCGCGGAGCGGTCTGGGCGCGGTCATGGGCTCGAAGAAGCTCAAAGCGGTGGTGGCCGTGGGCCGGCGGAAGGTGGGCGTTGCGAATGCGGCAAACATGAAGGAGCTGACCGCCAAGTATCGCCGTCGAATTAAAGACCCTGCCTTTACCGCCAAGCTGTTCAACGACCGGGTCATGGCCCTCTTTGGGTGGCTGGCCGCAAAGGGGCTCTTTAACAAGCAGCTTGCATTTGTGTGGCGCTGGCTGTTGCGTGGGTTCGGAACACCCTCTCTCGTGGCCATGTGCGCGCAGAACGGGGACAGCCCGACCAAGAACTGGGGCGGCGCGGCGCATCCCGACTTCCCGTTCGCGAAACACAGCAAGGTCGGCATGGACCGCATCAGAGCCTATGAGACCCGGAAATACGGATGTTACTCATGCCCAATCCGCTGCGGCGGGCATGTGACGGTGACCGACGGCCCGCACAAGATCGAAAAGATGCACAAGCCCGAATATGAAACCATCTGCGCGTTCGCCAACATGACGGTCAATGACGATCTCCACTCCATATTCCATATCAACGACCTGGTGAATCGGGGAGGCATCGATTCAATTTCGTGTGGGGCCGTAGTTTCGTTCGCGATTGAGTGCTTCGAGAACGGCGTCCTGACCAAGGCCGACACGGGCGGATTGGAACTCAAGTGGGGCGACTCTCAGGCGGTCATTGAACTCACCCGCACGATCATCAACCGGGAAGGGATCGGAGACGTGCTCGCGGACGGGGTTAAGCTCGCTGCCGAAAAGATCGGTAGAGGGGCCGGGCGGTTCGCGGTCCATTGCGGAGGCATCGAAGCGCCCATGCACGATCCCAAGTTCGATCCGGGGTGGGGTTTCACGTACTACCTTGAGCCTACACCGGGGCGCCACACAATATCATGCAATCAATATCTGGCCATGCAGCCGGTCAAGAAGCAATTCAAGAGCGCAATCAAGCGAGTTCCTGCAGTTGCCGAGAAGACGAAACACGTCAAACACGCGCGCCAGGTCTCGGTCGGCTCGCACTACAAGATGCTCGTGGATTGCGCCGGCGTCTGCCTCTTCGGAACTCAGGCGGGCGGAAATATGCCGCTTTGCGAGTGGCTCAACGCGGCGACAGGCTGGAACCTGTCTCACGAAGATTACCTCGAAATCGGCGAGCGGGTCGGACAGCTCAGACACGCGTTCAACGTGCGGGAAGGTCTCAATCCCATGCGGGATTTTCGGCCTCACGGGAGAATCTTCGGCGATCCGCCGCTCGCTTCCGGGCCTTTGAAGAACAGGTCTCTGCCGATCGATGATATGGCCAAAGCGTATTACGCGGTGAATGGCTGGAGGCTCGAAGACGCGATGCCCGATCCCGAACGGCTGCGCAGGTTGGGGCTCGCGGACGTGGTCGAATCATTAGGCGGGTGATCTCGATTTGAGTAGCCCAACGGGTATTTACGCGGAACCATGATTACCCAAGTGACGGCGGGGGTGTGTATGTAATAGGGAAGCCTCTGTCCTCGGCCCCAATCATGCCGCTCTTCTGTCGCTGGATGTCACGTCACGGCGTTGTGAAAGGAATAATTCACTGTATGGCGGTAGGGCGGGCATCGGCCCGTCATCTCCGCACAGGCGGGACGCCCGTCCCACCATGCTCGCATCCGAATGTTGCCTGCTTGATGGCGAATTAGTCTGATTGCATCCTTGATTCGTCGCCCGCGACGCCGCTCAGTATCCCAAATCTTCGTCGAGTATCACCACGGAAATTTTCGTGAACAAGGGATTCCTGTGGAGAATGGTCGTAATACGGCAAATTCGATCCGGCGAATCGCAATCCATACAGACACCGGTTTTTACGCAAGGTGTCTTGCGCCCCATACCCATCGCGCGCACAGGGGCTGCGACGCGCTCGATCCGATCCAAAGCCGCTGCGATATCAGGAACGATCTTGTTCCGGCCCACGACGATGATCACATGCTGAGGCCCAAAGGTCATGGAATTGGTTCGGTTACCCGACGCTTCCTTGTTGACGATTTCTCCGGTCACGGTCACCGCGTTTGCCGAAGAGAGAAACAGATCGGTGGTCATCTGCGCCTTACGGCACTGGAGTTCCTCGGGGGTTCCGGGCTTGAGCTTCCAGTTGTCGTAGACCGTCTTTCCCGCAGCATCGAGAAGGTCCACAATCCCGAGCGCACGAACCGTCTTGGTCCCACCCACGCCCACTGTCTTGCATTCAGCGGCCTGAGCCATGATGAAGGACACGGCTTCGTCTCTTGTCTCGAAGAACCGAGCGTCGAAGCCGTGCTCTTGCAATGCCTTCACCGCTTCGTCCACCTGTAGCTTGTAATGAGCTTTCACGAACTCGTCCATGACTTCCTCTTGGACGCTGTGTCCTACCTGTGAATGAATTCGGCCTTGGCTTTAGCGCCTTTCTCGACAAAGGTCTTCAAGCCTATACGATTGTCTTCGGTCGTCCAGCACTGGCCGAACCATTTTGCCTCGTTCTTGAGGCCGTCCTCCAGCGTCATCTTTGCGCCTTCCAAAATGGCCGCGACTGCGAATTTGTCGAGCGCTTTTGAATGATGGCCGATGTCCACATCCGGCAGCGTCGCGGGAACCTCCGGCAGCGGCCCCAGCGGCATCTCCTTTACCTTGGCCGTGCCGTTCGCAATGTCCCGAGCGAGCTGGACAGCCCTTTCCAGAACGTCGCCGTCCGTGAGTTCGTCCACCAAGCCGTATTCGAGGGCTTTTCCAGAAGAAATGGGATTGGCTGTTCGGATCATCTCCGAGGCCTTTTCAAACCCGATGAGCCGCGGCAATCGCTGAGTGCCGCCCATCCCGGGAATCAGTCCCAGGTTCACTTCGGGCTGACCCGTGAAGAAAGCCACGCCCTTGGGCGCGACCCTGGCCGTGCAGCACATGGCGATCTCGATTCCGCCGCCCAGCGCGAGTCCGTTCATCGCTGCGACCAGTGGCTTGCCCAACATCTGAAGATCCATGGAAATAAGCTGTCCTTTGCGGGCAAACTGCTCTCCTTCCGCTGGAGTGGTGAATCCGGCCATTTCCTTCACATCCGCGCCCGCCACAAACGCGGTCTTGCCAAAGCCCGTGATGACCGCAGCCCTCACCTCAGGGTCGCTCTTTATTTGGGCGATATACCTCGTGAGTTCCGCAAAGACCTTGCTGTTGAGCGCGTTGAGCGCGCGTGGCCGCCGAATGGTAATGACCCCGACATCTCCCTTCTTCTCGTACAGCACGTCCAGGATTTCCCAGGGCTTGCCGGACGCCGCCTGCTCTTTGAGCTTCTTTGAGACCGGCATACCAGGATACTTGGATGCAAAGGCTTCCACGAGCTGCAGGGACTTGTCCACACCGAGCTTGTTCATGTACGTAAATGGCGGCTTCATATCCAGCGCGGTCGCGATGATCATATCGAAATCGCTGGTGGTGATGATTCCCGCATCGAGAATATCGCAGACGATCGCGAAGTAAGCTCCGACCAGTTCATCGGTAATGGCCTTTTCCTTGTCCGGCGGCACGTCGACGGTCTCGCCTCGCGCGGGTGTTTCCCAATTGGCATTGGTTTCAACCATCTTCCGGAGCCGTTCCGGTACTCTGAACCACGGGTTCAGGCGCTCGTGCATTTCCGAAAGCCCGTGCGCGGTGATCGGGTTACCACCGGTGAGGTTGTGCGCGGTAAAGGGTCCGACTCGCAGACCGAGACACTTGGACGCAACGGTGTCAATCTGCTTGGCGTCGCCCAAGCCCGCGTCCAGGCATTGCACGCACGCGAGGAGCAAGCCTTCGAATACCGGATCCACCGCGTACCCGTACCGGGAACCCACTTTAACCGGGGACTTGCCAATGAATTCATAGAACCGGAGCGCAAACTCGGTTACCGCAGCGTCGGTATCCTTGCCGGGGATGACCTCCAGCGCAGGATTGCGTTCAGCCGGGAAGAAATAATGGGCGCAGAGCGATCGACCTTTGACCTTCAACTCTTCGAAGATCCGTTCGGGCTCCAAATGCGAGGAGTTACTTGCCAGAATCGCGTCAGGAGCTGTCAGTTCTTCCACCTGCTTGAAAATCCGGCGCTTCAAGCCAAGATCTTCCGTCGCCGCTTCAACCACCAGATCGGCCCCGTTAAGCTCACCGTAGTCGGTCGTGAAGGTCACGTGGCTCTTCATGGCTTCGGCCTGCGGAGCTTTGAACGCGCCTGTCTCCACGCCCTTATCCACTTTCTTGAAAAGCTTGGTTTTCCCTTTCTCCAGGGCTTCCGGAGCAACATCGACCACGATAACCCGAGCGTCAAAGGGGCTCAGCGCCTTGGAAAAGTGCAAGGCTATATCGGGTCCGATCTGGCCGGATCCGATCACTCCCACTTTGCTAATGGCACGTCCACGGAAGCTAAACGCCATTTTCCATCCTCCTTGGAAATTATCTTTAATGAAGAGGAAACAAAGGAACAGCACGGGAAATTATCAACCAGCCCGGAACAATTGTAAAGCAAAACAGACCGCGTGTTCCCGCCTGATTCCGAAGAGGGTAAGTCGGGTTGAGGCTCGCGAAACGCGACATGACGCTCGATCCGGGGGACGAAGCAATCTCACACACGGCGCCGCGGGAGGCTGCGGCGGCGAGGCGCCGGGCGGAACGCGCGGTTGCCCGTCGTTGACAGACGGGACACCTGTCCCACCATTCACTCCTCGCAATGACATGGTTGGGTCGATTGCCTGCGGCGCAAGCGAATTGGCGCAGGCGCGGCACAGATGTTCTTCTTCCGAGCGCCGGAATCGTGGTATGATTTTTGTTTCTTCTGAATAAGTATACACGGCAGCGTTGAGGAGGCTAAGTATGGAACTGAACGAGGCTGTTCGCGGCCGACGCAGCATCAGGGCGTTCCTTCCCGACTCGGTCCCGCGCGAACTGATCATCAAAATAGTAGACGTGGCCCGCTGGGTCCCTTCGTGGGGAAATACCCAGCCCTGGGAAATTGTAGTGGCTGACGGCGGAAAAGCCAAGCAGTTAACGGAGGAATTCGTGGCGGAGGTCCAGAAGGGCAATCCACCCAGACCTGACATCACCATGCCTCTTGACTACCCTGAGGCGCACAAGAAACGGTACATGGACCTGGGCAGGTCTCTTTTCAGCCTCATGGGTGTTGAACGAGGCGACAACGCTGCGCGCATGAAGCACTACCTGAGCATGTATCAGTTCTTCGGCGCGCCCGCATGTATGTATTTCACCATAGATGGAGGGCTCAACGAACCGTACGCATGTCTGGATATCGGATCCATAGGGACCACGATCTGTCACGCGGCGTGGCAGGAAGGTCTGGGAACCGTTTACTTGGCTTGCTCCATGCACTACCCGGATATCATCAAGCAAGCGCTCAGCATCCCTGAGAACAAGAAAGTGGTTATCGGCATCGCAATAGGGTATCCGCATCCTGATGCGCCTGCGAGCCTCTTCAGGAGCGCGCGGGAACCGGTGGAGGCGATACTTCGGTTTGCGTGAACGCCAGCCCGGGGCCAAATAGGGCAACGCAGCGTAGACGCTAAAATATGGCTCGCTCTTGGCACTGGCTGTTCCCCCTCACCCTCCCCTCTCCCGCCAGGGGAGCGGGTTTTCAGACCCCCCTCCCTTGATGGGAGGGGGATACGCGCTTGTTATCACGGAAGGCTTTTCTTATTTGAACGCCTACGGGCGAACGGTCGGATTCCCCAATTGCTTTCGGGCCGCGTCCATTCCCACACGATCAGAACCCAGACCGGGACATATTCGAACCACACGATCAGGTGGTCGAACGTCTCGGCCTGTCCGTGGGCGAGGAAATAAAAGCGGAGATAGTACAGGGGTAGCAGCGCATTGAGAACGAGCAACGATAACCGCGGAGAGATCGTCATAAAAGGGATGACCCAAAGGTAGTACCACGGGAATTGGGCGGGACTCAGAAGAAAAAGCGCAGCCACGATGAGCAGGCAACTGTCCCACTGCAAGGCCTCGTCAGTATCCTGCTCGCGCAGAACCCACCCAATCCAGCCTGCGAGCACACAGACCACCACGACACGAGCCGCGATGTGCGCATGGCTGCTCGGAACTGAGCCGAACTCAAGCAGCTTCCTTATCATCCACAGGATCAGCATGTACAGAGCGTCATTCATTTCCCAATCGCGGCCGTAAGCCACGAATCCCGAAGCCATGTCCAGCCCCGCGGCGCACACGGGCGCGAAGAACGCTATTGTCGCGCCGGCCAAGAGCCCCACCGAGGCAAGCAATCTGGAAGGTTGCCGCAAGAGAGGTCGAAACAGAACAGGCGCCAGGACGAGCGGCCAGACCTTTGCGCCCACCGCCAAAGCGAGCATTCCGGACGCGCGGAGGGGCATGCCGCGGAAGCTTAGCATAAGAGCCCCAAGGACCAGCGGCAGCGCGATCACATCCATGTGCGCGGAATTGTAGATTTCCTTGATCAGCAGCGGGTTCCACCAGTAGATCAGCGCCCACGTTGGGGATCGCCCGAGGCCGCGGAGAATGAGCCACAGCAGCGCCACGGTTGCAAGGTCGAAGAGCAGCAGGAGGGCCTTCAGGGCTAGGACAGACCACGGACCGACGAAATATGCGGCCGCGAACACAACTTGAGCCACCGGCGGATAAATAGTCTTCAGATGCGGGTGATTGATTCGGTTGATGGAGTCCTGCCCTTCTTTGGCGATTTGCTGAAGAGGTCCGGGAAGCTGCTCTGCCCGGGACTCGAACTGGTCAGGCTCATAGCGATACGGGCTGAATCCGTTGGCCACAACCGCGCCGTCGAGCAGGTACCGGTAAAAGTCGTCTTCGAGTATAGGTGTAGAGCCGATCATCAACCCTCGGAGAGCAAGGCCCACGAGGAGCGCCCACGCCACCAAACCCCGCCTCGAAGCGCCGCGAATGGCATAGACCGAGACTAGAAAGAAAGCCCCGGCTGCCAACTCCAGCGCCACCAGCCACGGAACCGGTTTATCCATCAGGGGCCGATCATAATCAAATTGCGAGGATAGGCACGCAAGGGCTACATGGAGACCGATCAGCGCGATCCCGGTCAACACGATTATGTGGATACGAGGCCGGGCTTTCATCGTTCGTGAGCCTTCAAGTCTGCGAGGAACAGAGTTTTGCCAGGAAAGTCTACAGTTCTTTTCCGGCGGAACGCCATACTCTCTTGTCAAGCCTTTCGGTCTACGCCGAAAACTCGGTTCATGCCCCCCATGTGATTTTTGCGTTTCGATGGTGTACAGAGATATTGTTGTTGAGGAGGTAATCCGGCTGCATGAGTTCACGTATGGGGCTCACGGATGAAGAGCTGGTCGGGCGAGCAAGAGAGGGCTCCGACGAGGCGTTTACGGAACTGGTGGAGCGCTACACTTCGCTCGTGTATCGGGTTGCGATCGGCATCACCGCTTCCGCTCCCGAAGCCGAAGAGGTCGTCCAAGAGACCTTCTTGAGAGTCTTCCGGAGTCTGGATCAATACCAGCCTACACGGGCAAGCTTCAAGACTTGGGTCCTGGCCATCGCTCGTAACCAGAGCATCAACGTGTACAGCTATCTCAAGAGGCGGGCGACCAGAGCATTCAGCGAAGTCTTCGGACACGAAACCGATTCAATGGAAGAGAATGTCGCTGCGGCCGAGAATTCGCACGACGCGGAATACTTGATGGCGAACAAGCAGGAGATGGCGAGGGTCCAGGCGGCGCTCAACGAGCTTCCGGAACGGCAACGCACCGCGCTTATGCTCAAAACGCAGGAGGAGCTGAGCTATGCGGAAATCGGCGTAATTATGGGAGCTTCAGCGTCTTCGGTGGAATCCCTGATCTTTCGGGCCAGGAAGAGGCTGCTGGAGATCATGGAAAGTGAATAAGAGTCGGCGCGGAAGCTGTAAGACCGGACAAGGACGTGCGGGAGGATTTGTGAGGTCGGACACGCAGGTTTCTTGATTACGGCGCGCGGGATTCTCGCTTCCGCGAGGTATGCATATGTGGAGGAAGAGGTCATGAGGTGCGGTGACTGTCAAAAGATCATCGTCAGGCTCGTGGATGGAGAGCTGGACGCCGGCGGCATGACAACCGTCCGGGAACACTTGTCGAGCTGCGCCGAATGCAGCGCTTTCCTGGAGAGAATGACGTTGCTTGACCGGAGCCTGAAGTCCATGCCACGCCATGAGCCCGGGATGTCTCTCGCGCGGATGGTGAAGGCTCGCATCGCTGAAGAAAAGCGGGGATCTCAGACCTCAATCTTTGTGCCACGCTGGATCCAAGTTCCGGTTGCAGTGGCCTTGATCATGGTCGCTGTGGGCCTGGGGAACCTTGCGGGCCGGTCACTCACCGAGATTCTTGAAGGCCCCCCGCCGGACGCTAGTTTGGAGCTACTCGTATCTCCGCCGGGCATGTCCTTTGGAGAGGCCCTGGCTGAAATACAGGACCAGGGGAACAAGTGATGAAAAGGGGACTCTTCATAGCGCTGTTCGCCTTCTCCGTGGCTCTGAACATAGCAGTGGCCGGCACCTTAGCGTGGCATTTGTGGCTGTCCGACCGAAGCCCGGCCGCGGCAGCGGCGGTTCAGGGGCCGCTCACCGAAAGTGATTTCAGGACGATTCGCGGCATGTGGAAGAGCGACGGGCCACGTCAACTCATGGAAAAGCGGCAGGTAGTCCTCCAGAAAAAGGCCGACCTGCTGGACCTTATCGCCGAAAAGCCCCAGGACCCCAAAGCCGCCGACAAGGCTCTCGACGAACTGAACGCGCTCAAGGCCGAGGAAGAGCGAATGGCCGCAGAAAGAATCCGCCAGATCATGCAAGGTCTTCCTGAAGAGAAGAGGGCCGCTTTTCTCACTTTCCTCAAAGACCGAGCCTGCCCCATGATGGGCCCCGGCATGGGATGGAAAAGACAGATGATGGGACAGGGTCCCGGGTGGCGCGGCGGGCAGTGCATTTGCCCCGTGCATCCCGCAGGGGTTCCCAAGCCCGCTGAATAGCAAGTCTGTAATTCTTCCCCGCACTTATACCAGTTGCCACAATTCTAGGTCTTTTGCGCGGCCGGCGCCAGCCAATGTCGGAGCAGCAATCGGACACTATTTTTGACACTCGCTGCTGAGGAATCCGAAAAAAGCTGAAAGTCAGCGCGGGATTCTCAGCTTCCTGCGGTATTGAGCGATAGAAACGCATTGAGCATGATTCAAAAGGAGATTCACGATGAAAGTTGGCAAGGTGGTGGTTGTCTTGGCTGCTCTGGCATTGGTCGCATCTGCCGTGGTTGCTTACGCGGCTCCCCCATGCTGCGGTGGACCGGGTGGTTTTGGCCCCGGGTCTCAGGCATGGTCTAATTTGACTCCCGAGCAGCAGCAGAAGATGCAGTCTCTGAGACTGGAGTTCCTCAAGAAGACCGAGCCGTTGAGGGCTGAAATGAGCAAGAAGCGCCTGGAATTGATGGAACTCAATTCCTCGGCCAAGACGGACGAGGGGGCCATCGACAAGAAGAAGGAAGAGATCTGGGCTCTACAAGATAAGATGCGCAATGAGCAGCGGGCTATGGACAAGTCCTTCCGGGAAGTGCTCACCCCTGAACAGCGGCGGCAGTACGGCTCATTCGGCCCTGGGATGGGCCCTGGATTCGGCCGCGGTTCCTGTGAAGGCGGATGCATGGGCCGCGGTCCGGGAGGATGCTGCGGCGGCTTAGGATTCGGTCGCGAGGCGGGCGGCAACCTCTCCATGCGAGCGCTCCGCACCCTTTAATTGCTCACCCGGCGCCCCCCTGACGGAAAAGGCCCCTGAACAAGGGGCCTTTTCTTTGTGGGTGATGAATTCTCACTTGCTTTTTTCGCGGAGTTCTGCTTAAAGACCAAGCGGCTGACTAATTGTGCAAGATTAATCTGTTATAAATGGGAGCTAATCTATGACATTAAGAAAAATCCGAGAGATAGCCCGCTCCATGAACATAAGCAACTACTCGCGCCGCCGAAAGGCGGATCTCATCAGGATCATTCAGCAAACAGAGGGCAACGCCCCGTGCTTCCAACGCATAAGCGGTTGTATGGAATACGGCTGTCTGTGGCGGGACGACTGCCAGGAATGACCTATTGAGCGAGGGCTCGTGGCGGAGCAGCGCCTGCTGACTACCCGTCGTTCATGACGGCACGCCGCATGTCAGCGTCGTGGAGGCTATTTCACAATCTTCAGGATCTGTTTGAATTCCTCTCCCTCTGCCACTCCCAGCAGCTCGAAGAGCACGGTCTCCACGCTCGTGACGAAGGCTCCTTCCTGGAGGCATCGATCAAGGCCGATCTGCTTGTTGAGTTGTGTGCGGGAGGAGACGGCGTCCGCGACCACGTGAACCTCAGAAACCATCTCCAACAGGTCCAGGACGGACTGATACACGCACACGTGGGATTCCAGGCCCGCGATGATCACCTGTTCGGGTTCCAGCTCTTCCAGCTTCTTTAGGAAAGCTTGTTCTCCGCAGCAACTGAAACTGAGTTTCGTGACTGGGGCGGAACCTTGCAGCAGTTGTTTGAGCTCGGGAATCGTCGGCCCAAGGCCCTCGGGGTTTTGTTCGGTGCGCAGAATGGGGAGTCCAAGCGCCTGAGCCCCTTTGACGAGTTTCACCGCTTCCTGGACGACTGTTTCCCGGTCGAACATGGCCCGAACGAGTTTCTCTTGAAAGTCCACAAGAATAAGCACGGCCGATTCTACGCCCAACATCTCTTTGGCCTCCCAGCGCTGCGGTGATAAATGCGTATCACAGGAACATGGAGAGGATGAACCCTATCCCTAACAGAGAACCTGTCGCCAGGTTGGTGATGACATTGGCGCCCAGGACGGGAAGCATCTCTTCGTTCTCATGAACGTGGCGCCAAGCCCACTTCATGGGTTTCAGGGCCACGGGTAGCGTGAGCAGGCCGAGCAGACACGGTACGGGCATCAGCCCGAGGGCCACTGCGACGAGAATCCAAATGTACATGATCACCAGCAGCAGCGTGTACAGCTTTCCCCCTCTTTCCACACCGAAGACAAGCAGGAGGTTCCTGCGGCCACCTTTGCGATCCGGTTCCACGTCGGGAAACTCGTTGATGAGCAACAGATTGAACGTAAGGATGCCCGCGGGTATGCCGGCCGCGACCGCGGAGGAGGAGTATGCTCCTGAATGCACGAACGCTGCGCCCATCACGGGGAGTAGCCCGAGCCCCAGGCCGGCGAAGATCTCCCCGAGCGTCAGCCTCGCCATATAATCGGTATAAAAGAGCACCGAGACCGCGCCGGCCAACAACAAAGGCAGGAGCCACCAATTGGTCACCCAGACGAAGACGGCCCCGATGACGATCCCGATTCCGAAAAAGATCAGCCCAAAGGTCCGCGCGGCCGCAGGCTCGATGATCCCCGCCACGAGTAAGCCGCTCCCACCACTGAACGGGGTGGGGATCGTGTCAAAATCAATGCCGGAGCGGTAGTCTGAATAGTCGTTGAGGACGTTCACGCTGATATGCACGGACAACAACCCGATCAGCGCCACAATCGCGCGCCACAAGTAAAAGGGGCCTTCGGTAGCCGCCACCGCGGATCCGAGAAAGACCAGCACAACAGGAAGCGCAAGGTACTGCGGTCGTGTCTCCCGGAACCAGTCGCTCAGCTTGGTCATGAACACCTCGGTAAATGCACGGATTGCGGCATTATCCCCAGGCCGCCACCGGCTCGTCAAGCTCTTCCTTCATTCTGTAGGAATGCAAAAGAGACGGCAGGCATTCGTGTGAAGCCTAAGAGGGTGGAGAGTGTTAAGATGAACTCGTCCAATGAGCGCAGCCGGCCGTCCAGCTCACCACTCAGCCTCATCGAGCTTTGCCTCGATCTTTTTCCTGGCCTCCTCGTTGATTTTGAGCACTACTGTTCCACCGCACTTTTCGCAGATCTTCCCTCGCGGGTCGCCCGTATCCTCCAACAATTTCCTTACCTTCAAGTAAGTGGTCTTGATCAGGGTCATCCCGCAAAACGGGCATTCGAAGAGCAGCATGTCCTCAAGGAGCACTATACGGGCAGCCTTTGCCTTTGCCGTCATCGTGGACCCTCGGATGTTTGTGGCGGACTCCCTCTCCCAAAAAGGCAATCCGCCGGTCAATCATGCGCCGAGGTATGGCCGGGATCAGGCCCAAGGAAGTTGAGAGGTGATTTGGCGTCTCCCGGCTCCCCCGTTACGTATCCGAAATCCTCTTGCACGATCTCCGCTACTTTCTTATACAACGTCCGCAAAGGAATTTCCGCTGGACAAACTTCAGTGCAGAGGTTGCAGTCGATGCATCTGCCGGCCATGTGAGCAGCTCGCGTGAGATGGAAAATGGGGTTCTCCGGTGGCAAGTCGCCCGTTCGAATCAGCGCGTTCTCTTCGAGTGTGCACACATTGCAAAAGCAGACCGGGCAGATATCGCGACAGCCGTAGCACTTGACACATCGGTCGAACACACGCGACCAGTATTCAAGTCTCTCAGGAAGGGCCTTCGCGTCAATCTCTTTCACCGAGGCGTTCATCACCGGTTGCGCCTTTTCGCCTGCCACGCATTCATCAGGGAAGGGTTTGCGGCACTCATGCTCGTCAGCCAGTTCCTGCGGGCACGCGAAGCCGACTTTTACGAATCGGTACGCCGCGCCGGGGAGTTGGTTCCAGCGCACGAGTTCGTAGAGCGCACGTTCATCACAGCCTCTGACCAGGATGCCGAACTTCTTGTCCGGATCGGCGCTCACAATGGTCATGAGGAGCTTTGCTAGGGGATAGCGCGCCGGCGGCCTTCCTTCCACGTCTCCGAGAGTGAAGCCTTCATCGAGATCTTCCGGCTTTTCAAAGATGTGCGGCGCGATGTTGCCGTCCTGATTCCTCAGCCCGAGGAACGCGCTTATCTGCCCGTCAGTCAATAATTTTCGGACGTGTTCTCGCACTTGTTCGATCATGTTCATGTCCTGATGGATTCACGCGACTATGACGCTTCCGATGCCATGCCTGCCGTGGGTTGCTTGGCTGTGCGGGAGTCAGCCAGAGGAGAGGGTCCCAGGATGCGGATCTTTTCCGTA
This sequence comes from Deltaproteobacteria bacterium, assembly GCA_016875095.1. GTDB lineage: Bacteria > Desulfobacterota > Desulfomonilia > Desulfomonilales > Desulfomonilaceae > VGSG01. The sequence continues at coordinate 20,321 of VGSG01000044.1, forward strand.
AATTCAGTGACCACCTGGGCAAAACGAGGACCTTCCGCGGACGACACCCACTTGAGGAGCAGACGTTCCGGATCGACGCCTGAGAACGCCAGCAGTTTCCGCATGAACCCGATTCTCTTTACCGTCATGTAATTACCGTACAGGTAATGGCAATCTCCGATGTGTCACCCACCCACGAAGACCCCATCAGCGCCTTTTTGAAAAGCCTTGAGGATCTGATGAGACCCCACGGTCGCAGAGCACAAGCTCCTGATCGTGCGTAAGTTAGGCGGATACTGGAGACGGCTCACGCCCGCTAGGTCGGCTCCCGCATACGCGCACCAGTTGCACAGGAACCCTACGATGGTCGGTTCAAACTGTTCCTCGGACATCTCATCTCCTGCCAAGCCCTCACTGTCTGTTGCCGGGCCCACAAGTGAGGGCGTCATATTCAATCGGCGACGGCTTCAGCTCGCGAAGGCTTGCTCGATCTGAGCGTAGATCTGTTCACTGGAAAAGCCGTCCAGCTTCGCGCTTTCCGAAGGGCAGGTAGCGGCGCAGCCGCCACAACCCTTGCAGAGCACCTTGTTTACCTGGCAGATTTCCTTTTCCTCTACAAAACGAATAGCGCCGTACGGGCAGACATCCACGCATCCCAGGCATCCGCAGCAGGTCTCGGTATTTATGTCCGCCACTATTCCACTGGTGAAGAGCGCTTCCTTTGACAAGACGATCGCGGCCCTGGACGCGGCCCCGAGACCCTGGGAGACAGCCTCCCTGATAGTAGCCGGAAAACGGGCGCTGCCGCAGAGGTAAACTCCGTCCGTGGCAAAATCAAGGGGCTTGAGTTTTACATGCCCCTCGAGGAAGAAGCCGTTTTCGTTCAGGGGGACCTTCAGCATGGAGGACACATTCGCCGCGTCTTCTTGCGCTACCAAAGGCGTGGAGAGAACCACCAGTTCCGCAGGAATCGAAATCTCTTTGCCCATGCGCTGATGATAAACCTTGACGAAGTCCTCTCCTACCTGGGGAAGCTTGGCCGGGTCGTACGCCACGTAACGCACCCCAAGCTCCTTGGATTTGCGGAACATGTCTTCATTCTCAACGCCGTACATCATCATGTCCCGATAGAGGATCGTCACTTTGTTCCGGGAGTCGGCTTCCTTGAGCAGGATCGAGTTCTTAACCGCGGTCATGCAGCAGATGCGTGAACAATAGGTTCGTTCTGCGCAGCGAGAGCCGACGCATTGGACAATAACCACGTTCTTGGCCGCAGGCGCCCCCTGTTTGAGCAAAGCTTCAAGCTCCAGGTGGGTGATCACGCTCTTGCCGTTGTATCCAAACAGACCCTCGGGCTTGAGCGCCCGTGCGCCGATCGCTACGATTATCACTCCGGCCTTCACTCGGTTTTCGGCGCTTTTTTCGCGAATGGTGACTACATAATTGCCCACGTAACCCTCGGCTTTGGTCACTTCCGACGACGTGTGGACTATGATCTTATCGTTCGCGGAAATCCTAGCAGCGAGATCGTGCAGCAGACGTGAAGAAGGCTCGTTCGCGGGAAGGACGATGTTGAGGCTGTTCAAGAGGCCGCCAAGCTTTTCCTGCTTTTCCACCAGGTCTACCTCGTAGCCCATGTTGCCCAGGGCCATGGCCGCGGACATGCCGGATATGCCGCCGCCGATCACGACAGCCCGGTGGGAAATGCCCAGCTCGATTCGACTCAGCTCTCTGAGCCTGGCAGCTTTGGCCACTGCCATAGCGATCTGGTGCTTGGCTCTCTCCGTGCCTTTCTCACGCTCCCTCATATGGACCCACGAGCACTGGTCCCTGATGTTGGCCATCTCAAAAAGGTAGGGATTCAAGGCCGCTTCTTCGCACGCGCTCTGGAAGAGTGGCTCATGGGTCCTGGGCGTGCAGGACGCTACCACAACTCGGTTAAGGTTATGCGTGGGAATCGCCTGTTTGATCTCGTTAATGCCGCTCTCGGAACAGGTGTACAGATTTTCCTGCACAAAAACTACATTGGGTAAGGTCCGCGCGTAGTCTACCAGTTCCTGCATGGTCAGGTATCCCGCGATATTGGAACCGCAATCGCAGATAAAAACGCCGATGCGAATTTCCTCTTTCTGGTTCCCTGTCAATTGTGTCTCTCCCTGAGAGCTTATCCCGAAAATCGCTCTTCCAGTGGAATCGCGAGTCCTTTCCTGGAGGAGCAGCGCCGCAGCTATCAGCGACAAAGCATTGCAAGCGCTGGAAGCGCTTGCCAAGAATAGAAGTTCTTGGGGAGGGGTCCGAGGAGGCCCTTCTTACAAAAAGGGCCTCCCCGGCAATGTCCCAAGAACCTTCTGTCCTTAGCAATTGCTGTTACATCGCCAGCGCCAGGCCTCCGGTCATAACGACTTCGGCCGCTCTGGCCGCCGCGCTGCTCGCCTGAGCCACGGATTCGGGGATGTCGAGCGGTCCTTGCGCGCATCCGCACGAGAAGATCCCGGGCACGCTGGTGTCTAGCGGCCTGTTGGGATGAGTCTTGATGAAGTTATTCTCATCCAGCTCAACCCCGAGCATCTCAGCCAGCGGATTAACGCCTTTGGGCGCGGAGCACGCGGTGGCCAGGATCACCATGTCCAGCGTCATGCTCTTGACTCGTCGCTCTTCGGTATCCTCGTAATAGACGATCGGGTTGTGCTCGTCGTCCTCCAGGATCTCCGCGACCCGGCCTCGGACGTACTTCAAGCCCGAAACCTTTTCCCCACGGACCTTGTATTCCTCAAAGCCTTTTCCCACGGTCCGCAAGTCCATGTAGAAGATGTACGACTCGGTCTGCGGCTCGTGCTCCTTGGCGATGATCGCTTCCTTGATGGAATGCATGCAGCAGAAGCTGGAGCAATACTTGTGGAAGCGGAAATCCCTTGAGCCCACACATTGGATGAACCCGAGTTTCGTGGCGGTGTGATGCTTGTGAATCTGGGCTTCCAGCCACTTCAATTCAGCCTGAAACCGGCCGAGATTTTCCATATCCTGATCCGTCTCGGCCTTCTTGATCCGCTTGGCAAGCTCTCTCACGCGGGCTTCCGCACGGATCGTGGAAGGCCGAGTCAGATGCCCTTTCGTGGGGCCGCCTGCGCTGAGCAAGCGCTCCATCTCAAGCGCGGAAATGACGTTCGGCAGTCGCCCATATCCGTATTCGGAAATCCGCGTGGCATCGAAGAGTTCGTACCCGGTCGATATGATTACCGCGGCCACATTGAGATCGACGAATTTCTCCTTTTGTTCGTAGTCGATCGCCTTTGCCTGGCAAGTTTTCGCGCAAACGCCGCACTTCTTGCCCTGAAAGATCCGGCAATGTGTCGGATCTATCGTGTATACGGACGGGATGCCCTGGGCATAATCCTTATAGATGGCTTTGTGTTCGTCCAGGCCGAAGTTGAATTCGTTCGGGACTTTGGTGGGGCACTTTTCCGCGCACGCGCCGCACGCTGTGCAGCGGGAAGCTTCCACGTACCGGGGCTTTTGTCGCACGCGGGCTCGGAAATCGCCTACTTGACCGGAGAACTCGATCAGTTCGCTGTAAGCCAGGAGATTTATCTTGGGATGTCGACCGACATCCAGCAGCTTAGGCGACAGAATTCATATGGTGCAGTCATTGGTCGGAAAGGTCTTGTCCAGTTGGGCCATCTTGCCGCCAATACTCGGGTTCTTTTCCACCAGATGCGCTTGCAGGCCCATGTCTCCCAGGTCGAGAGCTGCCTGCATTCCGGCGATGCCGCCGCCGATGATCAATACGTCCTTTGAAGCCATCTCCTTACCTTCCGCACGGCGCCGCTCCAAGTAAAGGCGCCGATTCAGTCGCTTTCATCACACTTTGAGCGAACGGGCCAGAAGATCGTTTAGGTCCACGATCTTCAGGTCCATCTCTACGTCCCGCAGAGCGCAATTCAGATGGAGCCTGCACTTGGAGCACGCGGTCACCAGATGACCCGCGCCTGAGGCGATTGCTTCTCGAAGTCGGGATTTCTGGATCTCTTTCGAGCAACTGGAGCAGCTCATCCACGCGCTCGTGCCGCAACAGATACCGTTCTCTCGATTGTGTTCCATCTCGATGAGCTTCAGCCCGGGCACGCCCTGCAAGAGAGCGCGAGGCGCATCCATGATGCCGGCCTGTCTTCCCAGACGACAGGGATCGTGGAAGGTGTAAACGCCGTCCAAGGGCTCGAAACCGAAGCGTCCCCGCTCGAACTCCTTTGCCAACAGCTCGTAGAAATGGACCACTTCAAAGTCCACTTCACCGATCACTTCCGGATAATACTTCTTAAAGGTTTGGTACCCTTCGGGGCACTGGAAGACCACCCGCTTGCATCCCAGGCTTTTGATCAGATCCACATTGAGTCGCGCGAGCTTCGCGAAATTCTCGTAGTCGCCGTTCCACATCAAATCGTGTCCGCAGCAGCGCTCGTCGTCATGGACCACCGGTTCGATTCCGATGGCGTTGAGCGCCTTGAGCACGCCGCGGGGGCCTTCCATCACGTCAATCGCCCAGTCTTCACGGAATTCCACATCGAAGTAGGGCGCGCATCCCACAAAGTAATAGGTGTCACCCGATTCTGCGATCTTGCCCGCTTCTCTTGCCCAGTCGGTCTTGTTCTGCTTTACGTCGAGGGTCTGGAGCCGCATGACGCCCTGGAACAGGCCACGGTGGGCCGGAACGCCGCTGTGACCCTCGGTGACGGCCGCTTTTCGGACCTGGCGGACGAATTCGGGGTAATCGATCTTGGATGGGCAGCGTGCGCTGCACTGACCGCACGAAAGGCAGGACCATATATTAACGTCGTCATATGGGTTTTCCGCCTCTTCGATAAGGACTTTTTCCACCATCAAACGAGGCGAGAAATCCTGGGTCACTCGGGAAACAGGGCAACTCCCGGTGCAAATACCGCAGTCAAGGCAATAGTAGGCTTGGGTCCTGTTGACGATTTCCGAGATGGTCATGCCGCGGTCTCCCTCCGAGCCAGGGGACTCTGTCCGAGCTTCCGGATATCCTCGGTAAACTCGCGAATCACTTCTGCAAAGCGCTGCCCTTCTGAGGCGGATATCCATTCCCGTCGAAGTCGGTCGTCTTCAATCCCAAGCAGCTTCATGACCTCTCGGGTCTTATCGATCACTTTCTGCGCTTTCACATTACCTTCCAGGTAATGGCATTCTCCGATGTGTCAACCGGTTACCAAGACGCCGTCCGCGCCCTTCTCGAAAGCTTTGAGGATAAATCCCGGGGTCAACATTCCCGAACACATCAGCCGTATCAGGCGGATGCTGGGGGGATACTGTAAGCGGCTCACCCCTGCCAGGTCCGCTCCGGCGTACGAACACCAGTTGCACGCGAAGGCAATGATCTTCGGATTGAAGTCTGTAACCATCTCGGCTCCGGAAAAAAAACGTTACTTTCAGGTCATCAAATGGCGCTACGCGAGCGCGGCGTCGATCATGTCCGAAAGCTGCTCTTCCTTAAAGTGCCGAACAGCCGCCGCGCCAGTGGGGCACGCGACTGCGCACGCGCCGCAACCCTTGCACAGCGCGGGATTCACCGCGGATTTCATAGCGCCCGCGATCGCTTCCACCAGTTCCGGCGCATGGAAGGGGCACACCTCGACACAGCGGCCGCACCCTCGGCAGAGGAACTCATCCACCACTGAAATCATGCCGGGCGCGTCCACATACCCGCGGGCGAGAACTTGAGACGCATGAGAGCCGGCTGCTTCAGCCTGGGCGATGGTTTCATCCAGGGGTTTGGGATAATGAGCCAACCCCGCCAGGAATACGCCGTCCGTGGCAAAATCCACCGGCCGAAGCTTCATATGCGCTTCCAGGAAGTATCCGTCTTCGTTCGTGGAAAGCTTGTACAGACGGGCCAGTTCCTTGTTGTACTCGTCCGGTATGATCGCGGCCGCGAGCGCCACGCTGTCGGCTTCCAGTGTGACCGGCTCGTCGAGCACAGGGTCCTTGACCTTGATCGCGATCTTGCGCCCAAGTTCCAGCAAGGGAGGATCTTCCGGCTCGTACCGGATAAAGACCACGCCCAGTTTCCTTGCCTTCTCGTAATAAGGCTCATTGAGGCCGTACGTGCGGATGTCTCGATACAGAACGAACACCTTCGCGTCAAGATTAGCTTGCTTCAGGGCCACCGCGTCCTTGACCGTGTGCGCGCAACAGACCTTACTGCACCACGGCCGCTCTGCGCACCGCGAACCCACGCACTGGATGAAGACCGTGGTACCTGCCTTCATCACCGCAGGATCGTGCGATCTCATGGCTTCGCTCATCTCCAGATGGGTCCTGATCCGAGTATCCTGTCCGTAAGCGTACACATCCGGCTTCCATTCGTGCGCGCCCGTGGCTACCACCACAACGCCGTGTTCGATGGTCTCCGGCGCGGCCGCGCCCGAAGAGACAGTGGTCCTGAATTTGCCGATGAAGCCCTCCACATTCTGAATGGTCGCGTTGAAACGCACGGAGATCTTCTCGTGAGCCGTCACCCGCTGAATCAGGCTTTGCAGGAAAGGCTGCACCTCCTCGCCTTTGATGGTATGGGCCAGCCTCAGCGCGTTACCTCCCAGAGCGTCCGTCTTCTCGAGAAGGTGAACCGGGAAGCCCTGGTCAGCCAGATTAACGGCCGCGGTCATGCCCGCGACGCCACCGCCGATGACCAGACCCGCCTGGATCATCGGGAGACGCTGATCGTCAACCTTTTCGAGCTGAGTTGACCGGGCAATGGCCATGCGGATGAGGTCCACGGACTTATCGGTGGCCTTGGCCTTTTCAGTCATATGAACCCACGAGCAATGCTCACGGATATTGGCCATTTCCACTAGGTACTTGTTGAGCCCTGCTTCTCGCGCGGTCTCCTGGAAGAGGGGTAGGTGAGTTCGAGGCGTGCACGAGGCAATGACCACGCGGTTGAGGTTGTGCTCCTCAATAAGCTGCTTGATCTGAACCTGGGTGTCCTGAGAACAGGTAAAGAGGTTCTCGGTCGCGTACACCACGCCGGGGAGTTCCTTAATGCGTTCCACCACGCCGGGCACGTCCACGGTGGCTGCGATATTAATGCCGCACCTGCACACGAAGACGCCGATCCGCGGCCCTTGACCCTGGACGTCCTTCTCAGGCGGCAGCTCTTTCTCGGTGGTGAGTGTGTTTCGGGCTTCTGATAGCATCCGGGTGGCGACTCCCGCGGCCGCGGCGGCCTCCATCACGGTCTGCGGAATATCTTTAGGCGCCTGGAATGCGCCGGCCACCATGATTCCGGGTCGGGACGCGCTGACCGGTTCAAAGGTTACCGTGTCACAGAAGTTCATCTCGTCGAGGTCGATGTTCAGGAGTCGGGCCGCCTTCACCGTCGATTCGGAAGGTTTGATCCCCACGGCCAGGACCACCATGTCGAATGTCTCGGAGATGAGCTGATTGTTCTCATTGACGTAGGTGATTTTCAGGTCGCGGCTGAGCGGATTCTCCTCCACGCGACTCACCATCGAGCGAATGAAGCGCACGCCGCCCAGGCTCTTGGCGCGTTCGTAGTACTTGTCGAAGTCTTTCCCGTATGCGCGGATATCCATGTAGAAGATAGTGGGTTCAATGCGCGCGTCGTGTTCCCGCGCAATGACCGCTTCTTTGATCGAGGCCATGCAGCATACCGAGCTGCAATGCGGCATCCCTTTTCTTCGATCCCGCGAGCCCACGCACTGTATCCAAGCCATCTTGCCGGGGTGTTTGCCGTCCGACGGTCGCTTGATCTCGCCCTGAAACGGTCCGGATGCGCTCAAGATGCGTTCCATCTCCAAGTTGGTGACCACGTTGGGCATTCTTCCGTGGCCGTATTCAGAGATGTTCGCGGTATTGAACAGTTCGTAGCCTGGAGCAAGAATCACCGCTCCCACATTGATTTCGGTGACCTTGTCTTGCTGCTCGTAATCAACCGCGCCTGCGGGGCAGACCTTCTTGCATACGCCGCACTTCTTTCCCTGGAAGGTTCGGCAGCGGTCCGTATCGATGGTGTAAACGGACGGGATGCCCTGGGCATAGTCCTTAAATATGGCTTTGCGCACGTCATGGCCCCAGTTGTATTCATTGGGGACCTTGATGGGGCACTTCTCCGCGCAGGTTCCGCAGGACGTGCACTTGACCGGGTCCACATGCCGGGCTCTTTCGCGGACGGTCACGGAGAAGTTTCCCGGCTCGCCGGTGATGCCTTCGAGCACGCTGTAAGCCATTATTTCGATATTCGGATTCTGGGCCAAGGTCTGCAGCTTTGGTGAAAAGATGCACGCGGAACAGTCATTCGTGGGGAATGTCTTGTCCAGCATGGCCATCACCCCGCCAATGCAGGGTCGTTCCTCCACCAGATAGACCTTGAAGCCGGATTCGGCAAGATCCAGCGACGCCTGAACACCGCCGATTCCCCCTCCCAGCGTCAGGACCGCTCCTATCTTCTTGTGGTCCACGGCGAGTCTCCGTCTACACTATTCAAAATCACCAGCCTCCGTAGCTTCGGCTGAACTCAGATGAGCCCTTTGGACGCCAGTATTCTCTCAGGAGAGACCAGGTGCTTGCCAAACCAGCTCCGGGCCTGGGGATTCCCAAGGGCGACACCCATAAGCTCCGTCAGGTACACGATCGGTATCTGATACGCGTGCCCTGTTTCCCTGGAGATGTCTTCTTGTCGGGTATCCAGGTTCGCCTGGCACATGGGGCAGAAAGTAACCATCACGTCCGCATCTACCATGAGCGCCATGTCCAGGAGCTTGCGAGAAAGCTTGAGCACCAGGTCCGTCCGCGTCAAGGCTAAAGAGCCCCCGCAGCAGTCCGTCTTGTACGGCCAGTCGAGAACCTCGGCGCCGAGGGCTTCCAGCAGACGGTCCATCTCCATCGGGTTCTCCGGGTCGGCAGGCTGGAGGATCTCCGGCGGTCGCACGGCAAGACAGCCGTAATACGGGACCACCCGCAACCCTTCCAACGGCTTGACGACCTTGGACTTCAGCGCGGCTCGCAGCTCGTCGCGGTGGAAGAGCTCCAGACCGGAGAGCACCTTGATCTCGCCCTTGAAGGGAAAATCCCGCCTGAGGGCTTCGTCTTCACCGATACGATGCGCGGCGGCTTTGAGCCGCAGATGGCACGCGGCGCAGGGCGCGACCACATCCCGGGCCAACTCCTCGGCCAACAGAAGATCGCGGGCCGGGAGAGCGCTCTCCAGGTACGCATCCACCATGTGTGCGGACGATGCGCCACAACAGGTCCAATCAGGCAGTTCTTTCAGCGTTATTCCCAGCGCAGACGCCGCATTGGTAAACGACTCGTTCAGCTCCTGCGCAGATCCTGTCAACGTGCATCCCGGATAATAACTGAGCTCCATGTCGGTTCCTTCCCGGCTACTTGAGCGAAGATTTCTTGAAGATCTCTTTCACGGCGTTGTTCCCGAAGGGAAATTTGGGCATGATATGCATCTTCCCCTTGCGGAACATTTCCAAGCCCAGCTTCATATCGGCGAACCAGGTCTTGGTCTTCATCTTGTACATCCCTACCAAGGAGAGTTCATGCACTCGGCCGAACCGGCGAACATTCTGCATAAACGTGGTGTGGAACGCGGGCACCTGGGGCTGCTGGGTCTCAATCTTGCCTGCCACCACTTGGTGTCGGATATGATCCAGAAGCGCGGGCACGTCGATCCCGTTCGGGCATCTCGCGCCGCACGTATGACACGTGAGGCACAGCCAGATGCTCTGGGAAGAGACAATCCGCTCCACATCACCCAGAACCCCCAGCCTCACCATCTGATGCGGCAGGAGATCCATTTCCGACGCCACGGGGCATCCCGCGGAACATTTCCCGCACTGGTAACACCCGTTGATAACCGATGCCAGCTCACCCGCGGGAGCTGTCACCTTGCCACTGGAAGCACGCATGTTTGACTGTTCCATCTCCTTCTCCCTGACGACCGAGCGCCTTTGAAGCGCGCCGGTGGATCATCATCTTCTCAGGTCGTTTCGAGGATGCCTTGACATAAGCCTCGCTACGACGCGGCCCCGAGAAGCGTGTCGATTTCCTCAAAGACCTGCTCGTCCGTAAAGTGCTGCAATTGGATCGCCTTCCCGGGACAGACCGATGAGCAGATGCCGCAGCCCTGACAGAGCGCGGGCACTATCTCGGCCTTGTGCTGCTCGTTGATGAACGGAGCGCCGTAAGGGCACAGCCGCACACACGTGAGGCAGACTGCGCATTTTTCCGGCTCCACCTTTGAAATAACGCCTGCGAACGTCATCTCTTTCTTGCTGAGCAGGAGGGATGCTCTCTGGGCTGCGGCGGTTGCTTGCGCGATCGACTCATCGATCGGTTTGGGGTAGTGCGCCATTCCGGCCAGGAATACCCCTTCCGTGGTGAAGTCCACAGGTCGCAGCTTCATGTGGGCTTCCACGAAATAGCCGTACGAATTGGTGGTCACCTTGAAGAGCTGGCTGATTTCCTTGTTTCCTTCCTCGGGATCAATGGCCGCGGCCAGAGTCAGCACATCCGCGGGGATCGTGATATCCTGGTCAAGCGCCGGATCTCGCACAATCACGTTGACCTTATCGCCAACCGCTTCAACCCTCGGTTTGGCTTCCGGGTCGTACTTGATAAAGACCGTGCCCGCTTTACGGGCTTCCTGGTAGTACTTTTCCAGGAGGCCGTAGGTGCGCAGGTCTCGGTAGATGACGTAGCTCTTCATGTTGGGGTTGATTTCACGCAGCCGCAGAGCAAGTCGGACCGAACCGGAACAGCAGATCTTCGAACAATAAGGCCGCTCGTCGCAACGTGACCCCACGCACTGAATGAAGACCGCATTCTTAAGCTCTTTGAGCTTGGGATCGCCCGCTTGAATCCGCTCTTCAAGCGAGTGCTGCGTCTCCACCGCCTTGTGCTCGCCGTAAAGGTACTCGGTCGGCTGAGATTCCCTCGCGCCCGTCGCGACGATAGCCGCGCCGAACTCCACCTGTCGGGATCTGCCGTCAAGCTGATAGATCGTGCCCTTGAAGTGGCCCACATGGCCGGAAAGATCGCCGAAGAAGGCTTCCTTGTAAAGGTCGATCTTCGGATGACCCTCCACTCTTGCGATCAAGTCACTCACAAAGGGCTTGATCTCTTCTCCGTGAATGGTCTTCTCGATGTACAGGGCATTTCCGCCCAGCTTGTCCGACTTCTCCACCAGGTACACCTGGAAGCCTTGATCGGCCAAGTTCAGGGCCGAAACCATCCCGCTTGCTCCACCCCCCAAAACCAGAGCGTTGGAGACCACTTCCATCTTGGATTTCTGCAATGGAGCCAGCAACGCGGCCCGCGCCACTGCCATCCTGGCCAAGTCCATCGCCTTGAGCGTGGCTCGTTCTTTGTCGTACCCGTGCACCCAGGAGCACTGATCCCGAATATTGGTCATGGTGAAGAGGTACGGGTTCAGCCCGGCCTTCTCCATAGTCAGTTGAAACATGGGCTCATGAGTCCGGGGGCTGCACGCGGAGACCACCACTCGGTTGAGATTGTGCTCCCGGATAATCTTAAGGAACTCCTCCTGCGTATCCTGCGAGCAGGAGAAGAGTTTCTCCGCGGCGTACACCACGTGAGGCAGGTCCTTTACGTGCTCCACCACTCGGGGCACATCCACCACATTGGCGATATTGATCCCGCAACGACAAATGAAGACGCCTATTCGAGGCTCTTCACCGACAACGTCTCTCTGGGGTGGGAATTGCTCCTTGGTGGTCAATGTATTGCGCGCGGAAGCGAGGAGCCGAGACGATGCGCCTGCGGCCGCGGAAGCTTCCATGACCGTCTGTGGGATATCCTTGGGACCCTGGAGCATCCCGGCCACAAACACGCCCGGGCGGCTGGTTTCCACCGGCCTGAAGCTGTCTGTTGACGCAAAGAACGATTCATTGAGGTCTATGCCAAGCTTTTCCGAAAGCTCTCGCGACTCGCTCGACGTGGTCAAGCCGGCCGCGAGCACTACGAGATCGAAAGGCTCGGTCGTAAGCTGCTGGTTATCATCCACGTAGGTGATGTTCAGGTTGTGGGTCTTTGGGTCTTCCACCACTCGGCTCACCATGGACCTGATGAATCGCACGCCGCCTTGGTTCTTGGCTCGCTCGTAGTATGCGTCAAAGTCCTTCCCGTACGCGCGCATGTCCATGTAGAAGATGGTGGGTTCCACATTGGGGTCATGCTCTTTTGCAATGACCGCTTCCTTGATGGAAGCCATGCAGCAGACCGCGCTGCAATGCGGCATTCCATGCTGCGGGTCCCTCGATCCCACGCACTGAATCCATGCGATCTTTTTCGGGTGATGCCCGTCTGAAAGACGCTTCACCTCACCCGCGTACGGACCCGATGCGCTCAACATGCGCTCGAATTCCATGTTCGTGATCACGTTCGCAGCCGCGCCGTATGAGAATTCGCCCCGAATTTTTGACGGATCGATCAGCTCATACCCGGTAGAGAGGATGATGGTCCCCACATCCACCTCCCGATAGTCATCCTCGATGGAATGATCGATGGCGCCGGCGGGGCAAGCCTTCACGCACTCCATACACTCGGAGCAGACACCGCAGTTGAGGCAGCGGTTGGCTTCTCTGAGCGCCTCTTCTTCGGAAAAGGCCAGCTCAACCTCATCGAAGTTCTTCATCCGCTCCGAGATCGAAAGCTCGGGATTGACCGCCCTGGCCTCGGCTTTCATCTCCGGAATGGGCGGATATTCACGGTGTTCAGGCGTCTTAACGGGACGTCCCGCGGCCACGTCTTCGCCACGGAGATATCGGGTGATTGATACAGCCGCTTCGTGGCCCGCGCCCACAGCTTCCACGACCGTTGCCGGCCCTGTTCCTGCGTCACCTCCTGCGAAAACCCCATCGATTGCAGTTGCGGCGGTGACCGGATCGACTTGGATCGTGTTCCACGGGCTCCTTGCCAGACCGGGCGCGCCTTCCCACAGATCAGGATCGATCACCTGTCCGATCGCCGGTATCACCGCGTCGGTCTCTATCACAAACTCAGAGCCTTCAACCGGCACGGGTCGCCGACGACCGGTCTGGTCGGCGGGACCAAGCTCCATCCTGATGCACTGAATTCCCCGAACCGCGGCGCCGCCGTCGGTCATCACTTCCACAGGCGCCGCCAGGAACTGGATCTTGACGCCTTCCTCCAGCGCGGCCGAAACCTCCTCAACGTATGCGGGCATCTCGTCACGAGACCGCCTGTACAGGATCGTCACCTCGTCAGCGCCAAGCCGAACCAGTGTGCGGGCCGCGTCGATAGCGACATTTCCACCGCCGATGACCACAGGCTTCTTGATATTGTTGGGGGAAGCGCCCAGCGCGGCCTGTCTCAGGAAGTCCACGCCTTGGATCACACCTTGGGCTTCTTCGCCCTTTATGTTCAGCGTGGCGCCCTTCTGACAGCCGACGCCAAGATAGATTGCTTTGTAGCCCTGAGCCTTGAGGTCGGTGATGGTCAGATTGGGCCCGAGCTGCATATTCGTCCGCGCGTCCACTCCGAGGTTTAGGATGTGTTGGATCTCTTTGTCGAGCAACTCTCTCGGTAGGCGGTATTCCGGAATGCCCACCCGAAGCCAGCCGCCCAGGACCGGCCCGGCTTCGAAGATGGTAACCTTGTATCCTTCCAGGGCCAGATAGTAAGCGCACGAAAGGCCCGCGGGACCGGAGCCTATAACGGCCACTTTTTCAGGTTTCGGCTGTATTTCCGGAAGCGTAAGCGTTGAATAGTCGATCTGATCCGCCGCGAAGCGTTTCAGCTTGCAGATTGAGACCGGCTGATCTTTGAGACCTCTGCGGCAGACCTTTTCGCACGGGTGCGGACAGACACGGCCCAAGACCCCCGGCAAAGGCAGATTCCTGTAAATAAGCTCGACGGCTTCTTTGTATTTGCCCTTGCTGATCAGCGCCACATAGCCTTGCACATTGATGTGGGCCGGGCACGCGATCACGCAGGGCGCCCGATCGGCCTTATCGATGACGAACGATTGCGGTATGGTTTGCGGAAATAGCCTGTAGGTCGCAGCTCGGTCGCTGATATTCTGGTCGAACTGGTTAGGAACCGCGACAGGGCACGCGGTGGCGCAGTCGCCGCACGCCTTGCACTTGTCCTTGTATATGTATCGGGACTTCTGACGGATCCTGACCTTGAAGTGTCCCTCGTCGCCCGCGACATCGTCCACTTCGCTGTATGAGAGCAGTTCGATGTTGGGATTTTGTCCGACACTGACCAACTTGGGAGAGAAAATGCACGTCGAGCAGTCAT
>VGSG01000045.1 GCA_016875095.1 Deltaproteobacteria bacterium
TGCGCGACAAAGTCCGGTGTGGCGCGCCTACCTAAACCGCAGCCAAGATAGGTGGTATGAATATGAACCTTTTCCGCAGGCAGACCCGATACCTGGGAAGCGACCATTTTGGCGATCAACTGAGCTTGAGTCGGCGCCCAGACATCGCACCGGTCATCCTTCACGTGAGCGGTGCAGTTCATCGGCTCCATGGTGGCGTGCGCGACGAAGGGCACATAATACGTGGCGGTCACCTTTTTCGCCGCTTCGCTCAATGCCTTGCTCGCGTCACCTGTTTTCACGACGACCGCGGCGGGCTTATCAAGACCCTCTATGAAATGCTTCTCAATTGATTCATCGTTCAGGTCAGGATGTGATCCCGGGCCCCACTGGACCTTCAGGGCCGCTCGACCTTTCCAGGCGGCGTCAGGGTTATCCGCGCACACAATAATGTTCTCAGGCGTGGGGATTACTTTTCGAACCCCCTTAACCGCCTCCGCGGCCTTTTGATCGAAGGAGGTCGGCTTTGCTCCATAAGCGTGCGGGCGAGCAATTGACGCGTACAACATATCCGGAACTTGAACGTCCAAACCGAATACGGCTTTGCCGGAAACCTTCTCAGGGATGTCCAGTCGAGGCATGGATTTGCCGATGTATCTGAACTGAGCTTCCTTCTTGAGGGCCGGGTCCTTCGGCAGAGGGAGTTGGGCAGCCTTCCGGCAAAGCTTGCCATAGGTCAGTTTCCGGCCGCTCTTCTTGTGTTCGACCACACCCTTGGATGCCTCGCACTCACCTTCCGGCACATTCCATGTTTGCGCCGCGGCTGCGACGAGCATAATGCGGCCCGACGCGCCCGCGACTCGCAGAGGCTCGTAAAACCCTCTGACGCTGGCGCTGGCCACGGTTATCTGGTTGTCCAAGAGAGGGTTCTTGAATTGTGAGGCGCCGGGTGCCTGCTTCACCCGCACTCGATTCCAGTCCGCCTCCAGCTCATCCGCCACGATCATCGGGAGCGAGGTTCTCACCCCTTGGCCCATCTCGGAATTCGGAAGGAGAACGGTCACCAGGTCGTCCGGGGTTATTTGAATCCAAACATTCGGCTCGAAACCCGCGGCCGCCTCCTTTCCCTTTTCCGACGCATTCAGAATGCTGTACCCGAAGGGTGTGACGGAGGCCGCAATGGTCAAACCGGTGACAGCCAACGATCCTCTTAGGAAATCACGACGGGCGATAGGTTTCATGCTCTCTTGCCCTCCTTCTTCGCGATCTCAAGGGCGGCTTTTATGCCTCGTTTAATACGCGGATAGGCCCCGCACCGGCAAATGACATCATCCATGGCTGCAATAATCGAGTCTGCGTCGGGCTTCTTGTCCTTCGAAATTAAGGCCGCGACTTGCATAATCACCCCTGGCTGGCAGTAACCGCACTGCGGCGCCTGTTCCTTTATCCAGGCCTGTTTTACTGGGTGATTGTCGGGCAACCCCTCGATGGTGGTGATCTTTTTCCCCTTCACTTCAGCCACCTGGGTCACGCAAGACCTGCGGGCTTCGCCGTCCACATGGACCGTGCAGCTCCCACATTCTCCCGTGCCGCAGGCGTACTTCGTGCCGGTGAGCTTCAGGTGGTCGCGCAAGACCCAAAGTAATGGCATATCTCCCGGCACATCCACGTTATACTTCTTTCCGTTGACATGAAGCGCAATCATGGCCACCCCCTTCTCTCATCGGTTGTCGCCCTAATCTTTCACGGCACGGGACGCTCGGGACCTGAGCGGCCATGCCTGCATGACTCCGGGATTACACGATGCTGTCGCCTTGATCTGGGTCTTTGACCCGATAATCGGTCGTCGGATGGTTGGTGAGTCCCTAAGCGGGTCCCGCCGCGGGACCACAATCCATGTCAAGGTTCAGGGAAATCGGTTTGCTTAACGTTCTAAAGATACCTGTGAGCAGGGACCGCGGTCAATCATAATTTTCATGACCGCGGCCACTTCTTGGCCGATTGCAGGGCAGCAACAAACCGGTGGAGGCCGGACTTATCGAGGCAGTCTCAGAAGTCTTAGAATAGAAAAGATCGTCCCACGACGGGTGGCCGGCATGTTCCCGCGGGACGCGGGATCTCGGCGCCTTCGGCGCAAGAGGCGATCTTGTTGTGAAGCGCCTGGTCGGGGGTATCGTCAGTAATGTCGCTTCTTTATGGTCGTCACTTCCCGTCGCTTCGCGACCCCGGCTTGTGACGTCGGCGTCATCCGGTTTTGACCTGCTCCGCTGATAGTGGCGCGACCTCGATTGGGATCGAGGTTTTGAGACAGTTTCTTATCCGCCGATGTCACCCGGGGAAACGGCCGGCCGGACTTCTTCCCATCTCCCCGTTGTCGGCCTGAATTCGCCGATCAACTCCGTTTTGCCAGGCTCCCACTGGGTGGGACATTCCGCGTTGCGTCTGTGAACCCGGTCCCCAAGCTCTTCGAGAATCATAAGCAGTTCATTAACGTGAGCCACAACCTTTGACTTGTCTCTGGGGGAGACATGGTCCAAGTTGCTTACCAGGCCGTCCAGCTTGGTTTTCCAGCCCGCGTCTCTTCGCCCATATTTCTGCAATATGATTCAAGTTCCATAACTTTCATTCTTTTCTTTCAGCGCTCCTATCATTTCGTAGAGCTCGTCGCGTGTGGGAGGCTCTCTTCGCCCTCCGAGCAATCGGTTTCCCCGGAACCGAAGATCCCTTGGTCAAACCGAAAACCGCCGGTGAGGTATGAGATTGTGGCGATCAATACCGATGCTACCAGGTTGAAGAGGTGGTATACCGTGGCAAACGAGACCGCGAGGGCGGCGGCGACACCAAATATGGTCAAGGCGTATCGTCCCACCGCATGAAATGTTCCGATAAACCCGGGCGCGGAAGGGAGGGCC
This sequence comes from Deltaproteobacteria bacterium, assembly GCA_016875095.1. Classification (GTDB taxonomy): domain Bacteria; phylum Desulfobacterota; class Desulfomonilia; order Desulfomonilales; family Desulfomonilaceae; genus VGSG01. The sequence goes on from VGSG01000045.1 coordinate 2,892, forward strand.
ACGCCGAAACAGAGCAAAACCTGTATAGTAATTGCCGCCAGGAACGGGACCTCAATGGAAAACGCCACGAGAAAAAGATACGTGATGGCGGCAAAGGTCAGCCAGATGCTCACCGAACAGAGGAATATGAACAAGGCCTGCCATGGGCTCGCCATGATGCGGAACCCCTCGATCAGGCGGTGAAGTATGCCTCCGAGAAAAGAAGCCGCGCGATGCGGCAATCGGGCCAGGAGACGGTCCGACAGAGCCTGGACTGAGTCTTTTCGAGCCAATATGAGTAGGATAAGAGCATACATGACCGCGAGGAATGCCAACAACACCCCGCCGAGTTGCGAGTACTTGCCCGCCAAATGAGGAGTGCCCCAAAGAACCACGCCCAACAAGGTAAGCAGCCCGGAAAGGTCAAAAAAACGTTCCACCAAAACCGCGCCGAATCCACTGGAGAAAGAAGCGCCGCACTGCCTCAGCAGATAGGGACGCACAAACTCGGCAAGGCGGGCCGGCATGAGTATGTTCAATCCGGCCCAGATGTTGGTCAGGTCCCACATCGCCTTCGCTCCCGGCCTGCAAAACGGGCTCACGATCAGACCGAACCGCAAGGCTCTCAGCATCTGGACGACGAGGAACAACAGGAGAGACGGCACGAGATACAGAGGCTTCATGCGGTTGAAACCGTCCACCAACTCGCCCCAAGATATGTCGCGAAACGCCAGATAGAAGAACGCCAGACCGACACCGCACCCCACGACGATCAGCGCGTTCCGTCTGAACCTCGATCGGGCGCTGCTCATGTCTGCCCTTCCAGCTCCTGCCGAAAATATGCGATGGTATGCGTCAAGCCCTCCTCAAGCGGAACCGTGGGGTTCCAACCGAGGACTCGGCGCGCGAGAGATATGTCCGGTTTGCGTCGATGCGGATCGTCTTTCGGAAGCGTGCCATATGCTATGCCCGAGTTCGTATTCGGTATCATGTCCAGTATCTTTCTCGCGATGTCGAGAACGGTCAACTCATGGGGGTTACCTAAGTTTATGGGGTTTGATTCGCCGCTTTCCATCAGGCGGATCAAACCTTCAACCAGATCGGAGACGTAACAGAAGGAACGTGTTTGACTGCCGTCTCCGTAGATGGTCAAGTCCTCACCCTTCAGGGCCTGACAGATGAAATTGCTGATTACCCGACCGTCATTTGGAAGCATGCGAGGCCCGTAGGTATTGAAAATCCGTGCAATAGCCACGTTCACGCCGTTATAGTCACGATAGCCTACCATGAGCGTCTCCGCAGCTCTCTTGCCTTCGTCATAGCACGCACGGGGGCCGACTGGATTCACGTTCCCGGAGTAAGATTCAGACTGCGGGTGAACGAGCGGATCTCCATAAACCTCCGATGTGGATGAAAAAAGAATCCGCGCCTTAAGCCGTTTCGCTAAACCCAGCATGTTCAGGGTGCCCAGCACTGATGTCTTGAGTGTCTTGATCGGGTTATTCTGATAGTGAACAGGGGACGCGGGACACGCTAGGTGATAGACCTGGTCTGCTTCCAGGAGCACCGGCGTCACCACGTCGTGCCTCACGATCTCGAAATTCCCGTTGGTAAGAAACGGGAGAAGGTTCTTCCTCGCGCCGGTAAAGAAGTTATCGAGGGCTATGACCGCATGCCCCTCGTTGAGGAGCCTCTCCACGAGATGACTTCCGATAAAACCCGCGCCGCCCGTTACGAGGACGGTTTTCAAACCCCTGCCTCCACGTGAATTAGGAACCGATACCATAGCTGATGAGCGCTGTTTTTGTCAACGGAGTGAAGGGCTTACGTTTTCCGGACAAGAGACTGAGTGCGGTCGCGGACAATGAGGAGCATTCTTAAGATCCGGGGAGGATCCGACCCACACTTGATGCTACGGGGTTTTGGAAGGCCGAAAAGCAAGCCCAAACGCGATTTGCCCGTCCCCTCCTGTAGGGCCCCGATTACTCATGCCGCTCACACATCTTTCTTTTGCGCGAGTATGAGGTATTGCTTCACCAGGAAGTGGCGAAGCTGATTGAGCATCATTCGGTTGACAAGCCGCAAGAGATTCGAACCTCTCATATTGCTTTGTAGGCTCAGGATTCGGTACCCGGTGCTCTCGAAAAGAGTCTCAACAGACTTCCAGGTGAAGAACCGCAAATGCCCCCTGTCGAGGATTCCTGCTTCAGCATAATCCCATCGCCCTCGCAGCACCAGATCTCGCACGTTCTTGTAGTATCGCACGTTCGGGATGCTTGCCACGATGTGGCCGCCAAGCCGAAGAAGGCGTCGGTGGCGAGACAGGACTGCCCACGGATCACGGAAGTGCTCCAAAACGTCGGGATAGAGAATGCAATCGAGGCTCTCGGAGGGAATGTGAGCCAGTTCCAACTCCTCAGCGTCCCCAATCAAAAGCTGTGAGTAGTGCTTCTGCGCCATGGACGCGAGCCGCGGGTCGATTTCGATACCGATCAGTGTATCCACCCCTCGATTTCTCAGCGCTTCGCCGGTCTTGCCACCTGCGCATCCCACCTCCATGACCGACCGAACATTAGGCGGAATCAGAGCGAGCACATCCTTGCGCACGGCAGTGTAATAGCTGAGCGGGCGAATGGCCTCGTAGCGAGCTTCCGGATAGTGTTTTTCCCAAGGAATCTCAATAAGTCTCGATTGCGCGTCCGGGAACCGGGAGTTTGAGGAGAGTGTTTTTTCGTGCTTGGCCGGCATACTCATAGTCACGCGTTTTCAACTTGGCGCGGCGTATTTTCATAGAATGAAGCATGCGTCAAGTAAAATTAATGCGTACACTGCGGAGTAATCCAGCGCGATACGATGCTTTCATGCTACGGTAATGGAATCTTCGCCCCCTCAGAGTCGCAGTAAAACTCTCCATGAGGGGAATTCATAGGTATGTGCTTGAAATAACGAAGTGAGAGCCGCGGCAGGCTGAGGATTTCCTGAACGAAGGTCCGACGGCCTTGCGTCTTCCGGAGGGGAGGAAATCCCCTACCCGGCTCTCCGTACAAACGAAAAGCCCGACGCTAGGACATTATTGGGAGCCGCCAGGCTTCTCTCGGTACGCTAGAGCGTATGGTGATAACGTGTGCCTCCCTACATAGCAAATCCGTGCGCGGTGGCAAGAAAAAAATGAAGCGCCCTTTAGGCCTTCGGTTCGACGCACAGGCCCGCTGCGCATATGATTGGAGATCTTTGCATGCGCCTGCGGGTTCTTCGGGGCTTTGATCATCAACGGGCTTGTGCAGGGAGCGCCGCCCGGCACGCGGGATTCGAAATCCTTGCTTCCGGCTTCCACCGGAGTGACGGTGGCGGAGGGCGGATCAGCTCCAATGGGCTTCGTCCGGCGACGGCGCCCCTGTCGCGGTCGGTCGCAAGGTAGGGCGCTCTGAATGCTGATCTTCACTCGTTCTTCTTGTGACCGGACATCTCCAGGAGCTGTCGAAGGCTCTGCGCGAGCAGATAAGAGAACCCCAAGAATACCAGCCCTCGAACTATGTTTAACTGCTCGTAGAGCGCGCCTTCGAGACTCGCATGGTAGAGATAGTAGCCCATGAGGAACATTCCGCCCGCGCACAGCGCCGCCTTCAAAAGAGGATTGAGAAAGTTTCTTTCTGCCATTGTGTTGTCCGAACTATCTTCGAAGCGGAAAGCGATCCGCCTCCCGAGGATTTGCAACCGGGCGCCGAGTCCAATGTGGTCTCTCGGATAACGAGAAATCTCTCAAGCGGAGCCTGTGCAACTGGACACCCTATGACTATAGCACAGGCGTCTCCGGCGCAAAAGAAACCTGAAGTCAAGGATCGAAGTCATATCAGGAACGAGAAATCTCGAGTTCCAGGCATTTTGCTGCTCTCGAGCCATGTCCTGGCGGTGCGAGGCGTCAACGCTCCGCGGGCTGAGTAAGAGCGATTTCTTTGCGGCCGAGCAAGCACAGGTATCCGATGATGGGAATGTTCGATTTCCGCTGGCATCACAGTGGGAATTGATTTTCTCTTAGAGTGCTGATACAGTAAGCCAGAGTAAGCATCTGAGCGTTACGGTATTTTGTCCACCCTCCCCGGAGCGAGTGGCGCATCCTTGACGTCATCTACAGTATGCCGGGAGTGGGTCGGAATGCCTTTTAGAGGCCGTTCATGGTTGAAGAAGGGCGCCGCTTGGCGTCTGACGAGCTTACGCGCGCCGGGGAGAGGATTTGGGGACGAAGTGGGATCCAGCGGTTTCAGTGGTAGGGTGACCAACACGAGTCTCCATGAAGTGGTCCAACTGATGTGTATAGGCGGCCATACGCGCCGACTGCGTGTCAGGAGCGGCACACGAAAGGGCGATATATATTTCCGATCGGGGGAAATCGTCCACGCGCAGAACGGCGCTTCCGAAGGTGAAGTGGCTTTCTATCAAATCCTGTCCTGGGAGACAGGGGCATTTGACTGCGATGAGGAGGCTCCGCAAGTCGAAACGATACGTGAGAGCTGGGAGTTTCTTCTGATGGAGAGCATGAGACGAGCGGAAAGCCCCACGCCGATGTGAGAGAGGGCCTGCGCGCCGGAACGTCGGCGAGAGGTCCCGTTGCGGGACTTCAGAGTCCTATTGTGTAGTCCTAATGAAAGGGCTCGGTATGAAGAGCCTTTGGTCGGGTTTACGTATTGGGAGTAAGGGCTTTCCTGATTCGTTGTAGCTCATTGGCTACAGGAGTTGGTATATTCGGAGGGGCAGGAAGCCGCCGGTGGAGCTGGACGTGCAACCACGTCCGTTGTGCCACGGACTTTTTCGACCTCGCCAGGGATGATCCACGGGTAGGCCGGATGGGATGCGACAATGGCTGACATCGTTCTGACAAAACAAACCCTCGATGAGGTGGATAGCGTCCTGTCGGAAATGTTGGACCGAAGCGGGGCGCACACGGCCCTGCTGATTGACAAATCAGGTCAGATTATCAGCTTTCAGGGGAAGATGGATGCGGAAAAAGTGGCCTCCCTGGCCGCCCTCACCGCGGCGAACTACGGCGCGACCACGGCTATCGCCCGTCTGTTCGGCGAGGAGGAATTCACGTTGCTTTTCCACAAAGGAAAAGAAGAGAACATACACTTCTCAAATGTGGGCGAAGAATGTCTGATGATCACCATCTTCAACAATAACACTCATCTCGGTCTGGTAAGGCTAGAGGTCAGGAAGGGTCTGGAGAGAATCGAAGCTACTTTCGCTAAGAACCTTCGCTCGTGGTTCAACTCATAGAGACTGTGTCATGGGGATGCGAGATCACGATCCTTCGGCGGAGATAACAGGAACGCCTTCATGGCAATAATAAGTTTTCGATCGGACGAGATACACTGCAAGATTGTCTACTATGGGCCTGGTCGAGGTGGTAAGACCACGAATCTGATAGCGTTGCACAAGGCGCTGGGAAGTCAGGTGCGAGGAGAACTTCTCTCCATAGACACAGCGGGAGACCGCACGTTGTTTTTTGATTTTCTTCCCATGGATCTTGGAGTCATTGGGAAGTTCAGGATCAAGATCTCACTTTACACGGTCCCCGGGCAGGTGCGCTACAACGATACGAGAAAACTTGTGTTGAAGGGCGTTGATGGTATTGCCTTCGTAGCGGACTCTCTGGAAGCGAGACGGCAAAACAATCTGGACAGTTTAAAGAATCTCATCGATAATCTTGCCGACCAGGGAAAGGATCTTTCCACATTGCCTTTGGTCGTGCAGTACAATAAGCGTGATTTGGAAGACAGCAAAGTGCCTGTGCTCTCAATCGATGAACTGGAAAGGGACCTCAACAGCCACGGGAAGTATCCGGCCTTTCCGGCCAGCGCGCTGCGGGGAGAAGGAGTGAGGGAGACCTTCAAGAAGGTCTGCATGATGACCGTGGTTGACGTAAGCACAAGACTCCTGAAGGACAAGACGCTGCAGGCATCCAGCAAGTGACTTGGACAAACGCCTCAGGGGAATAGCCGTGGCCGAGAACAAGAAGTTCAAATCGCCGTCGGAACTGGGAAGCGCCGTAGGACAGAAGATCGACGAGATTTTTGGCGAGTCCGTGTCGGAAGAGTCCGTTATCATGTCGACTCACCAGCCCGGACCGGCGCAGAAGTCCACGGCCGTAGCGCAGGACCGAGTTGGATCGACGGACGCGGCATCGAGAGGCGTCCGTGGCCCTATTCCTTCCGGCCCGTCTCCGAAGAGTCCGACTCCCAGGCCACGAGGCCCGCAGGCCGCTGGAGCAAACGCTGAGAGGCCCGCATCTCTTGAGCGCCTGATTGACCAGACCGAAGCGCTCGTTCTCGAACTGGAATGGGAAACAAGCCCAAACGCTACGAACGCATTGGCGTTCAAACTCAAGGAGCTGGAAGCGATTCTTCCTGAAAAGGGTCCGGCTCGAGTTGCCGTGCAGATGAGTCGGCGCGTATTGGAAGCTTTGAGAAAAGGCGCGCCGCCGCATCCTCGGGTGGCCCAGTTGCTCCAAGGAAGCATTTCAATTGCGAGGCAGACTTTGGAATCAGGGGGCAGGCGGCCCGTCGATCCGGCAGTTTTCAATAGCCTCAATGAACAGTATAAGCACATCATGGCCTCGTCAATGGCTCGAGACGCGAGGGATAGCGGCTCTGGCGCGCCTACCACGGGTGAAGTCCCGCTCGAGCAACTGGTTGGCAACGTAGGCGGCGCTTTGAGCGCTCTTGACGAAGTGACCCAGCGACTGGCAAAGATCGTCGGCGTTCTTCGGAAAGGGGGCGAGATGTCTCGGGATGAGGTCACTCGAAGATTGAGCACCGTTGAGACACTTCTGGCTCAGCGAGTAGGGCAGCTTTCCGCGGCCCACCGCCGCCTGGCCGAGATAGGAACAGAGGCCAATCGCGGCCCGCTTCCGGGTCGACTTCCCGACAAGGACCGTTTCGGTCCCGACGGTCTGCTCTTGATCTCTTGGAGCGGCATTCCGATTGCCGTCCCGTCCTCCTTCGTTTCCGCGCTCTATCCTTTGCCCAAACCGCAGGCTGCGCAACTGGACGGGAAACAAAGCATCATGCTGGGAAATCGTGAAATTCCGCGGCTCCCCCTGAGGCCTCCCCGCGGGTCCAGACAACAGGAACAGCCTCCTCCCAGTTGGCTGATCCATCTGGCAATGGGTGGACGGGAATTCTATCTACTGGCGGAGAGGGCCCTAGGCTACCGACGCCTGCCCAAGGGGGTGGATATCCAGCGTCAGGGCACTATGCGAATCGGCGCCACCTCGTACACCGTGCTGAACCAAGCGACCATAAGTTAGTCGCATCCACCGGGAATTAATGTCGGCCGACCAATCCAGAGAAACCCCTTCGAGTCAGAAACCGCACTCGACGTTCAATCCGATCAAAATCGGCCGTTACTATCTCGTGGACCGGATAGCGCGCGGCGGGATGTCGGAGGTATTCCTCGCCAAGACGGTGGGGTTTGGCGGCTTTCAGAAACCGCTTGTCATCAAGAAGTTGCTTTCTGAACTCTCCTCCTTGCCCCGTTATGTGAAACGATTTGTCAACGAAGCCCAGACACTCGCCCGGCTGAATCACCCAAACATCGTTCAAGTGATCGACGCGGGCTTCATCGGAGGTCAGCGCTACATAGCGCTGGAATACGTGGAAGGCCGCAGCGCGGCGCACATGCTGTCGAAGGCTAAGAAAAAAGGAAAATTGCCTTCGCCGGAATTTGCGGTGCGCCTTGTGCTCCAGGTGGCCTGCGGCCTGGCTTATGCGCATCGCACGGAGCGCCTTCGGGGTGAGAGCCGGTCCCTGGTTCATCAGGACATTAATTCGTTCAACGTGATGGTCTCTTATTCGGGCGATGTGAAGATCATCGACTTCGGAATAGCCCGCATGCTTCCGGCCCACAGCGATGACGAGGAGCTGCCCGTCGCAGGAAAACTGCTTTATTTCTCTCCGGAACAGCTCCAGGGGAAGCCGGTGGATTTAAGGGTCGATGTCTATGGGATCGGCATGCTCCTGCACGAATTGCTCACCGGCGAGCGGCTTTTCGAGCATGGCAACAACGTCGGCGAGACCATGAAGATGATCCTCGAATCGGACGTGGCGGGCAAGATCCTAGCCAACGAGCGACTCCACCCCGATCTCAAACCGATTCTGATAAAGGCCACCGCGCTGGAGCCGGAAGCCCGCTACGGCAGCATGGAAGAGATCATCGATGAACTCTTGTCGGTGGCCAAGAGATGTGATTTCGAACTGGAAGGACGAGTTCATGCCGAGTACATGAGGGAAGTCTTCGAAAGGGAAATCCAGGTCGATCGTCGGCGCATGCAGCGGCTGTGGGACTGGACCCCGTCAGACCAGACGGCTGTCGAGGCCGACGCCCCGGCCGCGCATGATGACACAACCGGCGGCCCGCACGACCTTCTGGCCAGGTTGTCCGGCTTTCTCGCCCAAGATCAGGGTCAGAAAGGCCGGCCCTCGGCCGCGCCGAAGAAAGGGTTTCCTAGACTTCTTCGGGTCCCTGCGGGACGCACCATATTCCGGCAGGGCGATCCCAGTCTTTTCTTGTATGTTATTCAGAGCGGCAAAGTCAGCCTCTCCCTGCGGACAGGTCGCAACGTCCGAACCGTGGCTGTGTTGGGGGAGGGCGATATGTTTGGAGAAACCGCGATCTTAACCGAGGGCCGGAGGCCGCTGACGGCGAAAGCCAGAGAAAAGAGCGTCCTGTATTGTCTTGACAGAGGCGCTTTCCTGGGGCTTCTGGACGAGAATATCAGTAGGGAAGTCTTCTCACGTCTGGTGGGAAGGATCAAACGCCTGGTGACGGCTCTGGCGAGCGCTCTGCTGGACGATCCTATTGCCCGTCTCCTGCACGCTCTGCTGACGCTTCAGAGTCAGGCGAGCCTCCAGGGTGGTTCGGTGGTGGATTTTGCGGAACTCAAGGAGTTGACTCGACTCCCGGACGATGAACAGCTCGTCAAATATCTCACGAAGCTTGAAGCGCTCGACGCTGTGCTGATCCGGAACACTTCAGTGGTCATCAAGGACTACGAAAAGGTCGAGAACATTTTCCACGTGCTCGTCGGAGCAGGCAAGCTTAGTCTTCGATTATAGCCCGGTGGCCCATTTATTTGCCGAGCGCCCTGCCACGACTCGCAGCGACGCCTGGATGAGGCAAAAAGAATGAGAGTAATCGTCATCAATGCAGCGCCGAGGATGGAAACCGGCAATACTCAGATGATCCTGACCCCCTTTTTGGTGGGAATGCGAGATCAGGGAACTCGGGTGGATCTGGCGGTGCTGGGACGCAAGAAGATCAAGCCCTGCATCGGGTGCTTCACGTGCTATGCCCAGACACCGGGCGTCTGCATTCATCAAGATGATATGTCTGCTCTGAACGAGCGGATCCGCGCTTCGGACGCGTTGGTCCTCGCCACTCCCCTCTACCTGGACGGCATGACTAATCTCGCGAAAGCGTTTGTTGACCGGCTTGTGACCTTTCTGGATCCGCACTTCGTCGACTGCGACGGCGGTCTGAGACATCCGCTGAGGTGGCGTTTCCCCAAGAAGCTGTTCCTTGTGTCGATCTGCGGTTACCCCGGTCTTCGCAACTTTGACCCGATCCTGTTGCATATGGAGAGAATCGCGATCAACCTTCACACCGAATTTGTAGGCGCGCTTCTCCGGCCGGCGGTCTTCTCCTGTCTCCTGACGAAAAAATATCCCGAGCGAGTCAAAGGTGTGATGGACGCAGTCAGGACCGCGGGAGAAGAGTTTGCTCGGAAAGGGAAAGTCTCACGCGGGGTCTTCGAGGCCGCGGCCGCGGACATTTGCGCCGTAGAGGAACTGAGGGAAATCGCCAACGCCTACTGGGACCGTGAACTGGACAGACATGGTGACCGGCCCGCCTAGGTCTCGAAACTACTCTAAGATCCATAAGCCTCAGAAGGACACAGATCCGTTTGATGTCCTCGACTTCAGCCCGACCACTTATTACTGACGCAGGGCTCACCCGGCCACGTTTAACCGGTCACTTGGAGAGCATGTGCATACGTTCCGGTAAGTCCCCCCACGCGGGCACGGCGCATATCCTGGGCATCCTCGTGATGATGTTCCTGTTCTTTCCTGGGAGACTGTTTGCAGGCGGAGTGCTGCACGTCTTTCCACCCCAGCTTGGGACGGATGTCTTCCCTGTCGCCCGTCTGGCGGTCCACACGTCCCGAGCCCTGATCACGGTCCATGACTCCTCCGTCGAATATCGAATCGATCAGACCTTCTTTAATGACAACCAGTTTCCCCTGAAGGGCATTTATTTACTGCCCGTTGAAGACGAGGTTTCCGCGGTCGCGGAAGTTCAGGTTGACGGAGTCACGTCGCCTTTCCGGATAACTGGGCCTGATGCCTTCTTTGGGAGACTCAAAGAGCTTTCGCGCGAGATGAAGGACTCGTCGCTATTGGGGCTCGCGGGGAAACGTCTGTTGGTGGTGGACCCGATCACTCTAGGAATCTCGCAGCAGAGGACCGTCCGCATCCGATACGCAAAAAAGATTTCTGCGTCCGACGATGTGCTTGAAATCGCCCTGCCGTTGGACGGCGAGCGTTTTTCCCTTGGGCCCGTGGGCTTGCTGAATATCCGCGTCCGTTTCGCCCTGTCGCGACCTGTGCGAACGGTGATATCTCCGTCTCACCATATAGTGATTCATCGGGAGGCGACTCACAGATGCCTTGTGCAGATGGAAGCCCGTGAGCAGCCCGTACGTGACGACTTTCGGCTGCTCGCAACCTTTTCGGGTGATCAGCTTAACGTAAGGCTTTTTACCCACCGGCAGCCGAATCGGGAAGGTTTCTTTATGGCGCTCATCGAATCTCCCGCTATGCCGGAAAGGGCCAGCGAGCCGGAAAAAGATGTGGTCTTCCTTCTCGACACCTCGGGCAGCTTGGGTGACAAGGCGTTCGGCATGGCCAAGGATGCCGTGGTCTACTGTCTAGACCGGCTCCGCCCGCGGGACAGGTTCAACGTAATCACGACGGGAACGCGGGTGTCGGCTCTGACCAAGGGCCTTGTGGCGGCCACGGAGGCTAATATCTCCGATGCCGTCCGATTTGTGGATACACTGCCCTCCGGAGGTGGAACAGACCTCTATGGCGGCTTGATGAGCGCTATGGATCAGTTCACGGGTCGCAAGAGGCCCAGCTTCATCATGCTGACGGGGGACGGGAAGGCCACAGTGGGTATCACAGACCCCGCCAGTATCCTCGACGATGTGAAGCGCCAAAATAAAGTAGACGCGAGGATTTTCGCGCTTGCCTTTGGGACCCACGCCGAGATTGCCTTATTGGACAAACTCACGGTGGCAGCCAAAGGCAAGCTGTTCCACGTGGGCGCGCGCGAAGCTTTCGACAGTCAACTCCAAAATTTCTTCGCCGCGATTTCCAGACCTCCTATTTCGGCCATTTCGATGCAGTTTCAGGAAGTGAAAACCGAGCAAGTCATTCCCGTTCGGATTCCTGATCCGTTTCGGGAAGAGACGGTCTTTGTGTTCGGCCGATATTCGACGAGCAAGGAGACGCAGTCCCAGGTTCGTCTTACGGCAAAGACCGCCGGCGGCGCCGTTGTTACGGTAGGCCGGCCTGCAACTTTTCCTCTCGCCGCTCAGGCACGGCCTTACATTGCGAGCCTCTGGGGCATGCGCAAACTTGCAGAACTCCTTGAACAGTATCATCTCACAGGGAGCGAGGCGCCGGTCGCGGATGAGATCGGGTTGCTGGCAAAGCAGTTCGGTCTCAGGAACCCCCTGCTTCCCACCAGCGCCGGCGCGGATAGGCCCGGACCGCCATATTTGAAGAGCGGTAGCCTCTTGTGGACTCTCAAGACTTCACTGGTTCCCGCTGATATCTATTCCGGCTCTTATCGGGTTATTGGCGGAAAAGTATTTCGATCCGAGCAAGGGCAGTGGATCGATACGTCGTACGACCCGACGATGAAGACCATCGCCGTGGATTTCCTGGGGGACGTATATTTCGAGCTCCTGCGGAAGGAACCTCATCTCGGCCCCTGGCTCGTTCTCGGTCCCCGGGTGACTCTTGTGCGCGGAGAAGAAGCGCTCTCAGTAAGACAAGAGCCTTGAGACCTTCGGTTGTTCTAGACAAGTGGGAGTCTCAGCAGGAGGGGTAAGGTTGCCCTGGCTGTTTGTGCGAGGAGGGGCTTTTCGCGTTCCAGGGAGAGGAGTTGCCGCACGTGATCGGCAGTTCGAAGAAGGAGCATGGCTAAGTCCCCCTCGTCCGCTCTCACGTGTCGGGTGAGTTCCGTCCATTCCACACCTTGGCCCCAGAGGTACGCGGCCGCGGCGGGCCAGAACATAACGGAGGGCACGCTAAAGCCCTTAGAGTACAGGTACTGAGCCCTCGGCTTCAGCTCGCGCAGCATTCGGCGCCACTTCTTCCAGAGCGGCCTTGTCTCGTCCCAAAGCGCTTTGCTCATGAGAACTTCTCTCTCCTTGTCGAGGACAAATGGCGCCATGAGGCCGGCCAGCTCTTGGGGTTCGAGGTCCACGAATGTCCCGCGCCTGATCAGCTCCGCAATGAGCAGCGGGTGGTCAAGCCTCAGTTGAGCAGCCCAGCGTCCGTCATCCGCGGGAGTTCCCTTTTCATCAACATAATCCAGCTCTTGCAACACAGCTAGATGCCTCTGGAACTCCTTCTGAAGCCGCTGGTGGACTTTGCGGGCCTCGCGAGGATTCTCATGAAACGCGGCGAATGAGAGCCCCATCAGCTCTTTAATTCCTGCGGGATCATGCGAAAGGAGCAGATTCAGCGCCATAGAAAAATTGACCATGATTCTCGATTCCAATGGTTCCGGAGGTGAGCGTAACAGTTCGGCCACCAGCTCCAAGTTCATAAACTTTCCGGGAACGATGAGCGTGAAACCTGCTTTATCCATGCCTCGCCGACCTGCTCGGCCGGTCATCTGGTGGAGGTCGGTGGCGGTCATGTCAACGAACGTAGCCCCGTCGAATCGGTCGCTTTGTACGATGACCACGGTCCGAGCTGGGAAATTCACCCCCGCGGCCACGGTCGAAGTGGAGAAAATGACCTCCAGATGCCCAAGAGCCATCATTCGTTCGACAAACAGGCGCCAAGCGGGCAATTGGCCTGCGTGATGAGATCCTGCCCGACACTGGATGAGACGCCCGAGCTGCCGTTGCGTCAGCAACTCCGGATAGTTCTGAGTCTCTGCTTCAATCGCGTCCTGGAACGCCCCATCGTCCGCCGCGAGCGGCGAAAGTTGAAGCTCCCGGAGCGCCTTATCGCAGTCGGCGCGGGACTTAAGAAAAACAATGGCAGGCAGTAGTTGGAACTCCCTGAGAGTAGAGACGATGCCGTTCACGTCCGGCGCGACCCTCTCGCCGAACTTGCGGCTCTGTTTCTCAGCCCGCGCATAGCCCGCCACCGTGTGGAAGAGCCGATCGCCTTTGAAGAAGGGAGTGAGTTCTCCCGTCGTAGAGCGGAAGAGCACATACAGAGGGACGGGCCGAACTTCGTCCAGAACCACGCGACATGCCGCTCTGCGGATATGGCTCAGCCAGGCAGCGACCTGCTCCGCATTGGAGATGGTCGCTGACAGCAGCAAAATCCTCACCCGGTCAGGGAGATAGATGAGCACTTCTTCCCAGACCACTCCTCGATCAGGGTCTCCGAGATAGTGGGCCTCGTCCAGGATTACCAGGTCCACAGGCAGACGCTCGCCGGAATGCATCGCGTCATAAAGCTGGTTGCGGAGGATTTCGGTTGTTCCCACGATAACGGGGGCGTCGGGGTTTTCCTTGCGATCACCCGTGAGAATTCCCACGTTCTCGGCGCCGAACTCCACGCCGAATTCCTGATGTTTCGCATTGGAAAGCGCCTTGAGCGGCGTTGCGTACCACACTCTCGCTCCGTGCTTGAGGTATTCCCTTGCGGCTTGAAGAGCGATCCAAGTCTTGCCCGACCCCGTGGGTGCGCTTACGAGCACGTCCGTCGTAAGGATGGCCTTACTCGCTTCTTGTTGGAATGGGTCGGGCCTAAACGGAGACGGCTCGGGTTTGCCTATATTCGCCAACATTTCCCGCGCCGCGGGATGAATGCGGGTCGGTCTCGCGACAGGCGCCACTTGCTTCCTTTTGTTCCGAGGAAATCGATCTTTCTTTCTTGGCGGCTTCTTGGATTTCGTTACGTGATATGCTCTCATTAATTCTTCAGTATTTCGTTCAGCGCCGCGCGAATTCGCAATCAAACCGGTTGCGGTCGCCCCTGGTATAGCTCAGAAGCATTCATCTCACAAGGGCGCGGGCCGGGAAGGTTGCGGACGCGGGGGAAGCGCTCTCATCGTATCTCGCAAAATGTCCCGCGCCCCAGAGCGTTATGGGTTTCATTGACATAAAGGATGAAGCTGAAATTCAAGAGATGGTATGAATCGGCTTTGTCAGGGTTAGGCGGTCACGACGGGAGGCTTCTAGGACGGCCCGCCTCGCGCTTATTCGTAGAGTTCGTCATCCCGGCGGGCCGCTTTTGGTTCCCCTCTGGTATAGATGGTCTTGTAAAGACCCGAAAAACCGGGGAGATCGAGGCAAGAGGAACAGTCTTGGCCTGGCTCGACCACTCCGCCGGTTTCTATCCGCACTTCCAACCCCATAGATTCGTAGGCTTCCTTCATTTCCGACACACGAGGTTCTTCCGCGGTAAACCGTCGGACCCAACCTTGGGCCAGCAGCTCCTCGTGACGCCTCAAAAGGGCCTCTCTGTCCATAGGGCGCCTCTCATGGAGTTTGCCTGTTCATGATCGAGGGGTTCCCTGCGTCCCAGCTTCGGATCGGGTGTTCAGAGTCCTTCAAAACGTCGAGCGTACGCAAGGACGGCCATTTGGTTTTCTTCTTCCCGCGGCAGATCTTCGGGTTGGACTATGGCGCCTGAGTCGCGGCGATAAAGCAGGACTACGAACTTGTTTTTCAGCCGGTTGGGTGGTTCCCACGCCTCGACCGTGACAACGGACCCGGTGTCTTGGGACCGCGCAAAGAGATCATACCCGGAAGTTGCTAAGCGCAGACGCTCTCTTATGATCTGAGAATCTGCCGGGGCGTCCGCGTCCAGCCCTCCTCCGAGTATCCATCGCCACAGCTCTTCGTCGTGAGCCGGTCCCCCTCTGGCCATAGAGAAA
This sequence comes from Deltaproteobacteria bacterium, assembly GCA_016875095.1. GTDB lineage: Bacteria > Desulfobacterota > Desulfomonilia > Desulfomonilales > Desulfomonilaceae > VGSG01. The sequence goes on from VGSG01000045.1 coordinate 18,060, forward strand.
TACGCTAATCGCGGCCAGGTAAAGGCATCTTCCGATTTCCAGGAGTACTGCTCCCGATCGTCGCACAGCGGTGCGCGGCAGCGAGGGCAAACTTCTCGAGGATTGACCGGTTGAACATAAATGATCCTCTCCTCATCGCAAACCGCCACCGCTCGAACGAGCCCCTGCCAACCGCACGCCGAACACTGATAAGGACGTAAGCAGATTTCCGTGATCGACATGGACTATTCCTTGGGGGATTCGTTCGGTAGGGAAACCTGAAGCCGGAATCATTATAGCTCTCTCTCAAGGTCACGCGCCAGGGAAGAAGTGTGGGAAAGACCAGGAGTCTTCAGAAGGCCGCTTCACGGTCCAATGCTTCCAGGGAGGGCAAGGCGCTTGACTACGATCATGGTCAGGTACGCGGCCCCCGCGATGAGGATCGTGGTCGCTCCCACAGGAAGGTCCGGCCCGTAACTGACGGCCAGTCCCGCGCTCGTGAAGCCGAAACAGAGCACGCAACTCAATACCATCATGCGAGCCAGCGTCTTGGAAAAGAACTCCGCAATTGCGGTAGGTAGAGTCAGGAGCGCTATCACCATGACGAGGCCGACAACCATGGCCAGCACCACCGTGGTGAGCGCGGTGAGACACAAGAGCAGCAGATAGAAGAAATCGACCTTAAGCCCACGGAGCGCCGCGAATTCGCCGTCAAAACAGACAGCGACGAATTGGTTATAGAAAGCCAACCCCGCGGCCACCACCACCACATCCAAACCTACAAGAAACCAGAGTTCCCTGGTGGAGACCATGAGGATGTTCCCGAAGAGATAGCTCATCAGATCGGTATTGTAGCCCGGGGTCCGGGAGATGAAGAGGACCCCGACCGCCATTCCCACGGCCCAAAGCGCGCCGATGACCGTGTCTTCCCGCTGTTTTGCCCGGAGGCTCACCACCCCTATGATCAACGCGGAGAGGATCGCCGCCGCAACAGCGCCGTGTAAAGGCGTCACCGCCTCCCAATGCCCGTTCTTTTGCAGGAACAGGGCGAGCCCCATGCCGCCGAGCACCGAGTGGGCAATTCCCCCCGCGATATACGTGATTCGCTTGACCAAGACAAATGCCCCGATAACGCCGCATGCCACACTGGCCAAAGCGCCGGTGAGCAGGGCGTACTGGAGGAACAGGTGCTGCTGAAGGTCGATCAGGAATGCGCACATGGGCCGGAAGCTCCCGAGTTGGTCTTATCATGCCTCACCATCTTCAGGGACGACCCGTAAAGCCTCGTGATCGTCTCCCCTACGACCTCGCTGGTTGGGTGCGCTACTACGGTCCGTTTCACGCACAACACCCTGTTCACATAGCGCGATACAAACGCGAAATCATGCGAGACAAGGATTATGGTCAAATGCTCGGCGAGCGAGTGAAGAAGCTCGGATAGCTCGGTCTCCACGGCAAGATCCAGACCGGCGGTCGGCTCGTCAAGGAGTAGCAGTTCCGGTCGAGTGGCCAGGGCCCGCGCGATGAGCACCCGCTGCCGTTGACCGCCCGACAACGCCGAGAAATGGCTCTTGCGGCGCTCCCACATGTCCATCTGTCTCAGCGCGTTGCGAGCAATCTCCTTGTCGACTCGCGTGTACGGCCCGAAAGATCTCGAATGCCCCAGGCGCCCCATGAGCACCACACTCATCACATCCACGGGGAACTGGGGATCCAGATGCGCGTGCTGCGGCATATATCCGATTCGACGACGCGCGTGCTCGGGTCGGTCCCCAAAGACGCGAACGCTGCCGGCCTGAGGATGGATCAGACCCAGCATGAGCTTGAGCAGGGTGGTCTTCCCGCTCCCGTTCGGCCCCACGATCGAGACGAACTCGCGCTCCTTCACGGAGAAGTTTACCGCCTCAAGGACCGGGTGGCGATTGAACGTGAAGGACACATCCTCGAATTCTATGACGGGCCTTTCAGGCAATGTGGGCTTCCTTATTCTCCTCGACCGGGCCGCGCTGAGGTTCATCGAAAAGCTCAGTTGGTGAGACACCACTGGGCGTCTCCCGTGCTACTATTTCTGTTTGCTGAGCGCGCCCTCGACTTTCGACGCCATTTCCCTCAGGTTCTGAATGTAGTCCCTCGCCACGGGATCCATGGATACCACAGCGCCTTCGATCGCTGCGGCAATGGTATGCGCGTTCTTCGTATCAAACTGGGGCTGCACAAAAATGACTTTGACCCCTTTCTTCTTCGCCTTGTTGATCAGGCCGGCCAATTGCTTGGCGCTGGGTTCCTTGCCCCCGGTCTCCACAGCCACCTGTTTCAATCCATAGCGGTCTGCGAAGTACCCGTACGCAGGATGGAAAACAAATATCTCCCGACCCTTGACCCCGACCAGTGCCCGAGCGATTTCTTCGTGCAGCGCATCCAAATCCTGCCTAAGGGCTTCCAGATTTGAACGGTACTCGTCACAGCGCCGAGCATCGATCGTGCACAGGGTTTCCGCAATTGTCCAGGCCTGCCGCTTCACTAAAATCGGATCGAGCCAGGTGTGCGGATCAAGTTCTTCCGTGTGGGCTTCCTCGTCTTTATCGTGAGACGATTTCTTCCCATCCACCGGTTTGCGGGGTTTGGGCCGGCCGTGTCGATCACTTGTCTTGCCGTGCCCATGGTCGTGGGGCTCAACCATCTCTCTGAGTTCGATTCCCTTGGTGGTGTCAACCACCAGCAAGCTCTTGGCCGCGGAAGAGATCTTCGGGACGAGCCCGGTTTCAAAGGGAAGGCCGATTCGAAAAAACACCTGCGCTTGGGCCAACAAAGACATTTGTCTTGGGGTCGGCTCATAGCTTTCGTGAGACTGGCCCGGGCCGGCCAGAACCTGGACGTCCACATGTCGCCCACCCACGCGTTCCACGAAGTACGCCTGGGGAAGAATGCTTACGAAAACCTTGATCTTCTCCGAGGCTTGTGCGTTTGCGCCGAATACCAGGATAGCGACAACGGCAATCCCAACAGCCTGGCCAATGCGTTTCGAGGCGTCTTTCAGCGCCCCGGACCGGCGCGCCCAGCGCGGAATGCCCTGGTCGCCAGGTTTACGAACGATCCCGGCCATGAACTGACTCCCTGTGGGACGAGTCGCAGACCAGATGAAACGCGTGGCACTCTTGACATTCGGCCACCGCGTGTTCCTTGGCAAATTGCTCCCAGTGCCGCCTTTGGTTCGGCATAAGTATGCCCGCTCCCATGCAGAGCGGGCAAATACTCTCCAGCGCGGACAGCACCGCGGTCCGAATGAATTCGGATCGATTCGGTATACCTTTCATTGCCTGTTTGAGTGATTCGGGAACCTTGAAGGTTATGATCTCCACTTTCTCAGGCGGCATAGTTCTTACCTCTCGACAAAGGGGGGGGCGGCCGGTTTCGTAAGACCCAGTGTTACCTTAATACATGGTATTACCAATCCTGTCAAGCTCACCTCTCCCTCTCCCCTGCACGCCTCGTCGGCCGAAAGAGCCCCCTCCTACCTGGGGCCGATCAAACGCGTCACACAATGGCTGTTTCACAGAGAACCGCGCGGTTCAGCCCGCTCGCAACCTCGTGAGCGATGGTCCCACGGCCTTATGCTATCGCGAATGAACGAGATCCCGCGCCCGGCAGGGTTCAAACCGCTTGTTTGAGCCCGTGTTCACATCAGGTAACGAAAAGGACAAATCCGTCAACAAAATAGATCACCCCCACCGCGCCCACCGCGCACCCCGCAATCCATAGAGATTTCCGCTTCATGAGGGCTCCCACGGAAGAGAGCAAGATGCCCATTTGGAGAAAAACCACCGCTATACCGAAGGCTTCTTGTCGCCGCGAAGTTATGTCTCGCTCTTTTTCATACTTCTTGGCTTCGGCCATGATCTCTTTTTTTTCCTCCGCATATCTGGCCAGCTCACTGGTGTACATGTCGATCTTCTTGGCGTAGGCCTCCCTCAGGCGGGGAGGCAGTGTGGCTTCTCCCGCGTCCAGCTCCACCTGGAGCTTGTCCCGTTGCATCTCGTAGAGGTATCCTTTGATACTCTTCGACTGGAAGTACGACCACTGGTTCGCGGCCTGAGTCTGATTGAGCACCGTGTCCACCGAGTTGTTCCCCTCTTTGAAGCTTGCCAGGGTTGCGCAGACCGCCAGGATTATGGTGGTCAGAGCAAGGTAATTGAGCCATTTCTCGTGTTCGGCCCCGGGGCCTAACTGTTCCATCACTTCGTTTGGTTCCATGAGATCCTCAAGCGTGGCCATTCAGTGAACTACCCTGGCCAACAAGTTATTGGACAGGAGTTTTACGCCGTTGGCGCCTATCTCTCATCCGGCCCGGCGTGCTATTATACGCGCGGCTCCGCTGAATGCGACCCTGATTACAAGGATTCTCCCGTATGAACATTGACCGAGACTTCTACAAGACATTGTTGGACGGGCTCTACGAGGGGGTCTATTTCCTGGATCGAAGCCGAGTGATTCGCTACTGGAACCGAAGCGCGGAGCGCATAACGGGCTATTTCGCCGATGAGGTCCTGGGCAAACGATGCTCCGACAACGTGCTCATGCACGTCGATGAAAGCGGTCGGGCGCTGTGTGGATCCGCTTCTTGCCCTGCCGTCGCCGCAATGACTGACCGCAGAGCCCACGAAGTGGAAGTGTACCTTCATCACAAAGACGGTCACCGGTTGCCGGCGCTCACCCGTGTGGCTCCTATTCGAGACTCCAAAGGCGAGATAATCGGCGCGGTGGAGGTCTTCACGGACAACCGAAAGCTTCATGAAGCGCAACAGCGCGTCGAGAATCTGGAGCGGCTGGCGCTTATGGACCAGCTCACTGAGATCGGGAACCGGCGTTACGGAGAGGTCTACCTTCAGAGCAGTTTGAATCGGCTCGCGCGGTACGGGTGGCCCTTCGGGCTCTTATTTGCGGACATAGATGACTTCAAGAAAGTCAACGACGCCTACGGCCACGAAGTAGGGGATATGGTCCTGAAAACAGTGGCCAAGACGCTGATTCACAACGTCAGAGCCTCAGACTGCGTAAGTCGGTGGGGTGGGGAAGAATTCGTTATACTCATCCTCCACGCCGATATCGGCCACATCGAGCGCTGCGGCGAGAAGCTACTCGCGCTCATTCGACATTGCTCGGTCACGCTTGACTCCTCGATCGTGCAGGTAACCGTCTCCATGGGCGGGACCTGCGCCCGGGCCGACGACACGATCGAGACGATCTTAGCGCGGGCGGATGAATTAATGTATCGAAGCAAGCAGGGCGGCAAGGACCGACTTACTCTAGCCCCTTGAAAGCGGCGCGCGTTTCATGAGAGGCTGTTCCGCCGCGCCGACATGGTAGAACGGTTCCTTCCGGCAGAACTCACGCTGAACATACGAGCGTCCGCGGGCATGGCTTTTCATCCCAAGAGGATTCTATCCCAAACCCGATCAAAGCCCCCTTCATTGTCTCCGTCCTTGCCGTCTCCTTCGTCACCATTGTCATCGTCATCGCCATTCACGTTGGACTGGATTCTAGCATTTCCGTTCACGCCACCATTTCCGCCGACTTCGAAGGGAAGATAACCATCACTGCATGAAACCGGCCGCCTCTGGACAGTCCCTACTCCAGTCGCCGCGAGAGCCTCCACTGATCGCGAACCGGAGATAGAGCCTTCCGCATCGAACGTCTCGGCTGCTGCGCTATTGTGTTGGGCTTGAGCGCAATCTGAAACCGTCAAGCAACCGGTGAGCAACGCGCCCGCCACAACGAGAAAAACTCTGACTCTGGATTGGATGCGCATTTTGAAACCTCTATCCATGCGGTTCAGCAGCTCTGGCAGTCACATCAGAACTGAACCGTCAAGGCGAACTCCCCGCCGATTATCGCATCGATTTTTCTGTCCGGACGCGTGCCGAAGAGATTCGCCGCAGAGCCGTTGTTCCAGCCCGCCACAGACCTGTCTATGCACGCGTAGCTGAACCACATGCCCGGTTGCCACATCCCGAATTCCACATGAGCGACCAACCCTTCAAGGAGCTTCCAATGCAAGCCCAGGAGGATCTCGTATCCCAGGTCCGTATCCGGGATATTAGGCGAGGCCGGGTACCGGTTCAGGTTAAAATCAACGTTTCCATCCGCGGCGATTCCGTTGAAGGCTGTCTCATTGGGTCCTATGCACGCCCAACTGTAACCGTGGGATGTCCTCTGAGCCCAGAAAAATCCCCCGTGAACGTTCATATTGGCCGCAATAGCGTAGTCCAATCTGACCGCGAGCACGGAAGCGTCTCTGACATACCCGTTCCCCGTGAGATTGTAGGCCTCCAGCCCTGAACCATAGTCATAGGCAAACAGATAGCTGTAAGGTCTGAAAAGGGTGTGGTTTCCGAGATGAGTGTCATAAGTGGGATGCCTCACGAATGCCGCGGGCTGCCGGTCGATGAAGACTCCGTTCCGCCGGTCAGGACCGGGGGTCCACGCATGGAACAAGGTGACCTTGAGGGGCCCTGCCATCGCGCCCAGTTCCACCATGTAACGCCACTGCTCGATATACCGGCGGGTTGGAAGGCCGATAGGGCTGGCCGCGGAATCCCACCGGTCGGTCCAGTACAGCCACGCGGCCTCTGTGTTGAAGAAGAACCGGCCGTTAAAGTATTTCACAAAGGCCGAGCCGTGAAACAACTCGGAATCCTGGGGAACCAGACGACTCGTCAGGGGGTCTGCGGAATCGACGAGAAGGGCCTCGGGCCCAATGTGGTATTTGCCGTAAACACCCAGCGCGCCCACATGAAACGCCCCACTCCAATAAGTGACAAAGGCAAGAAAATCCTTTGAGAATCCGCCACTCTTATCCGCGTGGCTGAAGTACTGGCCCCGCACACTGGTCCCGCCCACCGTGGAGTACTGGGGCAGATCGTATGGGTCGCTGACAGAATATATGGCGATGTTCGAAGCGCCAGCGAACCTGTACGGATAGAAGCCGATTCCTATGTCAAGGGGACCATATGGGACAGCAAGCACGACAGATTCCGTGCTGGTCGAATCAGAGCCGTCGTACTGCAGCGCGTTTCCGAAGAGCCAAGGTCTCTTGCCGACGCCAAAGGTCCCCCAAGGCGTGTTCGCGGTAAACCAGAACATGGTCCACTGGCCTTCGCTGAAGGCCAGCTCTGTGCCGGGCGCGTCCTGGGTATGATAATCCTGAAAAAACGGATTGTCATATGTGCCCAGCCGGAGTTTCGCCCTGAGCCTAATGGCCTCGCTGACCTTGATCTGTGGTTCCAGCTTTACGTTGAAATAGGACCAGCCCGCGCTCGTTCCCGTGACGATGTTTGTGTCAAATTGTCCTCCATTCCAGAAGTTCAGATTACTAATCGTGGTGGTCCCGTTATCCACGTCGTACCGACCGAAGAATCCTTCTCTCCCGGTTTGAGAGTACCATTCGTACTTCCACTCCATCGATCCCGCGAGATCGAATTCCCACGCCCCGGCCGTCCCCCCGCTCGAGGACAGGCACAAGCAGACCGCCAGAAGCGCGTGAAATTGAGGACTTCGCATTTTATTTTTCCCTCCGCGTAAGAGCCGAACCAGTGCTGTGACGCGGACCATAGCACGTTTTCCGAAAATGTGGCAAGACAAAACCGCATTTTTGACACGGGGCCCTGGGGCAGTCTATTCAGACAACCCTCCAGTAAGAATCGACCCTTGAAACACTCGGCAAACACTGAGAGGGAGGCTCCGCTCTGGTTCCGAGAATTATTGCCTTGCGTCGCGCAGGGACGCGAGGCGTCGAATGCCTCAGATGGTTAGCCTTAGCGACAATAGTTAGTCAGGTCTAACATTATGCCAGGGGACTGTCAAGGCTTTTCGAGAGCACGAGCGCTTCCATAAGAAATGTAGAAAAATTGAAACTGAATGCGTGCAAAGGTCTACCGGCAAGCAAGCTGCGCACGCGCCCCTCCCCGTGTTCAGATACAAATCCCGTTACGGGCGCGCAATACCCTGCAATTTACCGAAGGGAGCGGGCTTGCGTTCTCAAAAGAGCACCCCCAGGCCGAAGCCACCGCCCACCGAGTACTTTGTCACGGAAACATCCGACGTGTTCCTCGTGGCGGAGGCGGCCGGTCGGGTGCTCCGGTACTCCAGCTCACCGTCGCCCGTCACTTTCATCCAAGAGCCCGTCGCCCAGAGACTGAGAAAGAGCATCTGAGAGAGATAAGTGTCATACTCGGCGTTCACCGCGACGAACTGTCCGGGCTTATCGAACGAATAGAGGAGTTCCGTCTCGCCCACTAGGGTGCTTCTGGTGGCCATGAGGACGCGGCACAGCGCGACCGGGCTATAGATGATTGACGCTCTGTATCTATAATCCGTCTGGTTCAACTGCAGTCCGATGAACGGGGTCGAGGTCTTGGTCAAGAAATCGGCTTTGAGGGTCTGGTCGATAAAGGGGATCGACCCGATCTTTGGGTCCACGGCCTCCATGGCGAAATGATCCCAAAAATACCCTGCGAGCAGAGACCAGCCGCCGCATATTCCAAATGACGCGCCCACCTGAATGAACCAGTACTCCACGTTCACGCCGGTGAAGTACATTTGGGCGGGGCCTGTAATATTGTTTAGGCTTATGGGGAGATAAGAGGGCGCGACCACGTCCTTCGGGGAAAAACCTCCCGCCGAGGAGAAAAGGGTTATGGTCGGGCTCAGCACCGCGTTAAGGCCGACGGTTCCCGTCCAGAACGTGGCTTCCTGGAGGGTCAGTTCCATCGTTCCTACCTGCAATCTGTTATCCAGAGGCAGGACTCGCTCGATGTCGATGGGAAAGGTAAGATTGGAACCAATTTTTTGATAGCCGACCTGAGCATACGGGTTCAGGATAACTTTTCCAAGATTCATCCCGGGCAACACGGAAAGAGGGGAAAAGATCGCGCCTCCGGTCTCGCTCCCTAACATAGGCCCCACATTCGGCAATGGCCCGATCGGCGAGGGCAGACCGCCGTCCTCCGCATACAGATGAACCTGAAAGCAAAAGCTCAAAACCGCAATTGCATAAAGAAGAATTCGCATGGTCCCTCCCAATAAGCGTGCGCACGCTCGCATGAAATAGGAGAAAGGCTCGCGGTTCCTCATCTCCTGAAAGCAAAGTTCTTCGCGTTCATCATCAGGCGGTAAGACGCTGAAGGCCACCTGTCTCTCCTTTTGCGTCTCTGATCTGACGAACCCGCGACCCATTGCCGGCCGCCACCGGCGGGCTTCACCCGCTACGTCGCCTTTAACGGCTCTTATATCTTTGCGCTACTTGGCCTCGTACACGACTTTGCCGCCCACAATGGTCTTGACAGCCTTGACGTCCTTGATCTTCTCTTTCGGTATCGTGAAGATATCGTCTGAGAGCACGGTCATGTCCGCATACTTCCCCGGCTCGATTGAGCCCTTCACATCGGCTTCGCCCATGGATTTGGCGGCCCACACCGTCCACATTTTGAGGGCCTCGGTGACCGATATTGCTTGTCCGGGCAGGAACAATCCTCTGTCCGATTCACGCGTAATCATGGCGTACATTGCCTCAAACGGGTTGATATTGCCAAGGTAAATGCCTGTCATATCAGTGCTTGCGGTAGGCTCTAACCCAGCGTCGATCATCGAGCGAAACTGGAAACCGGTGCTTGCCCGCATGGCGCCCATATTTTCATAGTCCGCTTTGACAAGCTCCAACAGCCAGATCGGCTGGACTGACACGTGAAGGCCCTTATTTTTCAACTCCTTCGCGCGTTTTAGCTGCGCGTCGGTCAGTTGAAACATCCCGAAGTGTTCGATACGCATGTTCGTCTTCGGCCGTCCGGACTTGACCACCTGTTCGTACGCGTTCAGGCCGATGGTAGCGGCTTTGTCACCCGAACAATGGAGCATACATAGTGCGCTGGCCTTGTTCGCTAGCGCGGCCAAACGGTTGGCTTGCGGCTGAGGAGTAACGAGGGTTCCGTGGCCGCCAGGGGGATCGGTATCGAAATGCCCGATATACGGCTCACACATGTATCCTGTGCGGGCGTCATTCTCCCCGTCAATCCAAACCTTGATTCCGCCAAATCGATACCAGGCCGGGTCCACGCCTTTCGGCATGTGGAACTTGGACAGGTTTTCGGGCATGCCCTTCCCATTGGCGGCCGTCCATATTGAGGTGGTATAGCGGATGGTCGGCGTCATCTTTGAGGCTGCGACCTTCTGCAGCACCGGTAGTGCGGCAGCGGGCGTTATGGCCAGCAGCGACGTGAAGCCGTTCCGATTCCAGAACTCTTGAATGCCTGATGTATAGCAACGTTCCAGTTCGGCAAGAGTCGGGACGGTGGGGATGTCGGCCATGGCGTCTAACAACACGCCGGTGGGTTCGCCCTTCTTGTCAAGCACTACTGTGGCGCCACGCGGGAGCCTCTTCATGCCTTTCTTGATCCCCACCCGTTTGAGAGCCAAAGAGTTTACGACGCACTGGTGAGCCCCATTTGCCAGCAAAACCGGATTATCCGGCGCCGCAGCATCCAGCTCCGCTTTCGTGGGAAGGCGCTTCTCAACAAACTTGTTCTCACTCGCCGAAACGCAGGCTACGTATATCCACTCCCCCTTCGGGGTCTTCTTTGCCCACTCAGCTATGCGCGCCAGCGCCTCTTTGACTGATTTCGTCTGGGGATAGCGGCAATCCACCCAGGCATCCTTCAAGTAGATCGTTTCCATGGGATGGCAGTGGCCATCGATCAATCCGGGCACAGCCGTCTTGCCTCCGAGATCGACCAGACGCGTCGATCCTCCGGCAAGCTTTTTCATCTCATCCGAGCCGCCAACCTTCAGGATCTTTCCGTCCTTGACGGCAGCGCCGCCAACCGTAGATTCCGGGGAGTCGAGCGTGACAATCTTTCCGTTAAAGAAAACCACGTCCGGAAGAGCATCGTCCTTCAAAGCGGACGCGAACGCGCCCGATCCCAGCAAAAGGCCGCCCGCGGCCATGGTAGAAGAAGCCTTCAGGAAGCCGCGCCGACTTATCTTTTTGTCTCCGCCGCTCATATTTCCTTTTCCTTTCTCGCATTCGTCGGTGAGAGAGAATGGCTGCTCAAGCCGTAGATTTCATGACGGGGATACGGCATGATTCATTGGCAATCTATTTGCAGCTCGATGGCGCAGGTTTGCCGGCAAACCGATCAGCGAACCAATTGAGAAAGTCTGCCCGGGCTCTGGCAGGAACCCTGATGTGGTCCGTGTCCGCGTAATGGCTGTACGAAATCGTCGCTCCGGAAGCGCACGCCTTCTTGACATAGGCTTCCGTCGCCGCCGGAAAAATTGTCGGATCGTCATCGCCCTGATATACCGCTATCGGGACCTGCGCAGGCACGTTCCCCAGGGCCATCTGTTCGATTCGCTTAAGCCAGGCCTCCTGATTCTGCGGGTCCGGTCGCGTTGCAGTCCCTTTCCAGGCTTGCATGTATGCGAGTGATTGACCCATCTGGTGGCTGCATTGACACTTGGCCGATTCTTTCACGAAGCCGATGCCTAAGGGTGTCAACACATCGGAAAGCTTGAGCTCCGGGAAAGCAACAATCGCAGCATATTGGGCCATGATTGTCTCGACGGTCGTCTGCAGTGGGAGCTTCTTGCCCTGTGCTATCATCTGATTCTGAATCTTGCTCTGCTCCAGCGCGTTCACGGGGGCCAATGCCGCAACACCCAGAATCTGCACAGAACCGGCCACATAGTCGGCAATCTGGCCCGCCCAGACGGCTGCCTGACCGCCTTCCGACCAGCCAAACACCACCGCCTGCTTCCCTGCCCCGGCTTGTGGGATCTGTTGAGCCGCCACAATAATGTCCAACGTGTTGCGCGCCGCAGTGGGACCAACCAAGTACTGGTGAAAGCCGGGTGCGCCTAGGCCGCTATAGTCGGTGGCCGCCACGACATAACCGGCTGCAATCATCTGCGTCAGGCCCGGAACGCCCGAATCCATCTGATCAGGGCTATCGGGGAAGAAATAGAACGTCGCGTCCTTAGCGGGATTATCGACCATTGAGGGCGCACAGTTGCGGGCGATCCCCGTGGTGCCGTGCGCGTAGCTTACGACGGGGCGACCGTTGGCCGGCGCTTTGCCTATCGGAGCAATCACCATGCCGGTGACCGGAACCGCCACATCGTGGATATCCGTTGAACGATAGAGGACCTTCCAAGCCCGAGCCCCGGGAACGTCGGTCTTGATTTCCGTCGCCCAGATCAGATCGCCGCGCTTGCCGGGCGGCAGTGGATCAGGCGCATCATACACGGTCTTTCCCTCGGGCGGCCGTGGAGCCGCCTTCTCATCGGCCAACGCCGCATCACTCGAAAAAGCGACCATGAAGAGCGCAGCGGTTGCCAGCAGGCGCAGGAATTTGAAGTAAGTTGATGCTTTCACCTTCCTCATTCACTCCCTTCCCACGTATTTTATACAGCCAGGCATTGAAACCGACCCGCTTTCCCCCTCCCCTGGCGGGAGGGGTTAGGGGAGGGGGCGTAGGGAAGGCCCAAAAAGCTCAAAGTTAATGCGCAGCAATATAGAATCCGAAAAAGATCGCAGTCTTTAGCGGTCCCCACCGCGCGGCAAGACCAAGCTTCATCCTCCTAGGGGCGCCGCCCCACGTTCATTAGGTTGATCCGTATGAAATTGCGACCAGGGGTTCCTCACCCTTATAACATATCACTGAAAAGGCGACTACTGCTCAGATCATGCCCGCATGTTCCGCTACTTGGCCGTGGCGGTGACATCCTTGACCGATTGAGCGTCACCGTCCATCGGGATAAATTTCACCTTGTCGGCGGTGAAATCCAATTTGCCTAGATCTACCTTGCGGAGATCCGGATTCTCATACGTTTGAAAGTAGAAGAGCTTGTTCTTCAGATCCCTGAATGAAGCCCACTGTGTCGTCTCTTTCGCCACAACCTTCCCTTGCGGTGATCTCTCCACGACCATGCCGCTCACGATGTTGAATGCGTTCACAATGTGTTGACAGACGTTAAGGGCTTTGGCCACGTTTTCGGGCTGATCCGCGTAATGCGTTGTCACTCCCAGACGGATAAATCGACTGGGGGGCGTGAGATCGCCCGGCAATCCGATCAAACCTGCTCCGTGACCGGTGGGGATGAACTTCATGCCCGCCATATCCCTGGGCTTGGGGTTCTCGTCACTCATCCCGATGAACTGGCGCAAGTAGTTGACGTGCCACGGAAAGTTAGGAGCATTGGTCAGTATTCCCAGCGGATTGTCATAGATTTCCAGCTTCCCGTCTCCGAATTCCATAACGATGCATTTACCGGTCGCATCGTAAATGATGCTGTGGCCAGGCGGCGCCATGTGCAACTGAGGGACCACATAACCAAAGAACTTGATTGCCGAGACTGCCTGCTTCAATTCATCCACCGAGGAGAAGTTGCCCAGTATCCACGCCCCGGACATTGTTTGAGCAAGGGCTCGGGATTCCTCGCCCGGCGCCACGTCTTGATATTTGACATCAGGTTCGTACCACAGGCCGCCGAATGAGAGACCCGCCTCGTTCAACCCGTCCGACACCATGGTGTCAATGCCCCATCCCACCACGGCAACGTATCCGTATTTGTTTTTCCATGTGAGACCGGTCTTGCCTCCCGGCGCCGGACTGGTGAACTGCATGTTCCGAGGAACCACGGCGATCTTCCATTGGCTGTCAACGCCGAACTCCATGGTCCGCCCAATCATTATGGTTCCATCCTTTGCGATAACCCGGAATGACATGCAGGAATATGCGCTTTCAGCGCTAAGAATGAGCGTTGCGCACACTACGAGTAATATCCCGGTCAGTTGTCTTTTCATATCGATGCGCCTCCTTGAGCAGCCCTCATCCTTCGATTCTCAGTCCGACGCCCGCTAGGCGGTCCGTCTCGCACGTCTCACAAACCGAGCGCCGGGTCGTTCTCGATGTCACTTCTTTTTCGGGGTCAGGTCTTGAACGTCTTCCTTGCCTTTCATAGGGATGAAAACCGTATCTTTCGCATCCAAGTTCACCTTGGTCAGGTCGATGACGCGGACCCGGCGATTGTCGTTGGTGTGGAAGTAATACCGTTTGTTCTTTGTGTCCGCAGCCACCGTGTACCAGGTTCTATCCATCAGGATGGTCTTGCCGTGCCTGTCCCGAACCGAGCCCGCGGGAATGTCAAAGGCGCTGAGAACATGAAATCCCTGTTGGACCGCCTCTTCCGCCGTCTTGCCCGGCACCGCGGTCCGGCTAAGGGCGACGGCGCGCACAAACCTGGATGGCGGAGTGTAATCGCCCGGTATGCCTCGCATACCCGACCCGCTCCCAAACTGGGCAAACTCCATACCGTCGATTTCAAGGGGAGGAACAGCCGTTGCGGTCAAGTTTATGTAATTCCGCAGGTTGGTCATATGCCAATCGAACGTGGGCGAGTTCGTTAGGACACCCAAAGGATTGTCGTGCACGTTCATCTTCCCTTTGACGAACTCGATCACAATGCATTTGCCGTCCGCGTCATGGACGACCCAATGACAGGGCGGGGCAAACCCCCAATACGTAAGAACCACGTCAGCCACAATTGCTTGTGAGAGCGCCTTACGCACTTCCTCGACGGTCGCAAAGTTTGTCAACAGCCAAAGCGCATATTCGTGAGGGGCTAAAGCTTTTGCGAACTCATCGGGTCCGACCTTTGGATACTCTGCGAAACCCGGTAGATAGAGTCCTCCGACCGCCAATCCCTTCTCGTTCATACCGTCGATGAGCGCGAGTTGGTTTGCGAGAGCGCCTCCGACCATCGCGTGCTTCGCCTTCCATTTCAGCCCCGGCTTACCGCCGGGCGCGGTCCCGGTGATCTCGTACCCGCGGGGCACGATGAGAAGGGCGGCATCGGTCAAGCAGTCCGAACCGAACTCCACTGACCGGACGTAGACCACCGCGCCATCATCGGCCTTCAAGCGGACGCTGGTGCAGGCGGAAGCGTCAGCCGTCCATGCTCCCAGGATGGCTGCCATTGCGATAAGGGCGCACGCTACTCTCTGACAATTCATCATCATCGGCTCCTCCGGAAAATTGCTTTCATGTGTTTCAGACACGTTGTTCCCCATCATCAATACGTGACCCTAACCCATAGGGCGCAATAGCCGCAGTCCGAACGGTGCGATGAGCGCGCCGTGAAAAAACACAGACCCCACGAATGTTACAAAATGCCCGGCCCCAGCCTCGGTTTCTAATCCCTTGGCCTGCTCCGGCCCTCTCATTCCTTCTTGGCAAAAGGCGACGGAATGACCGGGGTAAACGTAAGTCTGACAATTGACTCCTGATGCGGATAATCGGCAGGATGTTTTACTGTTCATTGATAGTTGATCCCGATACTGATCGGTAAGTCACCGAAATGAAACAGGTAACTGGCCCCCAGGGATATTGGGTTGCCGCGGCACCGGGTTAATCTTTCCTTCAGGGGCTCTGAGAATCACCCCCAACCCCGAGACACTTGATCGGCGGTCGAAGGGCAACCTTCAGATGCGCTTCAGAAGATCTCCTCATCGCATGATGCGCAACCAATTCCGCGTTTTGACACAGCTTTCCCGCTTGGAGCTTACAGGAAAGCCG
>VGSG01000046.1 GCA_016875095.1 Deltaproteobacteria bacterium
GGTACGGATCGGTGGGTCGGAGATCAAGAACCGCGTGGCGATGACGGCCATGGGAGTGAACCTCGCCGCGGCGGGGGGCGGCGTCAACGACGACATCATCGCTTTCTACGAGGCACGGGCACGGGGCGGAGTAGGCCTCATCATCAGTGGACTATGCCGAGTCATGGACGGCGTGGGCGCATCTGAACCATGCCAGCTCGCCTCTAGAAACGGTGCGGATGTGCAGGGGCTCGCGCGGCTCATGGACACGGTGCACAAATACGGCGCGAGGATGTTCATCCAGTTGCAGCACCCCGGCCGCCAGGCCAGCGTCACGGTCGGAGGCGAGCAGCCAGTCTCCGCTTCGGCGGTGCTAAACCCCACTACGGGAGAGGCGCCCCGCGCGCTCACGGTAGCTGAGATCGGGCAAATCCGGGAGGCGTTCGTGAAAGGGGCATTCCTGGCGCAGATGGCGGGAGCGGACGGCGTCGAGCTGCACGGAGCGCATGGCTACTTGATCAACAGCTTCCTATCCCCGTATCTCAACCGGCGTGACGACGATTATGGCGGCGCCTTCGAGAACCGCCTGCGGTTCGTGATGGAGATCCTCTCGGGTATCCGCGCGGCATGCGGCAACCGCTTCCCACTCGGCGTCCGGATCTCGGCCGAGGAATTCCTGGGAGACCAGGGGAACGACCTGGCCGCAAGCTGCAGGATCGCAGCCGAACTGGAGAAGGCCGGCGCCGACTTCCTCGACATCAGCCAGACCATCCCGGACAGCCCCAAGTTCACCGCCTGCATCGAACCGGGCACGATCGAGCAGGGATGGAAGAAATACATGGCGGCTGAGATTAAGAAACACGTGAAGATACCGATCATCGCTGTAGCGAACATTAAGGAGCCGGCGGTCGCGGAGGCGATCCTGGCAGAGGGCTGCTGCGACCTGGTGGGCGTCGCGCGCGGGCATCTCGCGGACCCGGAGTGGTGCAAAAAGGCGAAGGCCGGCAAGACGGAGACCATACGCAAGTGCATCGGCTGCCTCGTGTGCTTCGACGAGATCGTACACGAGCGACACGCCAAGTGCTCGGTGAACCCGACCACCTGCCGCGAACGCGAGTTCGCCAACCCGGCCCGCGATGGCGCGGGGCGAACGGTGGCGGTGGTGGGCGGCGGCCCCGCGGGGGTCACGGCCGCCATGGTCCTTCGGGAACGCGGCTTTCGCGTCGTGCTGTTCGACCCGTCCCCGAGGCTCGGCGGCACGCTGAATGTGGCCGACAAGGGCTTCGACAGAGAGAAAATCACTCGGTACGTCGATTCCCTGATCGCACAGGTGGAGGAAAGCGGTGTGGAGCTGCGCCTCGGGGAAGAGGCGACAGTGGAGAAAGTTGGGGCCCTCTCCCCCTGCGGTGTCTTCATCGCGTGCGGCTCGCGGCCGATCGTACCGCCGGTCCCAGGGATCGACGGGAAAAACGTCGTCATCGCGGAAGACGTGCTTGTGGGGCGGGCGGAGGTCAAAGGCGACTGCGTGATCGTCGGTACGGGTATGACGGGCCTCGAGACCGCGGAGGTGGTGATGCGGGCCGGGCACAAGACGACCCTCGTGGACATGCTGCCGCAGATCGGCGCTGGCGCGAACATTATCGTGATCATGGACGTCAAGGAGCGCATGGCGTGCTACGATCCGGTCAATTTGCCGGGGCACCGGCTGCTGAAGATCACCGCGGAGGGAGCAGAGCTCGAATGTGTGGAAAGCGGCGCCTCCGTGTTCGTCGCGGCTGACACCGTGATCCTGGCGCTGGGCGTCCGGCCGCACAAGGAGGTCGTCGACCGCTTTAAAGCGGCCTTCCCCGACGCGCGGGTCATGGGCGACGCGGTGCGCCGCGGGCGGATAGTGGATGCGACCCAGGACGCCTACGGCCAAGCGTTCGTGTTCGAGCCGTAGGACATAATCGAAACAGTCGTTGAATGGACGCCGGCATCTTCGCCTTGTGCACAGGTCGGAAGTCGGCGCAGCTCCAACTTGAGGACTCGAATGTTGCGGAAGAGGAACGAACATGAGCGAAACGAAAGAGTACTACCGGGATAAGGTTGCCGTCGTAACGGGCGGGGCCTCGGGCATCGGACTGGCGCTGGCGGAAACCATGCTTTCCTATGGAGCGAAGCGGGTCGTCCTCGCTGATATTAACGAGGCGAACCTGGTCCGGGAGACCGCACGGCTAAACGCGGCCCACCCCGGCCAGGCCCTCGGAGTCCGGTGCGACGTCACGAATGAGGAAGAGGTCGAACGCATGATCCAACAAGCGTCTGAATTTGGCGAAAGACGCATAGACCTCCTTTTTAATAATGCAGGCGCCGGTTTCTGGGGACATTTTGAGGAGCAGACCAATGGGGACTGGGAGAAAGCGTTTGCCCTGAATTTCTACGCGGCAGTCTACTGTATCCGTGCCGTCTTGCCGGTCATGCGGGCCCAGGGAGATGGGCACATTGTTAGCATAATTTCCGGCATCGCATTAGTGCCGATGCCCCAGCAAACGATGTATTCCGCTACGAAAGCCGCCCTGAACGGGTTGACCATCGCTCTCCGCTACGAGCTCTGGGACGAGAACATACGCCTGACATCGGCCACGCCCGGCACCACAGCCACCCCGATCTGGGGAGACATGGAAGCCCCTCCGGGCTCCCAGTCGCCGGAGCAGTCCGCTCGGACGGTCCTGAGAGGAGTGGCGAAAAACGAGCGACTTGTTTTTGGGGACGAGACGGACGTTTACTCGGGCAGGTATTGTTTCAATACCGACCTTGCTAAAAACTTCGATGAGTACCTCCTGGACGTGGCCAGGAAGCGGCGACGTGGCGAGGGTATTTTCTGATAAGGGTTTCACTACAACAAGGAGGTATTGATTCATGAAAAACGGCAGCTATTTTATCCCGCGTGAACAGATTTACTCGTTCATGAACCCCGGCGCGATGAACAACGAAGAGGGCCTCTACATTGCCTGGGAGACCGACCCCGGCGCAGCGCGACGCGTACTGCCGCCGCAGTTCGATCTCGTCGACCCCGCGCACCCCATGGCTATGGTGTACGTCGTCAACATCCGCGAGCCCACGTTCGCACCGTGGTACATGGAAGGCGGCATCAGCCTGCTCTGCCGATACGGAGAGACCGTGGGCGTCTACTTCCTGAACCTCCAGCTCAGCGGCCCGGGCGCGCATATGGGCCTATGCAGCGGGCGTGAAACGTCCGGGCTGCCCAAGAAGATGTGCGAGCGCATCGTCGTCGAGCGCAACGGCGACTGGGCGAGCGCTCTCATCGAGAGAAAGGGCCGGCGTATCTTCTCTGTCGAGGTGGAGATGGGGGAGTACAACGACCCCCTCATGGAAGTCATGCGCAAGGATTACGGGCCGGGATATCGGGAAAGGGGCGCCTGCCTGCTGTTCCGGTACGAGTACGAACCGGAGCCGGACGGCCACATAACGGTCCCGAAGATGCGCCTGGTCCACTACGACAGCGTCACCGACTTCCAGACCTGGGAGCCGGCCCACGTCACATCGCTCCACATGGAGCCATCGCTCGACGATCCCTGGGCAGAGCTCGCGGTAGTGAAGCTCCTCGGCGCCGGGTACAGCGTCAATTCCAACTGGATCGCCGGCATCTCGCCACTCGCACAGTTCGAGGGGGACGAGGCGGACAGCCTGATTTCATACCTGTTCTCGGGCCGCTGGGACCGCTCCACCCTCGTCACGGGCCGTTATCAACGCTACGGACAGTTCTAATGCTTCAGGAGGACTCATCATGAAAGTCGAGGACATCCGCAAGATACTCGTGGTGGGCGTAGGCAAGATGGGGCAGATGATTGCTCTTCAGTGCGCCCGCTGCGGCTACGAGGTGGTCGCCTATGACGCGTTCCCCAAGTCCCTGGAGACCGCGCGGGTACAAATACCCGCCTTGGCCGCTGATTTGGTGGCACGGCAGAAAATGACGCCAGAAGACGCCGAGGCCGCTCTGTCCCGGATCCACTACACTTCCCACCCAGAGGACGGGGCCGACGCGGACCTGCTGAGCGAGTCGGTGGTTGAGGACGTCGAGCTGAAAGCAAAAGTTTTTGGCCAGTTTCACCAGATCTGCCAGCCGAAGGCGGTCTTTACGACCAACACGTCCACGCTGTTACCTTCCATGTGGGCTGAGGCCACGGGTCGGCCCGCCCAGTTCGCCGCGCTGCACTTCCTCGACGCGTTCGATGCCCCCCTGGTCGACATCATGCCGCACCCAGGAACCTCTCCGGAAATCGTGGAGCTCCTGGCGGCTTTCGCAAAACGAATCAAGCAGGTACCGCTGATTTTCAAGAAAGAGTACCGCGGCTATGTGTCGAACGCCATCTTCGGGGCCATGAACGATATGGCGTTCAAATTGGTGTTTATGGACAAAGTCGCGTCTGTGGAGGACGTGGACAGGGCGGTCATGATTCACTTACGAATGCCCGCCGGAATTTTCGGACTGCTGGACCGCATAGGGCTGGATACCATCTGGCACGTGATGGAGAGCAATGCGAAGACGTCAAGCGACCCCGGCGCCCAACAATTCGCGGACGAATTCAAGCAGCTCTATATCGACAAGGGCTGGCTGGGCGTCAAATCGGGCCGGGGCTTTTATACCTACCCTGACCCGGCTTACCTCCGTCCAGAGTTCCTGGGCCTTGACCCCCAGTAACAAGCCCTAACCATTCGGCGGAAGAAAAGTATGTTCTTCCGTCGACCATCTCATATATCACCGCTGGGGGTGAAGGCATGAGACAGAGCAAACAGATCGGTCTCCTTCTGGTGCTGTTCTTTCTTTCGGTTTCACAGGCCGGCGCCTGGGAGTTCTCTATGACCGGGAATTTCACATGGGAGTATTATCAATTCTCCCAACTGGGCGACAAAGGCTTTTTCGGGCCGTACAATCAGGATAACAGCTCAGTGAAAGGGACCGTGAGGCTGGCCGCTCGCAATGGTTGGCTTGGTCACGAGGTTGCCAGTCGTCCGCTGTCTGCCTCTGGTGATGATCTGGCTTCCGGTTCGGATGTCGCGGCGAACTATATGTACACAATTTTCTCGCCGCGCGTAATAGTGAATGACGCACTTTCACTTCAGGGAAGTTACAGAATTGGAAGCTGGTTGGACCCTACTGTGGACTTTTCGGCAGCGAAGCTTAGTAGCTCCAGGTACTTGAATAGTCAGGCTCCAGGCATCGGACAGTCATTTTCCCCCGGTTATTGGCAAGTCTGGTATGTTCAGGCTAATCTTCCCTGGGGAACGGTACAAATAGGGAAGCAGCCAAACACCATCGGTCTTGGTACGATTATCGACTCTTTGGAAAACGCGAGTGAGTCGGTGTGCCTAGGCATTCCCTTTGGCCCCTTCTCTATTAGTCTGCAATACTACGTCTGGGGGCCGGGTGTAAACGCAGATAGCGGCAGTTCAAATTATCCCCTAAAAACCGACCGGAGCGGCGCGGCTCAACCTCATTTTGCTGCTTTACTCATGTATGGCGCCGGAAACATCAGTTCTCAGACCTATATCGAATACAGGAACGGTCATAAGGGCCCGGAATCTCTCCTTTTAGGACCTGTTTTCGCAACCCCAAAACCGGGCGATCCCCCAAAAACCCCGATCTTCTCGGTGGTCTCCTCGGATTTTTTCGGATTCACCAATTTCAGATATTTCAACGGGCGGTTCTTCTTCAATGCCGAAGTCGGGTTTGTTCACCAAGTCTACCGGCAGAACGGCATCGCTTTGAATTCAAGTATTTTGACGCAGTTTAGTCCCCTTCCCCAAACTCGTTACTGGGAATTGTGGACAGGCGTGATCGAGTGCGGCGCGGTGGCCGGTCCGGCAAAGATTAGCTTTCTCTGGGCCTACTATCCAGGTTTCGATAGACGCGGAGGCAAACTCATCGACAGACAGCCTGGCATTTCTGCCCTATTGTCTCCTGACGGCGGTGTGAACCTGTATTTCCCGTACAGCCTGTTGCTGGGTTATGCTTACGGAGCGGGAAACGGTTCCATATCTCGCTCTTCCAACCACGGCTTCATTACCGATGCGAGCACGTATGGCGTGAGATTGGATTACGCTGTGGCAGCTAATCTCAATGCATATGCAACCTTCTTGTACGCCAGCAGGGTCTCCCAAGGATACGGGTGGGGATGGATAAGGCCGAATCCTCTTACCATTGACTCTCCTGCGCTGCAATACGGGGTTTACGGGGTTCCGAATATTGATGTACTGCCGGGTCCGAACCTCGTGGACCTTTCATTCGCTGGCGCCAACAACACGAGCGGGTTGATTCCAGCTCCCAACATTCTGGAGAGAGACCTTGGGTACGAAATTGGCGGCGGGATAGATTGGAAACTCATCGAAGGATACACGTTAACGGCCAGGGTGGCCTATTGGAAGCCCGGCGGCTGGTTCAAGTACGCATGTGTGGACAGGAGACAGCCCAACTGGGACAGTGCGCCGACCGCGAGCAACATGTGGGGCATAAACCCAAATCGGGAAATTGACCCGATTTTCGGTATGCGTGTGACGCTTCAAGTGGACTTCTGAGGATTCGGAGGGACGTTGGGCTGATTGTCATTGTTGGCTCTGATTCTCTGATCGTCTTCTCAGGACCATATTGCCGGTAAGGGAGGGAACGTCTATATTTGTAACTCGTTCCCCAGGCAAAAGGACTAGAGACAGGTGCACCGTGAAGAAGAGAGCGTTATGAAGACTTGAGTCTGAGTTCTCTTGCCTTCCTGCACGGCCTCTCCCGAACAAAAAGTGAATTTGGGCTGTAGCCGTCCGGTAAGCCCTACAAAATACCGATGCTGCGAGCGGGCAGGACAACATCCGATTTCCCCTTCACGAGGCCCTTACCGCGTAAATACAGCAGACGAGCATTCCTGATCCATACTGCTGACTCCTATTCCGCCCCTCCTCTTACAGTCACCCGTATCTCCGTCTCTCCAGAATCCCATCTCATCCGGTCGATGGCGTTGTGAAGGTCCGCGTTGCTATCGACCAGGCACAGGCTCCAATGGACCGACTCATTAGGCGTTGATCGAGGTCGGAGCGAAAGTCGCGCATCATGGTCGAGGAGATATGTCCATGCGGCTTCAGCCTTCCCCCTTGGTCCGGCGCTACCAAGCCGTGTTCGGGGGCGGGGCGACGAAAATTCTGTCTTTGACCGACCGGGGCGTGGTGAGGTACGCTCAGAAACAGGAGAAAAGAGGCCTCTTCATCAACTTGACGACGGTTTTGCTTGGTCCGGCGGTTTCGGATTCCACACGGAGACCTTATTCAAGGTCAGCGGAGCTATCCCTCGATCACTCACGGGTTCCAAAACAGGCAGAACAGCAAGACCGCAGCATAATTCCGGATAAGGGGAGATTTATCATGATCAGTTTTGAACTATCGCAAAACAGAAGGATTATGAGGGACACGGCCGCGAAATTTGCACGTGAGGAAATTTTGCCTGTGCGGAATCAGTTCGAACTCGACTACGCCGACGGGAAGTGTATGGACAAGATCTTTCTGGAGGCGGCTAAACTAGGACTGCTCGGATTCCCCATCGAGGAGAAATATGGTGGTTCCGACGGGAACAATTTGGACGTCATGGTTATTCTGGAAGAGATCGCGGCTGTAGACGGCGGAGTGGCTACGGCTATCGGTGATACATGGTTCGCGATGACCCCCATCATCATTGCTGCGGACTCCGAGCAACGGGAAAGGTTCTTGAGACCGTTGGCTTCAAGAACAGAGGCAAACCTGGCCGCCATATGCATGACCGAGCCGCAGTCAGGAGCAGACATCGAGGATCCCCGAATGGGACTTCGCACCTGCCGCACCATTGTCACGCAGGACGGAGCGGATCTTGTCATAAACGGAACCAAGGCCTGGCCGAGTAATGCGGGGATCGCCCATCTCTATGTTGTCGTTGGAACAGTGGACCCGAAGCTTGGCGAGCAAGGCTCGTGCCTGGTGGTGGTTGAGAAAGATCGTAAGGGACTATCCTTTGGCAAACCGGAACAGAAGATGGGGATGCATGCGGATAGGAATTCCGAGGTCATCCTCGAGAATGTCCGGGCGCCCCGAAAAAATCTGCTGGGCAACATCGGGGATGGAGCCAAGATTCTGCAAAGGACCCTGATTTATAATCGGCTCGGCGGAGGAATGATATCCGTTGGCATTGCTCGCGGCGCATTTGAATATGCGCTCGGGTACTGCAAGGAACGGGTGGTGGGTGGAAAACCTCTCATCGAGCACAGCCTGATCGCCGACATGTTCGCGAAAATGGCGACTAATATTGATGCCGCTCGCCTCCTGGTCTTCCGTTCCGCATGGGCGAATATGAATCGTCATCCAGACCGTGCACGGTTTTCCGATATGGCAAAAGTCTTTGCTACCAACATGGCTATGGAGGTCACCACCCAGTGCGTACAGGTCATGGGCTCTTACGGGTATTCGAAGGAGTATCCAGTGGAAAAGTACATGCGGGACGCCAAGATTGTGCAAATCTTCTTGGGTCCGAATGAGCTTCTGACGCAACTCATCGGGAAAAGCCTTTAAGAAAGCGGAAAGGTTTTGCGTGGAACAGGTCGTCAGGAGAAGCGGATATCCATCTGGCGCAAGCCAAGAGGCACATTTTGCCCCAAAGTCGTAATGGGCGGGAGGGGCGGTCCAGAAACCTGTGTAAATAAAGCAAAGAAATCCCGGCGCCCACGCGTTGAAGGCCACAGAGTGGATGGCCGCCTCGATGTGAACGGCCTTGAGCACACCTAGAATCCCAGGGCCCTCAAATGGCCTCTCTGTGAGAGAAGCGCCTGATTTTTCGAGTCCCCATTTGACGGGAATCGCCCCCAATATCGGATAATATATTGATATGATTAGGTGCGCCGCCCGCCTCTCACGACGGAGACAGGGATTCGATTCCCCTTGGGGCCGCCATGCGATGAAAAAACACGTTCACATCACAAGATTCGTCACCCCTTCGTCATATCTTTCCATATCCGGACGCCGACTTACTGGCATTACGTCCAAAGGGGTTGAAAGATGACCGTTCAGGAAATAGCCGTAAAGACTATTGAGCAACTCCCGACTGATGCTGCTTGGGAGGAAATCCTGGAGCGCATCGATTTTGTCGCCGCGGCGCGTAAAGGCCTTCGCGAACTCAATGAAGGAAAGGGCATGCCCATCAGACGCTAAAGGAGGAATTCGCCGAATGGCTTTCAAGCTGATCCGGTCTCCTTCAGCTCAGCTATATCGATGCCTCCGTGACTAAGGATTGTCAGCCTGACCGACATCCAACCATTCAGCGAGCATGGACGCGTAATCCGGATCCAAATGGCGACTGGAGTAGAGAAAGGTCTTCCCGACGGAGGTGATCGTCTGCGCGATGTCCTGATACTCTTTGTCCTCTCCCATGACTCTGAGACACTCCAAGATTGCTTCCAGGGTCAGGTCGAAGGGCGACTCCATAAATCCTGCTACAGGAACAGGTCTCGGATAACGCTTGGAGTTCTCTCGAACCACCTCGGCTATCAGCCAAAGCGGGTTCTCCGATTTCAACACCAGAATTCCAGCGTAAGTTTCGCTCAAGCGCCGAACAGAATAATAGTAACAAACTCCGTTTGGCGCTAAGATCTCTTTGACGTCTCGATTCTCTTGCAGCGCTTGTTTGAGCGCGGTTTCCAGATGGGTTTTGGGCTTAATCTCTTCTGATGTGAGAAGCCCTCGTCGTTTTAGTTCGGTCAAGATCTCCTCAGCGCTGATGAGGCGCCCCGACTCGCTTCTGTCGCGGATGATATTCAGAATATTTGCACGGACTTCTTCTTGGCGTTCCATGGTCGCCTCTCACGGTAGCAGCCCTCTCTTGGCAAGCTCGTCGGCTACAGTCCCCAGACCGAGCCTGCGGTATGTCGCCTTGGTGGGGGAGCCGGTTTCCTTGTCCCAGGCCATCTCCTCGTAAAACATGTCCATTGCGAGCTTGATGTCTTCTTTGTCCATGCGAATGGTTCCTTTGCTAAATGCGGCTTTATCTTTGGGGTCCGTGAACACCCAATCGGGGATCGTGTCGTGTTTGGTCCGCATGTCTTTGGCGCCCATATCGCGAATGGTCAGAGCCCTATGGAGCAGGAAGATCCGCTCTGCTATCGTATCAAGCTCCTGACGGGATTTCTTGTCGCCGGTAGCCAAGCTGTAGAGCAACGATTCGATGGAGTCGTCGCCTCGATACTCACGCTCTTTAAGGGGCGAAGCAACCCATGGCCCCATCCAGTTGCAGAGGGACAGGCAGTCGTGCAATTCTTTTCTCAAAAGGGACCATTTGGCCATTTTGGCTTTGTGCGCATTCATCGGCGTGAAAGCCGCGACTGCGTCTACCGCATCGGGTGAGCCCCAAAGCTCGGCAGCCAGCCTCTTTTGGACCTCTATGGGTAATCCGTTTCGAGTGAAATTGCTGTGGGAATGGCACTGAGCATCACGATTGTATTGCGTGTTAATGATCACTCCGCATTGTCCCGCATCCTCGTTTGAATGATGTTTGGGATGCCCCAGCTTCCAGTACAGCAGGTCATGATTCTCCAGCCACTCCTGCTCCGGGATACCCCATCGTTCGAGAAGGTGACCGGTCCCCAAGCCGAGCGCGGTCGCCAGCTCGCCTTCCTTATTCGCGATTCTTGGAAGCAGTTCGAAGAGGAATGTGGGATCTCCTTGCTCGTATTTGTTCCAAGAATAGCTGTTGAATTCCTTCTCAGCCACCTTGCGCTTGAAAATGCCGTTATAGTAGAGCGCTTGAAAATCGCGTTGCAGTTGACCGTAATTGTCCCACACTCCAAGATCGTCCGCCAAATACATGCCGACCATACAAGCCTCAATTGCGGTCTGGCCCTTGGGACCGTCCGGAAAAGACTTGAAGAACGCTCTGCCAAACAGCAACCCAACGCAAGTGTTCTGGCCCAGTTCCGGAATACCATATTTTGCGGAAACCGCCGGCACTTTGAGCATGGTATGGCAACGGATGGGACAAGCTGTGCAGCCATTTCCTCTGACCGTGTGCTGCCAAGCCTTGTCTCCCAGAAAGTAGGCCGCATTGTTCGTTCGATATGCAATCCTATTAAGGTTGTGGGGTTCGCACGCGCCTGTGTCGATGCTCGGGTTCGCTGCGCCCCATCGCCGACCGGCCGAAGCCATCCACCTGGAACCTGCGTTGTAGTGTTCCGCCCACGGTTGAGGATTACTAGGAACCACATGCTGGTTGTTCGCTCCTAAGAGAGAAAGGTGGAGCTTAATGAGCTTCTCCCATTCTTCTTTGTTCCCGGCAATGCGCACACTGCCGGTTCCTCGAACACCGATGGCTTTGAGGTTCTTGGACCCCATGACCCCGCCGACTCCCCCGGCAGAATGAGAATAGGAATTCATCACCACAGACATCGGCGCCAAATTCTCACCTGCTTGGCCGATAGCAGCCACCGATGCCTCCGGTCCCATCTGTTGGTTAATTTCAATTGTAGTCCGCCGTATACCCTGCCCCCAAAGTTGTCGGGCATCCTTGATTTCCACCTTCTCATCCCAAACTGAGAGCCACACCGGACGGTCGGCCCTCCCTTCGATGATGATGGCATCATAGCCGGCATACTTAAGTTCCGCAGCAAACTGACCACCCATATGACCACTGGCAACGAGGGCTTTTGGCCAACAGGTAGGCCACAAAGTTGTTATGGCAGTCCTTCCGTTACAAGGAGCGCCCGTCCCAGCCAACGGGCCGACCCCGTAGACGATCTTGTTCGCCGGATCAAAAGATTTGACCCCGGCCTGAACCTCATCCCAAATCACCTTGTATCCTATTCCCGTGCCCCCTAAGTAATCTCTGTATTTCTCTAAGGTATCTTCAGTTGAGATTTTCCCGGTCGACAAATCAACCCGCAGGACCTTTCCCGCCCAGCCTCCGTGCTTAGCCATTTATCCGCATCTCCTCTTTCTTACTTCTTATGGCACTCGTTGCAGGTCTGCGCCTTCTCAGGCGCGACTATGGCCGTGGGCGCCACTCTTGGTGGAATCTTGCCTGTCAAGTCGCGCCAAGCAGCGTAGGTAAGGGCTCCGGACGGACATGCTTCGACACACTTGGGGCTTCCGTCGCAGAGGAAGCACTTGGTGGCCTTATTCGTGCCCGAATCGAATGACATCATTTCCCAGGGGCAAGCCCGCCGGCACATTTTGCAGCCACTACACCTTTTGGAATCCACAACGCGAGCATTTGTCGGGGGTCTCACAACGATGGCGTCATTCGGACAGGCGTTCGCGCAAGGCACAGGATGGGGACATTGGTTGCAAATATCCTGGATCACCAACCCATTTCCCCACGCGCCTCCGCCACGTTGCCCGGTAGGAATGCCATTGACTCCGAAATTAAGGTTTCGACTGATCTTGATCCTTGCAATCGTTGGAGAAGCCTTTCCGTCATTAAACTCTGTACAGGCCAGCTCGCATCGCCTGCAGCCCACGCATTTCGTCGGATCTGCTATTACGAGGCCTTCAGCCTGATCCATAATGATGACAGGTCCCTCTTTAGCGGCCTTTGCTCCCGAAGCGGAAAACGCAATAATGAGACCCCCGGTCATAAGAAAAAACTCACGCCGTGAAGAAGAATGGCTCGAATTAATAAAATCCAGAGCGCTTTCCAAAATTTCATGCTTTTGCTTTTCGCCAGTCATCTTGTTTACCCATCATCCTTGGCGGTAGCGGTCTCTCTTTCCATCACTTCCGGGGTCACGAGCGTCACGGTTGTGAAAAATCTTGGGGTGATTTCAATTCCCTCCTTTGAACCACGGAAAAGAAGATGGCCTGAGACATATTGGCCGCTGGTGCGAAATCCCGTGGGACCCAGTCCGTGGAGCCCTTGTTCGTCATTCCCGCGAAAAGCGTGTCCCCGACTGAAACAGGGGCGGGAATCCAGGAAGTCGGCAAGCGGGTATTGGGAAAGGTTACGCCACGTTTCCTAAGCCGGATCGCTTCCCTCGCGGGAATGACGCAATGCGGCCGCAGGTCTTATCACTACTACGCCATCCTCATCAGTCGGTTGGACGTCCCCACGAAGGAAGCTACAACCGAGCGTCGAGACAGTGTCTCGGTTCAGCTTCTCAAATCTCCATCAGGTCTTTTCCGACGATCACCTTTCCGTCGAAATGGGCTCGCGCGCCCTCGATCCACATTTCATCAGTGACCGACGTGTCGTCCGAAGGCACAATGTGAGACAGGACCAAAGTCTTGACTCCTGCGGCCTTTGCCACTTTTCCCACATCATCATGCGTGGTGTGGCTGGCAACGATGTGCTCAAGGAGTTTTTCCGCATTGGGGATTCGGGCAATAAGCTTGGCCAGAGACGGTTTGTGAATTACTTCATGCACCAGCACGTCCGCGCCCTGAGCCAGCTTTATCAAATTGTCCGAAGGCGTGGTGTCTCCCGAGATCACAATGGACCGATCGGCCGCATCAAACCGGAAGGCAAAGGCAGGAACCACAGGGGGATGATGAACGAGGGTCGCTGTTACCTTAACGTTCTCGTCCCGCATTACCAACCCTTCTTTGTCGAATTCGTGGACCGTTACGAGGGGCACCAGAGGCACTCTTTGCTCGTCGGCTATTCTTGTGTCGATGTCATAAGCGTTCAATTCAAAGTACAGCTTGGTCATTTTCTCTATCGGCGGCGGTCCGTACGTATCCACCGGCGTTTTGAGCCCGCTGGCCCATGCCAACAAAAGAAGGTTCCCGTAATCCGCGTTGTGATCTGAATGATGATGAGTTAAGAACACGCGCCGAAGTTTGAGCAGAGGAACTCCCGCCATGACCAGTTGCCGGGAAACTCCCGAGCCGCAATCGACCACATAGGGAACGGAATTGACCAGTATGACCTGAGCCGGCGAGGATCGCACTTTGTTGGGGCGCGGCCCGCCCGCGGTGCCGAGGAGAATCAACCGTGTCCCGGACAATTTTTTGTCGGCGGAACTCGAGCCTCCGGTCGCAGCTTGCCCGGCCGAGGCTGTTTTCGCTCCACCACTCAACAGAGCCTGACC
Source organism: Deltaproteobacteria bacterium (assembly GCA_016875095.1). Classification (GTDB taxonomy): domain Bacteria; phylum Desulfobacterota; class Desulfomonilia; order Desulfomonilales; family Desulfomonilaceae; genus VGSG01. The sequence continues at coordinate 14,064 of VGSG01000046.1, forward strand.
GGCAGCCAGGGCTGAAATGCCCGCTGCCACGAATCTGCGTCGAGTCATCTTTTTCATGACAACCCCCTTTGTTGGAGAAAGGAAGAGGCGCTCGCAGGGCTTGCGGGATGACACCTCAGTCACCCATGCCTACCGCAACCGCTCTTACACTTCGAGCGCGAGATTGAATCCTTCTTCTACCGCGTCGCCGATTTTGCCTACTTTCGCGGCGTCACCGATAACCTTGACTTCCACCCCCGTGGTCTCCAACTCCTTGGCCAAGAAGTTTTCCGAGCGAGCGCCCATTGCCAAGACCACTGTGTCAGCGGGGAGGGTTTGTTCGTTCCCCTGTGAGTCGGTATAGGTGACCTTTCCCTCTGAGATGGACTTCATGGTTGCGCCGGTTATGATTTGAATTCCCCTGGTGTGCAGGTCCTTCATGAGCACCCATCGGGTCGAGGGGCCCAGGTCCTGGCCGACACGGCCGAGCATCTCCAGGACCGTTACGTTCTTGACCCCTTTCGTGATGAGCTCCCGCAGCGCCTCCGGCCGCTCCGCTTGATGCAGAGTGAGGAAATAGAGCTGCTCCGGTGAGATGGTCCCCTTGGATGCAAGGAAAACCGCGGTTTCCAGCCCCACGGAGCCTCCTCCGACGACGACGACATTGGTCCCGGTCTTGAGGTCGTCTTTCAGCACATCCCAGGCCTGGAGAACATAAGGGAGGTCCACCTCCGGAATGGGAGGTTTGAAAGGCGCCGCGCCGGTCGCCACGACCACGAGATCGGGTTTCTCTCGGGCAACAAAGGCGGGCGTGAGTTCCGTGTTCAGGCGCACGTCAACTTTGAGCTTGTCCAGCATTGCCCGATAGTATGTGAACATATTCAGGTACTCCGGCTTTCGAGTGCGGACCGCAGACCAGTGGACCTGGCCGCCGAGGTAGTCAACCCTGTCAAATAGGACTACTTTATGGCCGCGTTCCGTTGCGGCGCATGCAAACTCGCACCCTGCCGGACCAGCGCCTGCCACGAAAATCTTTTTGGCCTTTGTGGCTGGTTTCAGTTCAGTCTCACCTTCGCGGCCCGCCTTCGGGTTTACCATGCAGCCCACCGGCCTGAGTTGGAATACGTAATCAAAGCATCTCTGATTGCAGGCCACGCAGCGACGAATCTCATCGAACTTTTGTTGACGAGCCTTGTTCACGAATTCAGGATCGGCCAGGAGACCTCTGGCCACGCCCACGAGATCTGCGATGCCTTCAGCAAGGACATCCTCGGCAATCAGCGGATCGTTGATGCGATTGCAGCCGATCACCGGCACGCTCACATTTTCTTTGATGCCTCGGGCGAGATAAACGTACCCGGCCTGAGGCAAATCCATGGTGATCTGGGGAACTCGGCTTTCATGCCACCCACCCGTGACATTGATGCAGTCCGCGCCCGCATCCTGACATGCTCTGGCGAAGACGCGGGCCTCCTTGTTGGTGTGGCTGTCCTGGACAAAGTCGTTGCCGGCCACTCGAACGATGACCGCCATGTCCGATCCTGCTTCTTCCCGCACCTTGCGGATCACCTCAAGGCCGAATCGCATACGATTTTCCAGCGGTCCGCCGTATTCGTCGTCCCGCTTGTTCGTCTTGGGCGAAAGGAACTGGCAGATCAGGTACCCGGCCGACGCCAGGACCTCCACCGCGTCGAAACCCGCTGCTTTGGCCCGGCGAGCTGCTTGGACGAAATCGTCCTGGACCCTTAGTATGTCCGCCAGGGTCATCGCGGTGGTCTTCTGCCGCGTGAAGTACGACTCATACTCGGATGGCGCAAAGATCGGCAGGCCTTTCATACTCGCGAATGAGTATGCGCCCGCCATGTAGAGCTGGACAGCTATCTTGCCGCCCTCTTCATGAACCGCATCCACGAGCCTCTTCAGCCCGGGAATGTACTTGTCGTCTTTGATGGAGAGGAACAGATCGACACCCGATGCTTCTGCGTCGATCTCCGCGCCTCCCACGATGACCAGACTCGCGCCCCCCCGGGCGCGGGCGCGGTAGAAGTTCACCATCCTGTCCGTCATTTCCCCTTGCGGACAGTAGTTCAAGTGCATTGCGGTCATCACCACCCGATTGGACAGCTTCATAGGGCCGACCGATATGGGCTCAAGCAGCTTTTGAATCACGGCAACCTCCCACATCAAGGGGCGTAGGATCACGCTCCCTTGAACTCTCCTTTTCGTTTTTGCATGAATGCGGCCATAGCCTCAAAGAGGTCTTCGGACGGCATGATCATACTGGACCTGGCCGCGTTGTAGTCCAGGGATTCTTCGAGCGCGGCTCTTTCCTGGAAGAGGAAGACCTCTTTGGCGCCCTGCACCGCTAACGGCGGATTCGCGGCGATCTCCAGGGCCATCTCGCGGGCAGCCGTCTCCAGGGCTTGAGGATCCCCGCACACGTGGTTCACCAACCCGATGGACCGGGCGTATTCTGCGTTGAAGCGATGCCCTCGAAAAGCAATCTCACGGGCGAAACCTTTGCCCACAACTCTCGGGAGCCTCTGCAAGCCGCCCACGTCCGTGATAATAGCCAGCGTAGCTTCGGGCAGCGAAAACACGGCATCTTGAGAGCAGATGCGAATATCGCAGCACAGCGCCAACTCAAGACCCGCGCCGAGACAGTGCCCCTGTATCACCGCAATCGTAGGCTTGGCGAGCCGTTCCAGCCGGGTGTGGATACCCTGAATCCTTCGGACCGTCCGATAGAAGGCCATTTTTTGAGTAGCGCTCGGTTGCCCGCTGAGGGCACCCACAATTTGGTTCTCCGGGCTCAAGTCCAGTCCCGCGCAAAAAGATTTGCCTGCGCCTTTCACAAGCACGATCCGCGCTTCCTCATCTTCTTCGGCTTTGGCTATAGCTGCGTCCAAAGCGCGCCAGAGGTCTAGGTTCAACGCATTCCGCTTATCAGGCCTGTTCAGCGTCAGTGAACCGATCCGATCCTCGCGATGATAGGTCACGAGCGCATCGTGCATAGGATCTTCCGTGCTCATTGATTCTCCTTCGTCTTCGGTGGCGACAACAGTTGTTTCGCGACTGTTTCTCCAGAATTATATCGGTAACCGTTTAGAGAGCTATATCTCCTTGCAAAAGCTCCCACTTCGTTAGGCTGTTTCCGTCATTCCTCAGCGTGCAGGCCGTGCACGATGGGGTTAATTGGATTTCCGATACGTCTGCCGAGCATCTCCCGATCCAAGGCGGCATTCACCCTGAGATCCATCACGTGGCGCTCCAGCGACGGAATACGCTCGGATGTAGGGCGCGCTCGTTTGAGACACTCCAGCAGCGTCTGGTGGAACTCCAGATCCTTGCCCTGGGGAAGCGTTTCGATGAGCCCCAGAGCCACCTCAGCCTTGTCTATGTGCAAAAGGCATTGGACCCGTTTGAGCTGAGCGCCCGCAACCTCATCCAAAACCTTCTCGTAGTACGGAAGCGCCCATGCAAACTTGCCCGTATTCATTAGGGTGTCGGCAAGGGCTTTGAGCGCATTGGGCTTCTGCTCCAGAGTTCGCGCCAGCTCCTCCACGACCTCACGCTTGCCCAGCTTTGCCGACTGGTGAGCGAACATGAGGAAATGGCTCGGGGTTTTCGCGAGCGCTTGAGGGTCGGCGCGCCTCAGCGCCAGATAGTAGAGGATCTCGTTTTGCTCTCTCAGAGTGTCAAGGTCGGAAACGGGATACTCGTTTTGGATCTTCAGGTTCCTCACCTCGTCGATGGTTGTCGCCTCAACGGACTGAAAGACCTTATGAATTTTTGCCTGAACTTCCACCGTCTTCCCGCGAAGCTCCTCCTGAGCGTAATCATCCGGAAAGACGAAATCGAATGAGATGTCGTCACCTTGCCGCGCGCCGAGAAAACCTTCTTCAAATGAAGGGAGCAGCAGGCCTCTTCCCAGTAATACATCCCAAAATTTGCCCGAAATGCCCGTAAAGGGAACTCCTTCCAGAAAACTACGGGAGTCGAAGATCACGCGATCCATAGGCCCAATGGGGTCCTTCGACTCCCTAAAAAAGCTGAGCCCGGATATGACCTCCTGGAGAGTATCTTCTTGTCCGTCGGCATGCTTTTCGAGCCCTTCAAGGAACTGAAGCAGTATGTCAAATTCTTCCAAGGCCGAGCTGGCCAGGGCCCCGTAAACATAGAAGCTGGTCTCGTCTTCGAGTTCGCGCCGGTTCTCCAGAAGGAAATCGAGCACATCGAAGATGCGTTGTTTGAAGTAAACGTCCCGTTCCATCTTGTCATTGGCCAGGACCCAGATGTTCCTGACCTTCTTCAGGTCCTGCTTGGACATGGTTTCGGTTTCGTATTCATCTCCGACGGCCATGTATTGAGGCCGGTACTGGGAAAACGGCCGGAACCCCCATCGCAGAGGGTTTTTTTCGTAGATTGACCCGAAGTAGAGTTGCATCTGCTGGGATCCGGAATTGGACTGGATCGGAATGCCCAAAGACTTAACGAATTCCAACGTTTCGCGGGCCGATTCCACGGTCTCTCCAGGTAAACCGAAAATGGTAAAGAGCTCTGTCTCCATGCCCAAGGATTGAGCAGCCTTCACATTTTCTCGGAGCTGCTCCAACACGATCTTCTTGTTCGTGCCCGCAAGCACTCCGGGACTTCCTGATTCGAGACCGAACGCAATCGTGTCCGCGCCTGCTTCTCGCAGTTTCTTAAGAAGTGAAGGGTCAATCAGGTCCGACCGAGTCTGACACCAGAACGGCGTCTGAACGCCGCGAGCCAGCTTGGTATCAAGGAGCCGTATGGTGCGGTCCCGATCTTCCGTAAAATTGGGATCCGCGAACCAGAAGCGTTCGATACCCTGTCCCGCGAGCAATTCCATCTCGGCCACGGTGCGCTCCACTGAATGGAATCTCACTTTCCCGCCGCAGACGCTCGGAGTGATGCAGAAGCGGCATGCGTGGCTACACCCTCGGGAAGAGAGTAGAATGGCGGTATCCTTCCCTTCCAGATTCAGCAGCCCCGTCAGATACGGGGAAGCATATGCATCCAAGTCAACCGGAGGTTTCGGTCCCGGGCCGGTGTCTACAATGCGGCCCTCGCACCGGCACACGATCCCGTCCACCGTTTCCAGCGGGTCATTCGCTTCAATAGCCTTGGCCATCGCGGCCGTTACGGGCTCGCCTTCACCGTGAACCAAGATGTCAACGTCTTCCAAATGCTCCAGAGCCGAAGGCGGCATACGCACCGCCTGCGGACCGCCGAGGATAACACGGATCTTTCGATGCCTGGACTTGATATAACGGCAGAGGAAGCGGATGCGATCCATTGTGCTCCGATACGCGGTGAAGCCGATAACAGCCGGATCGATACGTCTGATCCACTTCTCCAGTCCGTTCAGGCTGAGAGGACGGCCGCGTAGATCGTCAACAATGATTCCGTCCCAGCCTTGTTCCTTTAGCGTGGCCAGGACGTAACCCTGAGATATGGGTATGCTCTCCGAAGACTCGGGGCCTACGTCGTGATTCACATTAATAAGGAGAAAGGTCATAGGTTTTGCATCCGAACCGCGTGCGCGTTGAGCAGGGAGCGGCATCAACGCACGGCTTGCTCAGACGGGCAGAATAGCATCAAACGCCCTGTGCTCACAACACCTCATATTGACGGCCTCAAGCACAAACTGATAAACCCATGCCATGAAGAAGATTAAGAGTCCTTACTACGCGCTGGTCTGGGTGGGGATATGGACCGCGGCGCTTATCTGGTTTCTCACATCCGGCATGTTCACGTTCAGCGAGAATGTGGGCCTGGTGGTGGTATGGCTTGTCCTGGTGGGCGTCACCGTGTGTCTGCTGGTCCAGTATTACCGAAAACAGCCTCGAGGCGCCTTGCAAGCCAAACCGGCGACTCCCACGACGCCGGCCCTGAACGCGCCCTGCCCGTGCGGTTCAGGGAAAAAATTCAAACGTTGCTGCGGCGCAGCGGCGCACGGCGCATGACAGGAGGGTATTTTGAAAGAGTTGGCCGAGGGAAACTTTTTTGATTGCAAAAAAGTTTCCTCCGGCGCCCCCTTCAAAAAACGCCACCTGGCGAGCGTCAACCAACGTGATCAAAGCAGCCGGTGTTTGCAACAAGATCTGTTGGCGCTAGAGATGAGGTCCCGCTAGACCGCGGGCGATGCCGCGCAGTAGGGGCGCAATTCATTGCGCCCGGGGCAACGAAGAGTGGAGAACAGGACGTGGAAACGGACAAACTCAAGAAATTCGCTCATGAGTGTGGCGCAGACTTGGTGGGAGTCGCGGACCTCGCGCTTGTCAACGGCGTCGAGACCGAGCCTGCCAACCTCCTGGAGGGCTATACAAGGGCCCTGAGCATGGCGGTTCGGCTGGCGGACGGGGTGATCGACACCATCCTGGATCAGCCCACACCCATTTATCAACAGCATTACCTCAAAGTGAACGCTCTGCTGGATGATATCGCGCTACGGGTCTCGCAGTTCATTCAGCAGGAGGGCGGGAAAGCGCTCCCTATTCCCGCGTCCCAGCTCCTCGACAAGAAAAAGTGGACCTCGTATATCTCCCATAAAGCAGTGGCCCTCGCGGCAGGCCTTGGATGGCAAGGAAAGAGCCTCCTGGTCGTGAACCGCTCTTTCGGTCCGCGGCTCCGATTGGTCACCGTGCTGACAGACCTCCCGCTGGACCCCGATAGCCCCGTCAAAAACCTTTGTGGGAAGTGCTCAGCCTGCGCGGAATCATGCCCGGCTCAAGCCATCAAGAATGTGAACACCCAGCGCCACTACAAAACTCGCAACGAAGCTTTGCATTTCAACCGTTGCGTCAAAAAGGTTACCAAGGAGTTCCCGCAACTCCCCTTTATCGACAGCCCAATATGTGGCGTTTGCATTAGAGCCTGCCCCTGGGGCGCGCGAAGGGCGAGCGCGTATCACACCAGTTCGCTTTCAAGAAAAAAGAAGGGGGGAATTGTTTCTTCACGAGCGGTCGGGCCAGTCTCTGAGGGTGAAACTTGGTGAGAGCAGTTCCAGCAACTTGCGAAGCTCAAGCCGGTCCTCCTCGGAAATGTCCACTATTTCGAACCCGGCCACGTAGTTTCTTTCTGCAAGGTCTTTACGAGCCCAGCGGCAAAGCGCATAGAATTCGAACGGCCTGATGTTGTGAAATTCCTCGGTTTCGACTCTCAAGAGCCTGATCTCGTCAACCTCCGCCTTGATGCCCGTTAGTTGAACTTCTGTGTCGGTGAGATCCTGAAGGTAGCATTTGGTGTCAGGCTGGCCTACGACTTGAATCGATACGCGGTCCTCTATAAAGTCCCTCGGCAGATTACGCAGGTCTTCAATCGCGACGGTGTCATCGTAGAGCGTGGAGCGCGACGCGAGCTCCGACGGACGAACGGCCTTGGCGGCAAGCAGCTTGCGGAATATGCTCTGGAGGCCCTTGGAAGAGAGCTTGTACTTCTCCATAAGCTCTGAATCCGGCATACCGGATAAGATATCATCCACGACGTCTTTGGCCCGGATAAGTCTCTTCTGAGCCATCAGCGCAATCCTCCCCGCCTTGACTCGTTGTTGGAATCAGAATCCCCCCTGGTTGACTTTTACCAGAACTCAGGGATTTAAGGTAGATCTCCCGCAATCTTTTTCTTGAGACACCGTGATTCACCACGTCCCACGGGAAGATCTCGTTGTAATCGCGTTCCCGCAGGGCGTAGAAAGCCGGACCAAGCTTCTCCTGCTTGAAAACGCCGGCCCATCGTCCTTGCTGGGATGCGACCCTCAGTATTGCAGCCGCGATTCTTCGGTCCCCGCGCGAAAGCACGGCCTGACGCAGCGCCTCACGGGGAGACTCGACACGGAGCCCCACATTGGGGGTCTTGGCCAGGGCTTTCCTCAGCGCGGCGATCTTGCGCTCCAAAACCGGGCCGGAGGCCATGCCCGCCCATTGGAATGGTGTCCAGGCCTTTGGCACAAACGGGTTGACCTGGACGCCTATTTTGCCAATCTTACCGCGCGGCCTGGATGCGCCCACGAAGACCGTGCGACTCTGTGTCACGAAGTCCACGATCTGATCCACATCCTCGTCCGTTTCCGTAGGCAGCCCGATCATGAAATAGAAACGGATATTCGGGATACCGGCTCCAACCAGTTTGGCCACAAGCTCGTGGAAGCGCGCCGACGGAATTTCTTTCCCGATGACTTTCTTCAGACGGTTTGATGCGACTTCCGGCGCGAGGGTGGCGATCTGTTGCCCTGTTTTGGCCATAAGTTCAATGATTCGCTGGGAGAGACCCTCGGGACGAATCGAAGACAGGCTGAACGCGCCCCCGCGGTCAACAATCCACGTAAGGATCGATTCCAGCTCCGGGTGTCCCGCAAGATCGGATCCGATCAGGCCGATGGAGCGACTTTCGGCCACGGCCTCTTCCGCTTCCCTGCGGAATCGGTCAAATCCGGCATAACGGACGGGGAAATGGATCCAGCCCGCCGCGCAGAACCGACAGCCGCGACCGCATCCTCGGTTCGTCTCCACCAGCAATGACTCGCCGAATTCAGAATCCGGCGAAAAGAGGACCGACACGGGGACCGGCGAGCGTTTTGAGCGCCGTTTGGCAGCGCTGACGGTCCGGGGGAAACCCGGTTGAGGGTCAATAGCATGGATCAGGCCTGAATCCGCGAACGTGAACCGATACGCGGAAGGCACGTACACCGCGGGCTGGTCTCGAAACTCGTTAAGGAGCGCAGCCCGGTCCGTCGGACGGCTCCCGGGACGAAGCCGGAGTTCCTCAATTCGGTCAAAGAATCCTGTTTGCGCCATTTCCGGATCATCTTCGATTTCTCCAATGAAGATCAGATCCATAAATGCCGCGAGCGGTTCGGGATTGATCGAGACCGCAACCCCTCCCGCGACGATCAGTGGATGGGATGGCTTCCGGTCTTCGCTCAGGGGCGGGATGCCCCCTACGGACAACATCGCGGGAACAGCGGGGTAATCGTTTTCAAAGGACACGGAAAAGGCGATCAAAGTGAAGTAAGACAGAGGCCTCGCGTGCTCTTCAGAGAGCAAGCGGCTTATGGCTCCGCCTCGGCGAGCCACGGTTTCAGGGAGGAAGAATCGCTCGGCGGAATATCTCGGATGTGAGTTGAGATAATGGTAGAGGCGCTGAAACCCAAGATTCGCCATGCCCACCCGATATGCGTTCGGGTAGACGAGCGCCACGGGAAGGGAGGCGCGCGGTCGTCTACGGATTGCTCCCGTCTCCCGTGGTCTTGTCATGGATCGGGTTACAGATCGGCCTGCTTGCGCAGGAACGTGGGAACATCGAGATCCTCGCCTCCTTCCGCGCAATAGTCGTCAACGAGGCCCAGGTGGCGGCTGCTTCTTTCCCTCTTAGATTGTCGAATAAATGCGGGGAGCTGCACGTCTCGGTTTTCGCCGGGGATAATGGTTTTCGCGTGGTGTATTTCGTGCTCCATTTCGTCGTACTGGGCCGTCACGGGCCTGACAAGGTGTTTCCGTTCGTCGGTGGACGCTGCGAGCTGCACGTCTCGGCCGAATCCGGTTGCAATGACCGTGACGTTGACAGCGTCGCCCATTTCTTCGTCAATCACGGCGCCGAAGATGATATTTGCGTCGTCATGGGCTTCACTTTGGATGACGGAGATCGCGTCGTTCACTTCGGCTAAACTCAGGTTGGATGAGCCGGTTATGTTAATAAGGACTCCCCGCGCCCCTTCCATGCTTATTTCGTCGAGCAGAGGACTGCTGATGGCCATTCGAGTGGCTTCCTCCACGCGGCCTTCACCTATGCCGGAGCCGGCGCCCATGAGCGCGACACCCTTCTCGCGCATAACGGTCTTCACGTCCGCGAAGTCGAGATTGATCAGGCCGCTTACGGTGACCAAATCGGCTATTCCGCGCACACCCTGGAGGACCACGTCGTCGGCCTTTCGAAAGGCTTCAAGAAACGAAATATCCTTCTTGAGTGAAAGAAGGCGCTGGTTCGGTATGATGATGAGCGTGTCCACCTCTTTTCGGAGGAGGTCGATGCCTTGCTCGGCCTGGCGCATTCGCCTTCTGCCCTCGAACAGGAAGGGCTTGGTTACCACCGCGACGGTGAGCGCGCCTATCTCTTGCCTGGCGATCCTGGCGATTATGGGCCCGGCGCCGGTGCCGGTGCCGCCTCCCAGGCCCGCGGTGATGAAGACCATGTCCGAGCCTTCCAGGACATCCTTGATGGTCTCGTAGTCCTCGTTGGCCGCGATCCTGCCCACGTCGGGATCCGCCCCGGCCCCGAGACCCTTGGTGTGCTGGGCCCCAATCTGGAGCTTGATCTCCGCGAGATTGGCTCGGAGAGCCTGCGCATCCGTGTTGGCCGCGATGAAATCGACCCCCCTCAGGCCGGAACGTATCATGTTGGTCAGAGCATTCCCGCCTCCGCCTCCCACACCAATGACCCGAATAAGAGCGCTTCGCTCTGAAGACACTTCGAACTCCAGCATTGCCGGAATACCTCCCGCAACCGAGAATCACGAGCCAAGCAAACCTAATCTTCCGAATCCTCCTAAACCCCCTTTACTAAAGAGGAGTTTAGGGGGAGGTTTATCAGAATGCGTCCGCGAACCACTGCTTCATTTTTCCGACGACCCGGTCGAATGCGCTGGCGTCGAACAACGCGGCGCCAAGGTCCAGGCCGCGGTTTCGCGCGCCCCACAGGACCAGCCCTACGCCAGTGGCGTACACAGGCGAGCTCACGATATCGACGAGACCGCTGATTCCCGTGGGATACCCAACACGCACGGGCAAGTCGAAAATTTGTTCGGCAAGTTCGCAGATTCCCTCGATTGCCACGGTTCCGCCGGTGAGCACGACACCTGAACGCACCTCATCCATCAGCTTGTGCTTCTCCAGTTCTCGCTTCACCAGGCCAAGTATTTCCTCGAGCCGCGGTTCCGCGATATCGGCAAGGACAGATCGGGACAAGACCCGCGGAGCGCGGCCGCCCACTCCCGGAACCGAGACCGTCTCGTCCCTGGTCACCAGCGCTCCCAGCGCGCAACCGTACTTCCTCTTAATTCTCTCGGCCTCAACCATCGGGGTCTTGAGCCCGACCGCGATGTCGTTGGTCAATTGCTCTCCGCCGACAGGCAGGACGGACGTATGGTGAATGGAGCCGTCAACAAAGACCGCCAGGTCGGTGGTCCCGCCACCGATGTCCACCAGGGCAACGCCAAGCTCCCTTTCGTCCGAGAGGAGCACGGCCTCTGCGGAGGCCATCTGTTGGAGCACGACTTCGTGGACTCGCAGCCCGCTGCGATGGGCGCAGCGAATGATATTCTGGGCCGCGGAGACTGCGCCGGTAATAATGTGGACTTTGGCTTCCAGTCTCACTCCGGCCATGCCGACGGGTTCCTTGATACCTTCCTGATCGTCAACCATATATTCTTGGGCGACGATATGGAGGACCTCCCGATCCAGGGGAATAGCAACCGCCCTGGCCGCGTCGATGACCCGTTCCACGTCCACCTGGGTCACTTCGCGGTTCTTGACGGCTATGACGCCGTGGGAATTGATCCCTTTAATGTGCCCCCCCGATATTCCCGCGAGGACGCCGTCGGCCTTGGATCCGGCCATGAGCTCGGCGTCCTGGACAGCCTTCTTGATGCTGGCTACCGTGTGGTCTATGTTGACTACGACACCGCGTCTCAAGCCCCGGCATGGAGCGATCCCCAGGCCGATGATGTCCACCATGCCGTCCTCATTGATTTCGCCTATGATCGCGCAGGTCTTGGTAGTGCCGATATCAAGCCCTACCACCGTATTCTCGCTGTGAGACATGATCCTACCCCTGCTCACGTGCACGGCCCGGACTCACGAGAGCACGGTCCTCGAAGTCCAGATCGATAAACTTGGCGTTATTCCATTCTCCGCGTCGGGTCAAGAATCTTTTCAGGCGTTCATACCGTCGCAGCTTGAGTTCAAAGTCCTCCGTGCCCAACACGAGGGTTCGTCCGCGGTTCGTATGGAGGGTGAGCCCTCGATCCAGGCTGATTCGCACCTCATTGACCGAAGCGACTGCAAGACCCGAGACGCCCTTTTCCAGCGCTTCGAGAACCATAAGTCCCCTGCGAACCGACTTCCTGACTTCCGCGCCCTTTTTGGAGAGCTCCTCCAAAGTCACGCCGGTGAGAAGCGGGTATCGAACCGAATTTCCCGGAAGAACTCGGGTGAAGATCTCACCCTGCTCGTCCACGTAGTATAATTTCCCCGCTGCCAAGATAGCCCTGGGGTTTCGCTCTTGAATTTCAATCACCAGACGCCCGGGGAGCTTCCGGTATACGGAGACGGCCTTGACCCACGGATGGCGCTTAAGCCTGCTCGCGACGGCCCCAAGATCCAGCGTGAGGAGATTTGTTCCTGTCTCTACTTCTGAGGCTTCGATTACTTCCGCGCCGGAAAGGTGATGATTGCCCATCACTTCCACATGATGGAGGGTGAAGTACGGAAAGTGGAGGAAGATCACGTACGCGAGCAGAACAGCCAGAGCGGCGTTTCCGCAAAGCATCACCAGAAGCACGGACCGCAAGATGCTCCCGGCCCCGCTCTGCCGGTCCCCGGCCTCGGAATCGGACGGAAAGATGGCGGGAACCGCCGCCATTCCGATATCTCCGCCTCTAAGCATGATCCGGTTCGACTCCTATGACAGAGACTTCCAGTTCAAGCTCGATGCCTTCCTCACTCCTGACCCTGGAGCGAATCCGCTCGATCAGCTCCAACACCTGAGCCGCGGTAGCACGGCCCCGGTTGATGATGAAATTCGCGTGGAGTTCCGATACCTGCGCATCACCCACGCCCTCGCCCTTGAAGCCCAGACGGTCGATAAGCATGCCCGCGGGCTTGTCCGGTGAAGGGTTCTTGAAAACGCACCCCGCGCTGGGTCGGTTGATGGGCTGGGTCGCGCGTCGTCGGGTCCGCGCCTGCTCGATGGCCTGATTTATGACATCGGTGTCTCCGCGTCGCAACCTGACGGTTCCTTCCAGCACGGCCGCAGATTGAGGAAGCTTCATTCGGCGATACCTTGAGTCCAGATCTCCCGCGTCAAGACTTATCTCCGCTCCTGACAAGGTCATGAGTTTCACATGGATCAGAAGATCGCCCATGCAGCTTCCACCCGCGCCCGCGTTGGTAACCACAGCGCCGCCGAAGGATCCGGGAATACCCCAGAGCTGCGCCATTCCGTCCAGGCCTAACCGGGCCGTCTGATTCACCACATACGGGAGAGGCGTGCCGGCGCCGACCGTGACCCGGGCGTAATCGAAACCGTTTTCATTCACCCGGAAGCCGCCTAAAGAGCAAGTTCGGATCACCACACCGCGAAAACCGTCGTCGTGGAAAAGCACGTTAGTCCCGGCGCCCAGCAAGAGAAACGAAAGCCTGTTCTCATCCACATACCGGAGCAGCGCCGCCAGCCCTTGGGCATCCGCGGGTTCTACGACGAGGTCCGCGGGCCCGCCGATGCGAAAGGACGTATACCGGCTCAAAGGAACGGCGACCCGTGCTCGTCCGACGACCAGCTCTTGGATTTGGCGGATACGGTCCGGGGACAAACTCATGATCTGCCCGTCTCCTTGCGTCGGAGCTCTTCAAGAATCATGGGTCCGAGCTGGGTTACGTCACCTGCTCCCAGAGTGATGACCATGTCTCCTTCTCGCAGGTCCCGACAGACCTCGGAGGGAATGGTCTTTCGATCGAGCAGCAAACGGACCGCCTTGTGACCTCGCCGGCGAATGGCTTCACACAATGCGGCGCCGGAGACTCCGTCTATGGGCTGCTCGCTGGCGGCATATATTTCCATGATGTAGAGCAGGTCCACATCAATGAACGCGGTGAGGAATTCTTCAAACAACGCCTTAGTTCTCGTGTACCTGTGAGGTTGAAAAATCACCGCGATCCGTCCCTGTGCGATCTGACGGGCCGCTTGCAGGACCGCCTTGATCTCCGTAGGGTGATGGCCGTAATCGTCGATCACCATGACCCCAAAGGCCGTGCCCCGTTCGGTGAAGCGTCGTTGCACTCCCGGGAATGATTCAAGCGCGTGGCGCATGGTCTGAAAGGGAATTTCGAACACGTCGGCCACCGCGATAGCAGCCAGCGCGTTCTGAACATTATGAATTCCGGGCACCGGCAGGCGAACTTCCCCGAGCAATTCTTGCTCCCGGTGCGCCGCAAATAGGGTAGAGCGGCCCTCGGTCGAGCGACTCCGGCCATGATACTGGGCCTGGGAAGAAAGACCATAGGTGATGAACCGCTTCCGGATAAGGGGGATTATCTTTTGGACCTCTTCGTCGTCCAGGCACACAATCGCATATCCGTAGAAAGGGAGCCGATTAATGAACTCCACGAACGTCTCGCGTATCTCCGCCATAGATGAGTAACAATCCATATGCTCCAGATCCATGTTCGTGATCAGGGCGACATTTGGATAGAGCTTAAGGAAGGATCGATCCGATTCATCGGCCTCGGCGACCAACAGATCACCCTGACCCAAGCGCGCTCCTCCCCCAAGAGTGTTGAGTTTACCGCCGATGATCACCGTCGGATCAAGCCCCGCAGCGGAGAAGATAGAGGCGATCATGGAAGTTGTCGTGGTTTTCCCGTGCATCCCCGCCACGACCACCGAGGTCTGCATGCGCATAAGCTCGGCAAGCATCTCGGCCCGCGGGATCGCCGGGATCCGACGCTCCGCGGCCGCTATCAACTCAGGATTCTCCTCGCTCACGGCAGAGGAAAAGACAACCACGTCAGCCTTATCCAAGTGTTTCGCGTCATGGCCGATTGAAACGCGCGCGCCCAAGCGCTCCAGCCTTGCCGTTATGTCGGAAGCCTTGAGGTCGGAACCGCTGACGCGGAAACCCAGAGCGAGCAGGATCTCCGCGATCCCACTCATACCCACTCCACCGACGCCGACGAAGTGGACATCCTTTACCCTTTTGAAAAGGGTTCCGATCATGCGTGGCTCCCTGCCATACTCAGCAGTTCCCGTGCGATAGAGCGTGCGGCCTGGGGCCGTCCAAGCTTTCGCGAATTGGCCGCCATTTTCACCAACTGTTCCGGATTCTCCGCCAGTTCAGTGATCTCTTGAACCAGCGCTCCGTTCCGAAGACGCGAGTCCGGAATGACCCTCACCGCTCCCCGAGCCGCAAGAACTTCCGCGTTCCGGGTTTGATGATCGCCGACTGCATGGGGATAGGGAACCACGATGGCCGCCTTCCCCAGAGCCGTTATCTCTGCCAACGAACTTGCTCCCGCGCGGCAGACCACGAGATCCGCCCAGTGGTAAGCCGCTCCCATATCATCAATGAATTCAACCACGTCCGCGTGTATGCCCGCATCGGAGTAAGCGCGGAGAGTCTCCTCCACTCGACCCCGCCCTGTCTGATGCACGAAGGATATACGGTCCGCCAGCGGTTTGAGCTGATCGAGGCTGTTCGTGATAGCCGCATTGATACTCAGGGCCCCTTGAGATCCTCCAAAGACCAGCACGTGTAATCCCTCCCTTTCAGGCTCGGCCTGGGCAGGCGCCGTAAGATCCCCGCGGATCGGATTGCCCGTGAGCTTAGTTTTTCCTTGAGGCGGCTGCGGCTCGGTCTTTTCCCACGAAATAAAGACCCGGTCCACGAGTCGTGCGAGCGCTCGATTGGTGGCGCCCATGACGGAGTTCTGCTCCTGAATCGCCGTGGGAATCCGCATCGCGAGCGCTGCGAGCATGGTGGGCCCCGATGCGTATCCGCCCACCCCAAGCGCCACATGGGGCCGAAAGTCACGCAAAATAAAGAGAGACTCCACGATACCGCGTGGGATCTCCAGGATCGCTCGAAGGACGTTCGTCGCCTTGACGCCTCGCATTCCCCTGGCAGTGATGAACCGGATGGGAAACTCCGTTGAAGGGATTATCTTGGCCTCGAGACCTTGCCGGGCGCCCACGAAGAGCACCTCGGTCTCCGGGGCTTCCGCCCTGACCGCTCTAGCCACGGCCAAAGCCGGAAAGAGATGGCCCCCGGTGCCGCCGCCCGCGATAATTACCCTCATGACACGCTCCCCCGAGAGTTGGTCCCTTCGTGTCTGGCGATAGAGAGCAACATGCCTAGGCCCGCGAGATTCATGACGAGCGACGTGCCTCCCAGAGAAACAAACGGCAAAGGAAGTCCCTTGGTGGGCAGCATTCCCATAGAAACGCCCATATTGATGATTGCCTGAAGACCGATGAGGCAGATAACGCCAAAAGCCAAATATTGGTGAAAACTGTCCCGGGCCCTGATCGCCACCACGAAGCCGCGGCAGATAAGTATGTAGAACAGGAGAATCAAGGCCACCACGCCGACCAAGCCCATTTCCTCTCCCAGGACCGAGAAGATGAAATCCGTGTGGGGCTGGGGCAAGTAGTACAGTTTCTGGACGCCTTTCCCCACACCTACACCCCACAGCCCCCCGCATCCGAAGGCCACGAGGCTCTGAATGACCTGAAACCCTGCGTCCAGGGGATCTCTCCACGGGTCTACAAAGGCTTTCAGTCGGCTGATTCGGTAAGGAGCTCTGAAGGCCCAATAGATGAGGAGCGGCGAACAGATGACAAGACTTGCAAAGAGATGCCGGGGTCTTACTCCTGCCACAAAGAGCATCAGGAACCCGACCACCGTTATGATAATTGCCGCGCCGAAATCAGGCTGACTCAGCAGCAGTCCCACGACCGCGCCAACCGCCAGAATGTTCGGCAGGAACCCCACCGCGAGATCCTTTATACCCTCACCCTTTTTTGCCAGTGACGCGGCGAGAAAGAGCACGAGAGCGTACTTCACGAACTCCGAAGGTTGAAGAAAAAGACCGAAAGGCAATCGCATCCAGCGCCTGGAGCCGCCCATCTCCGCGCCCACCCCGGGCAGGAGGACCAACAGGAGGAGGACCAAGCCCAGGATCATCAGGTGCGGAGCAACGCGCCTCCAGAAATCGGGATTGATAATTGACATCCCGTACATGACGCTCAAGCCCAATGCCAGGGCCAGAAGCTGCTTCTTGGTGTAATAGAAGCCGTCTCCAAATCTCCCGGTCGCAATGATGTACCCCGCGGACGTGACCATAACAAGACCGATCGCGATAATAAGCGCGGTCACCGTCAGGAGCGCCGGATCAGGCCCTATTCGTCGGTCCGACGCGAGATCCGGCGTATGCGCGGTTTGCAAGCGGGCGGTTAAGCCCATTCTCCGCTCCTATGAGCCATCGTCGGGCTCCAGTGTGGGCCGGGGCTCTGCGTACGCGTCGTTTGGAGGTTGCACAAGGCCGAGTAGTCTCTTTCCGTTGCTGCGGGGCGAATGGTACGGTTCGCTTTCAGGAAACCGACCCGGCAAGCCCTTTGCGCTCCGCGATGCGGTTCTCCGCGAGCGGAAAGGCGCCGAGGCATCCGTCGCTCTTAGCGGACGTTCTCTGCGTTCGCCAGAGCCCCTCGCGCTTCGGAGCCGGCTGGTGGCTCGTTCAATTCGAGCCCACTCCACGGCGATAGTCTGCTCGGCGCCCGTATGTTCATGTTCGCTCATAATCGAAATCCTCACCGGAGCTTGAGTGTGCTGACCGCCATGAGCGCCAGCACTACGGAAACGATCCAGAAACGCACGATAACTTTTGGTTCGGGCCACCCTTTGAGCTCGAAATGGTGGTGGATGGGGGCCATGTTGAAAATCCGCTTACCCGTGGCCTGGAACGATATGACTTGGAGGATCACGGATAGCGCTTCCACCACGAAAAGGCCGCCCGCAATGGCGAGCACTATCTCGTGTTTGGAGATCACCGCCACGGATCCGAGCAGCGCGCCGAGAGAGAGCGATCCGACATCTCCCATGAAGACTTCGGCCGGGTACGCGTTGTACCAGAGGAAACCCATACCCGCGCCGAGCATCGCGCCGCAGACCACGGCCAATTCGCCCGCCCCGGGAACGTATGAGATTTGCAGATACTGGGCGAGTTTCAGGTGTCCGGACATATACGAGAACAGGAGGTACGTGGCGCCGCACACCATGACCGGGCCTATAGCAAGCCCGTCCAGGCCGTCGGTGAGATTCACCGCGTTTGCTGTTCCGGCAATGACCAGCGCTGCAAAGAAGATGTACCAGACACCCAGATCAGGGTGGACATTCTTGAAGAAAGGAACTGCGAGCGTCGTCTTGAAGCTTGGATCCCACCAGAGAATCAGACCCACCAGCGCGCCGATGCCCAGTTCGACCATGAGCCGACGCTTTCCCGGAAGCCCACGATGATTCTTACGCTTGAGCTTCAGGTAATCATCTACAAAGCCGATGGCGCCGAAAGAGAGCGTGACACCCAGGACGAGCCAGAAATAGAGGTTGTCCATTCTCGCCCAGAGCAGGCAAGAGATCGTCATGGCGAACAGAATCAGTAGACCGCCCATAGTCGGCGTGCCGCTCTTTTCGATGTGAGACTGAGGCCCATCGTCTCGAATCTGCTGGCCCACATGCACGGCCTTGAGATAATCCACCAGAGGTCGCCCCAGCAGAAAGCTGATCACCAATGCGGTCAGGGTGGCCATGACCGTTCGAAAAGAGATATACCGGAACACATTGAAGAGTATGAAATCCGAGCCCAGGGGGTAGAGCAGGTAGTAGAGCATGGGCTAGTTCTCCTCCAGTATGCTCTCGGCCATGGTCTCCATCTTCGTGGCGCGGGACCCTTTCACCAGGATGGCGCCGAAGTTCTTGATCTCGGGTCTGATGGCCCTCCAGGCATCCTGCTTGTCCTGAAAGACCTCTACCGCCCCGGGATCGCCGCGCGCGGAGCGAAATCCTTCGGCAACGCGCTCTCCGTATTCACCCACGAATACCAGCCGATCGATGCCGAGGCGGGCAACCTCTTCTCCAATCTCCTGATGGAGCTTCGCGGAATACGGACCCAGCTCCATCATGTCCGCGAGGATTGCGAGCCGTGGACGTGTGTCTCCTCGGAGCGCCAGCGCCTGGAGCGCGGATTTCATCGACTGGGGATTGGCGTTGTAACAATCCCGGATCAGAATTCGTCCTCCTGAGAGCGACAGTATCTCCATGCGCCACGTGGGAGGAACGAAGGCGCGCAGCGCATCCGCGATTTCAGGCAAGGGAACACCCACTGCCGCGCAGGCTGCGGACGCTGCCAGAGCATTG
>VGSG01000047.1 GCA_016875095.1 Deltaproteobacteria bacterium
TCCAGGTGGGCCCGGAAAGACCGCAAACGTTCTGCCGCCTCAGATGTCAGCGTGCGCTCCGACCGTCCGTTCCGGCGCGTTCGTTTTTCGTTTCGTAATCTTGGGACGGTTCCCTGAGAGCGATCGTGAGTCGCACAAACCGCTTCTATATCGTAGGGCCTTAAGAGACGCCACGAACAACTGGTCGGTTCTCAGAGAGAATTGAGATCGAACAGAATGAAATGGAAGGAGGGTGACCATGTCAAATGGGGGTGGCGGTTGGTCGGTGCTGTGGAAGACAGAAGACTGGCTCGCTGTCTGGATCGGCTTCCTTATTATTATCCTGTCACTGGTGGGGATGTCGGTCGTAGTCCCCAAATTCAAGTGGGTGACTGAAGGGGAATTCACCGGTTTCTGCGCTGAAGCGGCTCCCCAGATGCAGACGCTGGCAGGCCAGGCGGGCGCAAAGGGAGAGAGCGGCCTTCAGACTGCGGCGACGGCCTTGAAGGCCGCGTTGGACAAGAAGGATAGGAAAGCAGTCTCGGACGAGGTCAAGAAATTCGAGGCAGCGGTCAAAGACGTTAAGGACAAGGACCTCAAGAAGAAGGCTGGAGGACTGGCCAAGGAAGCCAAAGACGCTTCAGGTAATGTCATTGGTAAGCTCTTTACCGCGGACAACATGAAATGGTCCATCTACATCGGAATAGGCATGCTCATCCTGAGCGTGATTGCAATGGCGCTCATGGGACACAATGTCGGCCTATTCATCCTCGGCTTTCCCGTGGTGTACATTATCACGTGGATCGCGCTCTTCGTGGCCGGCAACTACACGATCAACGTGTACGGGCTTGAGTACGTCATATGGTGCTTGGTGATCGGCCTCTTTATCAGCAATGTCATCGGGCTTCCGGCCTGGTTGAAACCCGCGGTCCAGACGGAGTTCTACATCAAGACAGGTCTGGTCATCCTGGGAGCAGGCATTCTCTTCAAGGAGATCCTCGAGGCGGGCGCGCTCGGGATTATTCAGGCATTGTGCGTCGTGGCCGTGGTTTGGTACTTCTGTTACTGGCTATGTCAGAAGCTCGGGGTGGACGATGATTTCTCTGCGATCCTCTCCAGCGCCGTTTCCATCTGCGGGGTGTCCGCGGCCATCGCAACTTCGGGCGCTATAAAGGGTGATCCCAAGAAATTGAGCTACACCACCTCATTGGTGTTGGTGTGCGCGGTCCCGATGATGGTCTTGCAGCCGCTGATTTCCAAGTGGTTCGGAATCCCGGATGAGGTTGCCGGCGCTTGGCTGGGAGGGACCCTTGACACGAGCGGATCGGTGGTGGCAGCCGGCTCTTTGATCAGTGACGTGGCCATGAAGGTGGGCGTCATCGTCAAGATGTCCCAGAACGTGCTCATCGGCGTGGCGGCCTTCATCCTGGCGGTGGTCTGGACGTTCAAGACCGCGGCCGAGGTTCCGGGGGGAGAGAAGCCCGGCGTGATAGAGATTTGGAACCGATTCCCTAAGTTCGTCTTGGGCTTCCTGGCCGCGTCGATCCTCTTCTCTTTCTTCCTCAATCCTTCTCTTGTGGGCGCGGTTAAGAGCCAGTTGGGAGGCTTGAGAGTCTTCTGGTTCGCCTTGGCTTTTACGTCAATCGGTCTGGAAACCAATTTCCGTGAACTGGTGGGCATGGGTGGCGGAAGGCCGGCAGCGGGCTTCCTGATCGCTCAGGGCTTTAACGTCATATGGACCCTTATCCTGGCTTACCTGCTCTTCGGCGGGATCCTGTTCGCCGCGCCGAAGTTCTAGGCTTGTGGACGCCGGAGGGGGCCACCCATAGCGCGTAGATCAGGCCCGGCGAGTCTCGCCGGGCATTCCCGCAAGGGTCGTATCTTTCTGCGACGAGACAAGAAGATGGCGCAGCGTGTAGCCATCTTCTTTTTTTGTCCCGGACCGTTCAGGAGGCATTCCATAGTAATTTCACAAGCGGGGCTTGCGGACGGTGGAAACAGTGTTTAGCTAAAACTTGAGGGCGCGGCGTAAAATGAGAATGGATGACCCCGACACTTCACATACCTCCCCGGCGAGCGGAGGACACGAATTTGATCATGCGCCGGGGGGCGTTTGAACCTGAGCGCCAAAATGCTCGCACGAAATTCATTGGAGAAAGGGCGGCATAATGATCAGTGACAAGATTCAGGAGGCTTTCAACAAGCAGCTCAATGCCGAGCTGTATTCCTCATACCTTTACTTATCCATGGCGGCGTATTTCCAATCGGTGAATCTGCTCGGTCTTGCGAACTGGATGCGTTGCCAGGCTCAAGAAGAGGTGTTGCACGCGATGAAGTTCTACACCTTCATTCTGGAGCGAGGCGGAAAGGTGACACTCACCGAGGTGGACGGCCCTCCCGTTAAGTGGGATTCGCCTCTTCAGGCGTTTGAGGATGCCTACGCCCATGAGCAGAAGGTTACCGCGCTGATCAACAACCTGGTGGATCTCGCCATACAGGAGCGAGATCATGCGGCAAACGCCTTCCTCCAGTGGTTTGTGACCGAGCAGGTGGAAGAGGAGGCGTCCGCGGACGGTGTGGTCCAACAGCTCAAGCTTGCGGGTGACCAGGGTGGCGGGCTGTTCATGATCGATCGGGAACTGGGCCAACGGACGTTTACGTACCCGGCCGCAGGCGTGATGGCAGCGGAATAACCCGCGGCGGCATGCTTGCGGTTATCCGTTGGGAAATCCCCCTGCCTTTCTTTGGGAAAGGCGGCAGGGAGATTTCCCCCTTTTCTTGGCGGGGATACAGGAGGATTTTCGAAGCGTTAGAACCCGGTGGAGATGTGCTTTGGCGCCGCGTAACCGAATGGATACCGTGGCGTTTTTCATAGTTCATGAATCTGACGAGAACAGTGATAGAATGTGCTTCCGAGGAATCGGATTACGCTCAGGTTCCCGGAAAGTTTCGCTTCAGAGGAGGAAATGGATGCCCACAGGATCGGAGAGATCGCTGCGAATGCTTGCCACCGCGCTGGAAAAGGAAGAGCGGGGCCGGGACTTCTATAAGGAAGCTGTCGACAAGTGCGCCAACGAACTGGGCAAGGATATCTTCCGGACCCTCACGATCGAAGAGGGAATACACATCAAAAGAGTCAAGGAGATTTACGACTCTCTTCAGCGCGGTGAGGCCTGGACAGGCAAGTGGAAAGAATACAAGCTGCAAAATGAGAATCTCGAGCAGCTCTTCAAGGAACGCATCCGCAAGCTGGGTCCGGGCGCGCAGGCGGGCGCGACGGACCTTGAAGCGCTCGAAGTGGGTCTGGGCTTTGAGCAGAGCGCAATCAAGTTCTACGAACAAGAACTAGCGTCGGCCACCGATCCCTTGGAGAAAGAATTTATCCAGCGCATGATACTGGAAGAACACGCCCACTACGCGTCCTTGGCCGATGTGAAGCTTTACTTGACCAATCCACAAGCCTATTTCATAGAACACGAACGCCACACACTCGATGGCGCTTAGCGCCGATGCGCTCCTAAAGAAGAAAACCAGGGGGCGTCCCTGTGAGAAAGGACCGCGATCGGTGGGAAAGTCGCCACAACCGCGAGAGCCCGGATTTCGATGATCCTGATCCGCTTCTTACCGAGAATCGGAAGCTGCTCACCTCGGGGATTGCGGTTGACCTGGCAAGCGGATTCGGCGCCGATTCATTGTTCGTGGCAGAAGCTGGCTATAAGGTTCATTCGCTGGACATCAGTTTCAGAGCGCTTTCCGCTTTGCATGGGGAAGCTCGACAACGCGGTCTCGACGTAAGCTGCGTGGTCGCGGACCTTGACGAGTATGCGCTCTCAAAAGCCTATTACGATCTGATATTGGTCTTTTACTTCTACGCGAAACCCCTGATGGGCCCGATCCAGGATTGCTTGAAACGAGGCGGGCTCCTCTTCTATGCGACGTACAACTTCCGTCACACCAGCGTGAAACCCGAGTTCAATCCCGCGTATCTGCTCCCTCCTGGAGGGCTCTCGCCATTCTTTCCCAAATTGGAGATAATATTGGATGAGCCGGAAGCCGGACCGGACCGAAACGTGTCGCGCTTCATCGGCCGGAAAGCCTAGGTCAGGACAAATCCCCCTGCCCCCCTTTAGCAAAGGGGGGAATGTAATGGCTCTCCCGCTTTTCTAAAGGGGGATACAGGGGGATTTGTTTCAATAGTCGGATCAAACACCGCGCCCACTGAGGAGGCATTAGGTGCTCAGTCCTCTGGATGCTATGAGAATCGCGACTGATGCGCTCCGGGTGAACGTGATGCGTTCATTGCTCACCATGCTGGGGATCGTGATCGGCGTGGGCGCGGTGATCGTCATGGTTGCCGTGGGCGCGGGGGCTCGTGAGATGATTGGGGCCCAAATCCGCTCTATCGGGAGCAATCTGCTCCTGGTTGTTCCCGGCGCCACCACCCAGAGCGGCGTGAGCATGGGAGCGGCCACAGTGCACACGCTTGTCAACGCGGACGCGGAAGCCATTGAGCGGGACTGTCCCGCGGTAAAGCATACCGCGCCCGTCTGGGGAGAAGTCACGCAGGCGGTGTTCGGGAACAAGAACTGGCGCACCAGGATCACCGGGACCACCAACGAGTACTTCCTGATAAGAGAATGGTCTTTGCGATACGGGAGAGACTTCACCGCGCAGGAGGAACGAAGAGCGGCAAAGGTGTGCATACTTGGTTCCACCGTGGTTGACAACCTTATGGGATCGACCTACGTGCTGGGGCAGATAGTGCGAATTCAGAATGTTCCGTTCCAGGTGATCGGCGTGCTGGAGTCGAAAGGCCAGTCTCCCCGCGGGGAAGACCAGGACGACGCGATCTTCGTGCCTATCAAGACCTCGCAAACGAGGCTCTTCGGCAGCCCGTTTCGGGACGAGATAAGGGCGATTCTGGTCCAGGCCAAAACTATAGAGCTTATCCCGGAAGCGGAAAGGCAGATCGACGACCTGTTGTCCAGGCGCCACAAGATGAGCCGGTATCAAGAAAAGGACTTCTCGGTCAGAAACCTCACCGAGGTGCTCAACACCGCTCAGAGAACACTCAATATCATGACCGCGTTGCTCGGTTCCATCGCGGCGATTTCACTGCTCGTGGGCGGAATCGGCATCATGAACATCATGCTGGTATCGGTTACCGAGCGAACGAGAGAAATCGGGATCCGAGCCGCGGTGGGCGCCAGATCCTTTGATATCCTGTTCCAATTCCTTATCGAGGCCGCGGTCCTCTCCCTGGTCGGCGGGATGATCGGGCTTATGGTCGGGATCGGAGGCGCGTTCATCTTTGCGCGAGTGAGCGGGTGGCCCGCGTTGATCAGTCCTTTGGTGGTGCTCATTGCGCTTCTGTTCTCCGCCGCGGTGGGGGTATTCTTTGGATTCTATCCGGCGTACAAGGCCTCACGCCTCAGACCCATCGAAGCGCTTCGACACGAATAGCCGCAGGCGCGTGCGACTCACTCCTCATCTCCCCCATTTACTTCCGGCTGGTGGACTGGTATGAGGGTAGGGGCCTGGGTTCCTCGCGGGCGCTTCAGCGCTGTTGGAAGGGAGAGGGCTTCCACCCGCGCGGGAAAGTGAATATGATGTATGAAGAAATCCAGGCCGGTGATGTAGGACGTGAGTCCTGGAGCGGATTGTGGTGAGGGGACTTTAGCGGAGTTATCGGTAGACGGCGATGAATATAATCGGGATTTCGGCATTTTACCATGACAGCGCAGCGGTTCTGGTGAAGGACGGCAAAATAGCGGCCGCCGCGCAGCAGGAGCGCTTCTCACGGGTCAAGCACGACCATCGCTTTCCCCATGAAGCCTTGGCCTACTGTCTGAGAGAGGGGAAGCTCACGGCCAAGGACATCGACTACGTGGTCTTCTACGACAAACCGTTCATCAAATTCGAGCGGCTCCTGGAAACATACCTGTCCTTTGCCCCGCGGGGTTTGGCGTCCTTCATCATTGCTATGCCGCTTTGGCTGAAACAGAAGCTCCACATGCCCAAGCTGATCGGCCAGAGCATCGGATACGACGGCAAGATCATATTCCCCGAGCATCATGAATCGCACGCGGCCGCAGCCTTTTTCCCGTCACCGTACCGCCGCGCTGCGTTCCTGACCATGGATGGCGTAGGCGAATGGACCACCACCAGTTGGGGCGTGGGCGAGGGCAACAAGGTCCGCATCGAGTACGAGATCAAGTTCCCCCATTCGCTGGGCTTGCTCTATTCCGCGTTCACCTATTTCACGGGATTCAAAGTGAATTCAGGTGAATACAAGGTCATGGGGCTCGCGCCGTACGGTGAGCCGAAATACGTGGACGTAATCATGAAGGAGCTGATCGACATCAAGGAGGATGGTTCGTTCAAGCTCAACATGGATTACTTCACCTATCCGTACGGCCTGACAATGACGGGCAGGGCGTTTGAAAAGCTCTTCGGAGGGCCGCCGCGCAAGCCGGAAGCCAAACTCACCCAGCGTGAAATGGACCTAGCCAAATCGGTCCAGGTGGTCACCGAAGAGGTCATGCTGAGAACCGCTCGGCATATCCACAAGATGACCGGCGAGAAGCGCCTGACACTGGCCGGAGGTGTGGCGCTCAATTGCGTGGGCAACGGCCGTATCCTTCGGGAAGGGCCCTTCGAGGACATCTGGATCCAACCCGCCGCGGGAGACGCGGGCGGAGCGCTGGGCGCGGCGCTTTTCCTCTGGTATCAACTCCTTAACAATGAACGCATGACCGACGATGTGCACGATTCCCAAATGGGCTCCTATCTCGGTCCGGAGTATTCGGAGCAGGAGATCAGAGAATTCCTGGAATCTCACAACTATCCGTACGAATATCTTTCAGACGGGAATGTGCCCGCGAAAGTTGCCGATCTTATAGCCGAAGGAAAAGTGATCGGATGGTTCCAAGGAAGGATGGAATTCGGGCCGCGGGCGCTGGGATCCCGCTCGATCATCGGAGATGCTCGAAACCCGAAGATGCAGTCTCAAATGAACCTGAAGATCAAGTATCGGGAGAGCTTCAGGCCCTTTGCGCCGTCGGTCCTCATGGAGAACGTGAAGGATTACTTCGAGTTGGACCGGCCTTCGCCGTACATGCTCCTTGTGGCGTACGTGGATGAAGACAGGCGCCGGCAAATGACTACGGAAGAGGAACGACTCTGGGGTATCGACAAGCTCAACGTGGCGCGGTCCGAGATTCCGGCGATTACTCATGTGGACTATTCCGCTCGGATTCAGACCGTGCACAAGGACACAAATCCGGTGTACCATCGGATGATCGAGGAGTTTCGCAACAAGACCGGGTGCCCGGTCATCGTGAATACCTCATTCAACGTGCGTGGAGAGCCCATCGTGATGAGCCCGGCTGACGCGTACCTCTGCTTCATGCGCACGGAGATGGACTATCTGGTTATGGGGCCTTTTGTCCTGGACAAAAAGAACCAGCCGCCGCTCAAGGATGATATCGACTGGAGGAAACAGTTCGTGCTCGATTAAGACACAACGTGCGCCTGGAATTTAACATATGAGTATCATTGCCGAAATCAGAGATGAGATAAAGGCGGTCTACAAGGAGCCGGGCAGCCGTGACCTAACGGTGTTGGCGTTTCTTTTTCTTGGCGTGTGCAGTCTAGTCGGAGCCTATCAGCTCTTCTGGAAAGGATCGGGCTCGGGGTACTATTGGCTCGGCGCAGGGATCGCGCTGTGTCTTTCGCGACTGATCCCGCCTTTTTTTCGCCGACTGTACAAGCTATGGATAGGTTTCGCGGTGGCCTTGGGCTATTTTGTGTCCAGGGCCATTCTGCTCGTCATCTTCTATCTGGTGCTCGTTCCCACCGGGCTGATCATGCGAGCTGTGGGAAGAGATCCGATGGACCGAAAATGGGACCCGCAAGCGCCGTCGTATTGGATCAAGAAGGAGCCCGAGGCGGACGTCAGTATTGAACGATATCAAAAACAATTCTAGAGAATAGAAGTGACGAATTAGGAGGCAACCCCATGTCTCTGATCGGAGAATTTTGGGAATTCATGAAAGTCCGGAAGAAGTTCTGGTTGGCGCCGATCATCATTGTTCTGGTGATCTTGTCGGCCTTCATCATTCTGGCAGCCAGCTCGCCTGTGGCAGCGCCGTTTATCTACACGCTCTTCTGAGCGAGGGGCTTTGTTCCGGGCAAGGCGGCTGGCTTATCCCTATCGGACCGTGGCCTCTATAGCCCGCTGAGCTGATGTGACAATCGAAGGAAACCCCTTCTTGGGCAAGGAGGGGTTTTCCGGTTCTTTCCGTATGAATAGCTCAGGAGGAGTTGATGGCCGAATCGAAGCAATCCCCTGCATCGATCGGTTCTACGCCGACCGACAACGCGACCTCAACGGCCAACGCAGGCCAAGCGGTTCGAGCGCGCGCGCTGCCCCGCAAAAAGAGCGCGTTGGTTCGGGCCATTTTGGCCGTAGTCTATGTGCTTTTTCTTTTTGGGATCGTGATCGCGCTCTTGGCCGGGGTGGAGTATTGGGCCTATCGGCAGATAAAGGCATCGCCGGTGGGCAGGGCGTATGAAGGACGCGACCTGGACATGGCGCGGCACAGTTCTCAGAAGGTTTCCCCGCTCTTCGGATACGAGCCGACGCCGGGCTTCGCCTCAATTCGCAACACTCGCCTGGGCAACGCATACGAATATATCAACGAACAGAGCTTCAAGGACTTTGACGACGCGCCCCTTGAAAAACCCGAGGACGAATACCGCGTGTTCGTGACAGGCGGATCTGTGGTCTTCGGTCGAGGGCCGGTTCCTCCCACCGACGCGGTTGCGGATTTCTACGAGGTCACGTACCGCTGGACCATACCGCACATCATCGAGCAATTACTCAACGCCGATCCCAGGATCCGAGAAAAGATCGGCGGAAAGCGTGTTCGCGTGATAAACGCGGGGATCGCGGGTCACGTAATCCATCATAACCTGCTGCGGTACCTGGCCAAGATCCGCCTATACAAGCCCGATCTGGTGATTTCATTGGACGGCGCCAACGAGGCGCACACGGTCGCTCGACCGTTAAAGGACTGGAACTATTTCACTGAAGGGCCCTACTACGAAGTGATATCGGACGTGCTGGATCTTAGCGCCGCGGGGCTGAGGAGCTATCTCGCCCTGTGGCTGAAGAAGAACACGTACTTCTTCGCGTGGCTCGCGCTTCGAAAGGGGGAAGCGCCGGGATTACTTATGGAAAACAGAGGCTTTGCCGCGCATCCGCAGGAACCGACTCCGGAAATGATGACTTATCTGGACCGGAACGTGGATCAGGTCGCGGATATTTTGGCCATTTATCATCGGGTTCTGGACACGGATCGCGTGCCTCATATCTTCGCGCTCCAACCAATGTTCAGAAACAGCAAGAAGAAGCGAAATCCCATAGAGATGGAGATCGAGCGGGTCACCGGCATGGACAAGATCGGCTTCTATGACGCGGTGGATACTTACAACCGCCTGGTAAAGCGAGCGAAAGAGCGAGGCCGGGAAGCGGGCCTGGATGTGGTGGACCTGACCACGATCTTCGACTCTGTGAACGAGTGGGTCTTCACGGACTGGTGTCACTTGACCAATGGCGCAAATTACATCCTGGCGAAAGAGCTGGCCAATCAGGTCAAGATTCGAGTGTTGGGGCTTCCCCTCCTGCCGGACGATCCGCTCAGGGAACCCCTGGATTCGTATTTCCGGGACTACGCGAAAACGGCTAAGGTGCTTTTGGATGGGAAGATCGCGGACCGCGGCGTCCATATACTCAAGGGCTATCCAGGGCCGGAAACGCTCCAGGTCCGACCGGGAACCGTGGAAAAGCCCGCGCGCGTCATTCTGGATCTGGGCGAAACGTTACCGATCTCGCGGCTCAGGATAGTTTGGGGCGGTCCGAGTTCCACGCCTCAGTCTTGGAGCATGGAGCTCTCAACGGACGGCGACCGCTGGACCGACTGGCTGCGGGTGGACGAAACGCGGCCGGACCCCTTCGATCAATGGCCGGGATTTGAATATTACGCGCCAAAGGAAACCCAGGCCCGATACGTGCGGTACACGCCCTTGGGTGAATCGGGCGCCAAGCCAATTGAGCTTCGTCAGATCAGCCTTTTCCGGTGAGGCGTGGCACAATGGGACGGGCTTCGGTGGGACAGGCGTCCCGCCTGTTAATTCGGGACTCGGTCATTCTCCTGAAGAAAGAAATGACAGGCAGGACGCCTGTCCCACCGGGGGTGTCGGAGCGGCTTGCAGATCCAGGGGAAATGAGTATTTAGAGGCCGCTCGCGGCACTGGCAATGACATATCCGGAAAGAGGTTTGCTGCGCCGAGTCGACGAGCGATTCCTTTCCGGCGCCGAAAAGATTTGTTTCGGGAAAAGAAATAGGTTATAAAAAAAAATTCAGTTTCGTTTTACCCCAACCGGCGCCCTTCGGGACGGGTTGGAGTGGAGAGATTCACATGGCGAACCAGAAGTTGAAAACGTGCAGAGGAGCCGCCAAGAGATTCACCGTGCTCAAGAGCGGCAGAATCAAGAGGAAAAAGGCTTACCACAGCCACATCCTGACCAGCAAGAGCGCCAAGCGGAAGCGGGGCTTGAGGAAAGGCACGTTTATCGACGCCAGGGACACAGCGCAAATTCGTCGCCTCCTCCCATACGGTTAGATGTCTTGGAGGTCTCCGGAGAGGCGCTATCCCCATGGCATCGCGCCGAGCCTGAAGGCCGCCGTGTTCCATGAGCTGATCGAAGGAGAGCGTTATGCCGAGAGCGAGATCATCGCCCGCCAGTCGGGCCAGACGAAACAAAATCCTTACAATGGCCAAGGGTTACGTGGGCGGCCGAAGCAGGACCCTGAAGCAGGCGAAGGAGACCGTGGAAAAAGGGCTCTGTTACGCCTACCGCGACCGACGTGCGCGCAAACGAGATTTCCGACGCCTGTGGATAACCAGAATCAATGCGGCGTGCCGATCGAACGGGCTCCCCTATAATCGCTTCATCGAGGGTCTCAAACGCGCACACGTCGAGTTGGATCGAAAGGTGCTCGCGGACATCTCCGTGGCCGATCCCGGCGCATTCAGCCAGATCGTTCAACAGGCGAAAACGGCATTGCAGAGCTGACAAACGACGGCAGGGAGGCGGTAAAGGGTTTCGGCGCCCGGTTGGGCCCGATCAACCCGCCGCCCGATTCCACGGCGCGCAGGAGAGCGGTCACATACGACCGCTTTTTCAGTTCGTGAGGATACGATGATAGAGCGACTGGAAAAGCTGAGATCCGACACCCTTGAGCTTTTATCGCAACTCCGTGACGCGCGTGCCCTGGCAGACGCCAGAACAAGGGTTCTGGGACGCAAGGGCGAGCTGACCGCTATTCTGAGGGGCCTCAAAGACCTCTCGCCGGAAGACCGCGCCGACGTGGGACGCGTGGCTAACCTGGTGAAGGCGGAGCTGGAAAAGAAATTCGACCAGGCCGAACAGGCCCTGCGAGACGCTCAAGAGCAGAAAAGGCTCTCAGTCGAGTTTGTCGATGTCACCCTGCCCGGCAGAAGGTTCATTCCGGGCCGCTCACATATTTTACGCCGGGTCACGGATGAAATCATAAACATATTCGCGGGATTGGGCTTTCAGCTTGCGGAAGGCCCCGAAGTGGAACTGGACTACTACAACTTTGAGGCCCTGAACATCCCCCGAGATCATCCTGCGCGGGACATGCAGGACACGTTCTACTTCTCCGAAAACGTAGTCCTGCGGACACATACCTCACCGGTCCAGATTCGCACCATGGAGAAGCAGCAACCGCCGGTGCGCGTCATCTGCCCCGGCAAAGTGTACCGTCGCGACGCGGATATGACCCACTCTCCCATGTTCATGCAGGTGGAGGGTCTGTGGGTGGATGAGGGCATCGCCTTCTCCGACCTCAAGGGCATACTCGTGGCGTTCGTCCACGAGTATTTTGGGCAAGGTGTGGAGTTGCGGTTCCGACCGAGCTTTTTCCCCTTCACCGAGCCGTCCGCGGAAGTGGACATTCAGTGCGTGATCTGTGGAGGGAAGGGCTGTCGAACCTGCTCGTTCTCCGGTTGGCTCGAGATTCTCGGTTCGGGAATGGTAGACCCCGAACTCTACCGGTTCGTGAACTACGACCCCGAGAAGTACTCAGGCTTCGCCTTTGGGCTGGGGATCGAACGGGTCGCGATGCTCAAGTGCGGGGTGCCGGACATCCGCACCTTTTATGAAAACGATTTGCGCTTCCTCAACCAGTTCTGATCTCCGGGAAAGGGTGACACAGGCATGCTCGTCAGCTTCAACTGGCTGAGAGAGTTCGTTGAGATAGATAGGTCCGTGCATGAGATCGCGGACCTGCTCACCATGGGCGGGATTGAGGTAGAGAACGTGACTCATGTGGGCGAGGGTCTGGAAAAGGTCCTCACCGCGCGGGTGGATGAGATATCTCTCCATCCGTCAACGGGTTCGCTCCACCTCGCGGGTATCAACCTGGGCGGCCGTTCGGAAAAGGTTGTCTGCGGCGCGCCCAATCTTAAGGTCGGCCAGATTGTGCCATACGCGCCTCCAGGCGCGTCGTTGCCGTCAGGGCTGGAAATCGCCGCGAGGGAGATCCGAGGTGTTCTCTCTCCAGGCATGATTTGCTCCGAACGCGAACTCGGGCTGGGAGACGATCAATCCGGAATACTGGAGCTGGATTCTGCTACGGTTCCCGGTCTTCCCCTGACCAGTGCGTTTCCGTTCATCGATGATTACATTTTGGAAACCGGGGTGACGCCCAACCGAGGCGACTGCCTCTCCATCCTGGGGACCGCTCGAGAAGTCGCCGCGCTTACCGGCAAGGAGTGGCGATTGCCCGAAATGGATATCCGGGAAGCGTATGGTTCCATCCATGACCGTATGACCATTGAAGTCCCCGACGTAGAGCTTTGCCTCCGATACGTGGCCCGCAAGGTGGATGGAGTGAAGATCGGGCCGTCTCCCTTGGATGTGCGCCTGAAGCTCATTCGATCCGGCCTGAGGCCCATCTCCAACGTGGTGGACGCTACGAACCTCATCTTGCTGGAGTGCGGTCAGCCGTTGCACGCGTTCGATCACGGGTTTCTGGAAGATCACAAGATCGTGGTGCGGCGCTCCGACCCCGGAGAGACCTTTGTCACCCTTGACGGCGCGGAGCGGAAGCTTCCTCCGGACGCGCTCATGATCAGAGACGGCAAGAGGGCCGTGGCCCTGGCCGGCATCATGGGAGGGCTCAATTCCGAGATAAGCGCGGACACCACCGCGGTGCTCATTGAGAGCGCGTGCTTTGAGCGATTCGGCATCCGTCGCACCGCTAAAGCTTTGGGCATGTCAACCGAGGCTTCTTTCCGCTTCGAGCGTGGAGTAGACCCGGAAGGGACCCTCTGGGCCGCGCACAGGTCTGCGTATCTCATTTGGAAGCTGGCGGGAGGCGACATCCTCTCCGGAATCATCGACGTGTATCCTCGGCGGATCACCAGACCTTCGGTTCGGGTGCGCGCCAAGAAGGTCAACCGATTCCTCGGCACGAACTTGACGAAGAAGGAGATGATGACCTGCCTGAATCGGCTGAAAATAGATGCGAAAGGCATGGACAGGGAAACTTTCGAGGCCACGCCGCCCTCCTGGCGCTGGGACCTGGATCGAGAAGAGGACATGATCGAGGAAGTGGCCAGGATTCATGGGTTCCAAAGGATTCCCATATCCATGCCGTCATACAGGTCCGCGCCCGACAGGACCAGAGAGCGCCACATTGCCGTGCGCGGAATCGCAGGGTTGATGAATGCCTCGGGCTTTACCGAAGTAATCACCATGTCTTTCGTCTCCAGGCGCGAGGCGGAGGAGTTCCAAACCGCGGGAGACGCCGCTCCTTCGCCGCTGTCACTCATTAATCCGTTGACGGAAGATCAGACGGTCATGCGCACATCCCTCATACCGGGCCTTCTGTCTGCGATGAAGCGAAACGTGAGCTTTAGGCTGGAGGATCTCAAGCTGTACGAGATAGGGATGGCCTTCCTGACGCAGTCGGGAGAGGAGCTGCCTCGAGAAGAGCTGCGTCTGGCCGGACTGGCCACAGGCGCGCGATACCCCGGGTTATGGCACTTCCACCGTGGCGAAATCGACGCCCGGGGCAAACTCGACGCGGCGATGCTCGTGGATTTCTACGACGTAAAGGGCGCACTGGAGAATGTCCTTGAAGGGCTGGGGATCGGCGAGGCTCGGTATGCGCCGTCGAATCTTCCCTTCCTGCATCCGGGCGCGTCCGCGGATCTGCTGCTGGGAAATGAGACAATAGGCTTCGCAGGAGAGCTTGCCCCCGCGAAAGCGAGAGAACATGACCTCAATGCGCGGGTGTATATTTTCGAGATTCTGCTGGAGCCTCTGTTGATTCGGTCGCGCAAGGAGAGAGTTTTCAAGCCTCTCCCGCGCTACCCTTATATAGAGAGGGATTTATCATTCATCGTTGAAGAGAAAGTTTCAGGTGATGTGATTAAACACTTGATTTCACGTTTGGGCCATGATATTATTGCCTCCGTAGTCCTATTCGATTTGTATAGAGGAGAATCGATTCCGCCGGGCCATCAGAGTGTGGCCTATAGGATTCGATACCAGTCCGAGGATCGGACCCTTACCGACGAGGAGGCGCAGGAAGTCCATTCTCGCATTGTGGATGCGCTCGAAAAGGAAGTGGGCGCGCGCATGAGAGAGTGAGCATCCTGAAACCATCGGGGGAAGGCCGCGGGGGATCGGAGAAGGGCCTTGCCCTCCGTCAGGCACGGGCTCAAGGTCGGACGGATCCTCATAGCAGGGGTGGTCGAGTCATGGATGTGGCAATACCCGAAAAGCAGTATTTCAAGATCGGCGAAGTCAGCGAAATCCTGGATGTGGAACCCTATGTGCTGAGATACTGGGAGTCGGAATTCAAGATCCTCAAACCCACCCGGACGAGAGCTCGTCAGAGGCTGTACCACAAGAGGGATCTTGAACTTCTGATGGAGATCAAGCACCTCCTGTACGACGAGAAGTTCACCATTGCCGGGGCCAAGAAACGCCTCCAGGAAATGCGTAAGCAAATCTCCGCCGAGAAAAAAGCTCGGAAAGTAAACAAACCCAGGCCGCAGGCCGCGCCGGAAATAAACCTGACGAGGCTTAACGAAGACGCAGGCGGCGATCAAGATTACAAAGAGATTCTGCTGGAGATAAAGAAAGAGCTCAGAGAGCTGAGGTCGATTCTCGAAGGCTAGTCCTTCATGGGGCGGCGCGTGCGCCCCTGTGAGACCAAGCCGGCAGTCTTTCCGGTATCCGCCTCCGATTGCAGTGCGATTTCGCCATCACCCATCGCTGGAGAGGGGGCAATAGAGGTTGTGCGCCGCACAGCCTTTTTCTTTTTTTAGCCGGGCCGTTTCGCGTTGCTGCGGGCGCCTCCGTGCCCTATAGTAAAAGAAGATTGATAATGGCCTCCCGGTTTGAACCAGGATCGAAGGAGAGAGCCCATGAACAACACACCCATGCATTGTCCCGGCTTTGAGGCCAACAAGAGCCTCACCTCGGTCACATTCAAGTGCCCTTCATGCAGCAAGACGGTTGAGGTCTTTTCGGATGAGTTCGACCGGCCGCACAAGTGCCCGGGGTGCAAGCAGCAGATCGACTTCACCAAGGTCACCTTCGAGGGGAGCTCCGCGTAGATCGGGAGTCAACCTCGATCGATGCGGTTCATTTCACTCACCGCATCCTACCCTGCGGGGCCACCGCTCCTAAGAGAGCCGGTAGGATGTGGTGAGCGCCGCGTCCTGTGCCGGACGAACCGCATATTTCGAGGCTTTGCATGTTTCTGTTCCTGGTCATGGTCATGGTTC
Source organism: Deltaproteobacteria bacterium (assembly GCA_016875095.1). GTDB lineage: Bacteria > Desulfobacterota > Desulfomonilia > Desulfomonilales > Desulfomonilaceae > VGSG01. The sequence goes on from VGSG01000047.1 coordinate 15,877, forward strand.
AAAAGCAAGACCGCGACCGATGCAGATCGTTTCATTCACCGCATCCTACCCTCTCTATGATCGCAAAAAAAGATAAGTTTACATGAGTCAATGTTCAGGCCGCGATTCGATAAGCAACCGGGTCGATGGGCGGGACACTATTCCTCATCTTCTTCGTCGTATTCATCCTCATCGTAATCTTCGTCTTCATCCGATTCTTCGTCCTCGTCCCAATCCTCGTCTTCGTCCTCATCCCACTCGTCATCTTCATCATCTTCATCCCAGTCTTCATCTTCGTCTTCGTCCCAATCCTCGTCTTCTTCGTCATTTTCCTCTTCGTCCCATTCCTCATCCTCGTCAAACTCATCGTCCCTGTCCTGAGGGGCTTGCATGCTCAAGAAAGGCTGAGAGGCTTCCTGAACAGGACGCGCTGCATCTTCTTCCATCGTCAGCCACAAATTATCCAGCATCTGATTCTCCCACGTGCGCATTTTGGGGTGTGACCGAAACGCTCGCAACACCCGGGCCCGCCCGGCCGAGGCCCACGTCAATTCCCCGTACCTAGCACGAAAGATCTCGTTCGTCACGCGGCCAAATTGTCCCTAATTCTAAATGGATAGCCCTGAGAGCCCGGATTGCGCTCTCTCAGGCGCGCGGGGTTGTGCGATCTCCCGGCCGGCCGCGTCCCGCAAGTCTCGGAAGGAACATGCCCGCTCAGATCATTCGGTTCCGTTGTCTGCATCTACGTAGCGCGCAAAAAACTCTTCCATGATGTGTTCCACCGTCTCTTGGTTCACGTGGAAGTTCTCACGACCTTCCGCAAAGATCGACTGTCCCAGCATAGGCCGATAGATGGTGGCCATTTCAAACGCAGGGAAATAATGCACGTTCTCGTGTCGCGACGCGAACTCGTCCGCGACCGCCCTCAAGGTTGACTTGGAATTGCAGCTTGCGCTGATCACATCCGAGTCGGGACGAAACGTTGCCCACATGTGGACAGGGGATACCGTGACAATGATGTGGCACTCCGGGTTGTACGCGGCCATGATGCGATGGATTCGCTCCAGGTTGTCCAGATTCTCGTCATATCGGCTTACCCGGAAGCGGTAGCGGCTCATGTCTCCGCCCTCGTTCACATACGGCCCCGATGGAAGGCAAATCACCCAGTTGTCGGTTGTGTCTTCCCAGATTTCGGTTAGACCCAGCGTAAGGATGAGCGCCTCCGCGCTTTCCAGGGCTCTGCGCGAGTGCTTCAAGTGCCTCTCAAAGTCGGCCTCAGCCTCCTCGATGGAGTCGTATAGGATGATGCGACGATACGGGTCCTGGATTTTGCCCGACTCCGGCGCACGCCACCACCGCGACGAGGGAGTAAGCCCTTCAAACGTGTACTCGAATATCTGCCTCATGGAGAACGTGTTGTAGGTTCTCTCCCACGCCGCGCTGGCATGCTTTGACGCGGGGTGGTGGGTCTCCTCAGTAATGTACGAAAATCCTCGCCTGACCAAAGCTGTCTTTATCTCCCGCGCAAAACAGGAGCCCATGGACGCGATGCGGGTCGATCTGGTGATCCTAAGACCGACTGCGGGAGGCATAGGATAGCGGCCGTCCGCGGGTGGGTTGTCGTACGACCCCGGCCAGACCTGCCAAGGCTCGAATCGGTGCGCTGGATGAACGTCTGAATGGGCCATGCGTCTTTCCTGGAATAACCCGGTGACGAGACCGTACGCCGAAGCAACGGAATCGGCCTCTATCGGATGCGTCGTATGCTGTAGCTAGAGCCGCCGGCTAAAGGTCAAGGATGCGAAACGCTTCGCGAGTTGCGTTCGGGCGGCGCCGCGTCGCCACGAGACTTGTCCCACCCCTGTGGGAACAACTCGTAGTATACCAGCCTGAGAATCGTCAGTGCGACTTGTTTGACGGAGGCGGCTTCGGAGGCGGACTTTGGCCAATCGAAGGTAGGTTTTCCGACGAATGATTGACGCATCTAACATAGTTTGGTAAAACACCCCTCAACCCAAGGACATGAAGAATCGCGGATGAATCTTCTACGCAGTTTCACAAGCGCGCCCGCGCCGATCTTCATCGCGTGACGTCGGCATCCCGTCCGAACTGAATGGACAGGCGGGACGCAATTTCCTCCCAAAGCTTGTTCCTCCCAGCCCCGGGCCCAGGACCCCGTTTTGAGAGCCGCCGGCTTAGCAGGCTCGAACCGGGCCCGGGAGCTTTTCTTGGTGGATAGATTCTCCGGCGTGGCCTCGACCATGTTTCACAATTCCACACGAGCGCATCGCACATGGGCATGTCATCACAAGCCATGCATCTCGACTCGAAGAGCGAACGACTGCTGCGTAAGCTCATCTTCGAAGAGATGGCGTTCGTGGCGCTCATCAAAGGCGTGTACGACCTTAGATTTCCTCGACACAGCAAGGAGATCGCGGTTTCCGAGCTTTGGACCGTCGCCAGAGCGCGCGTGCTCGAAGGCCTGTGTGACCCCACTTTATAGAAACCTTTTGAGGAATCTCCAAGTATGAAAAGCCCAAGCAAAGCACGGCCCGATCGGAGTGAGCAGCCTCCGGCGAACCTGCAAATTGAGTCAACCGACCTTGATGCAGGGGCCCAGGAATCCATAACGCCTTCCTCCACGCCGTCACTCAAATTTCAGGAAAGAGCCTTTTCTTATGTGTCCCGATGGTGCGCGGCGTCTTGCGAGTTCGTGAACGGCAAGGTGGAGCGCTGGAAGTTGCTCGAAGACTTGTACCACAACCGACGAGACCTCAATTCGTGGGCTGCGCGACAGGGCCCGGCCGGCGCCGAGAACCGCGCCGGTCTGAGAAGAAACGCAGGTTCGGGCCGTGACCGCTGGCAGGCGGACATCGTTCTCTCGCCCTCTTACATTGTGGACTCATGGGCGGATCGCGCGTATCAGGCCATATTCAGCGGTCCGGACTGGCTGAGCGTCATGCCTGAACATGCAGGCAGCGCGCCTGAAGAGGATTCTCAGTATCCCGCCGCGTACAAGCTCCAGGAGCTGCTTCTTTCCAAGCTGGCCCAGGGCCATATCCACGTGCGCTTGTACGAAATCCTCCAGCACCTGGCCCTCTTCGGGACGGTCTTTGCCAAGGTTTTCTGGTACTCCAAAGACGCCACCCGGCGCCGCTGGAATGGTGTAAGTCTGGAGGTCATAGAAGAGGAAGATAAAGTATATGATTGCCCCATCGCTCAGGTCATCCCGCTCGACCGTCTACTGGTGGATTGGACCGCGACACACAGCGACGTTCAACGCCACAGCGGCATCGGTCACAGGGTGGACAAGACCTTTGAATACATCTTGGAGCAGTTCGATCGAGGCGTATACAACCTCAATCGGGCCGCGTTTGAAGAGCGCTGGAAAGATGCGCCCGAGGCGGGGATTGATGAGGGTGAGCTCCTCCAAGACCGGGACGCGCGGGCCATTGACACGGACACCGTAAGAAGGCTTACGGTCTGGGAGTGGCATGGTCGCATACCCACTGAAAAAGGCCACAAGGAATGTCTTTGCGCCATCGTGACCGAACGGGGGAGCCTCAATCCCGAAGATGGGATCATGGTGCGCCTCTTGGAAGCCCCGGCGCTCTGGTGCGGTCTGCGGCCCTTTCTTGCCGCTCACTATACGCCTTTACCCGGCTGCTTCGGCATGGGCGCAGTGGAAAGCAACCTGGACCTGATCCACTCCATCTCCCAATTTATCAGCCAGTCCCAGGACAACGCGAGACTGACCGCGAATGCGCAGATCATCGTCCGCAGAGGCTCTTCCGCAGCCCGGCAGATCAGCGCGGAACAGGACGTGGTCTATCCCGGGAAGGTCTGGACCGTTGACGATCCTGCGGACATCATGCCCTTCCCGCCGCTCAATTTCCCACAACATGAAGTGAATAGCCTCATCGACTATCTGTACAGCCTGCTGGAGAAAAGAACGGCCGTCTCCGACATCACTCTGGGGGTCGGCGGACAGAGCAAGAGCGCAACCGAAGCCCACATCCTGCAGGAGTCCGGCCTGGCGCCCTTTATGACCCGCGCCGACCTCTTCAGCCGCAGCTTCCTGGAACCGCTTGGCAGGCTTGCGCTGGCTATGCTCCAGCAATTCCTCCTCGACGATCAGCGCATTGTGGCGCGAGACGCGGCGGGAAGAGATGTCCCGCTTCGGGTCAACGCGTCGGAGATCCAGTCCGGCAAGTTTCGGGTGGTGGCCACACTCACACGGCAGGAATCCACTAGGCTGGCCAAGGCGCAGAGTATCGAGCGCGCGCTGCCTACGCTGGCCCAATTCCAACCTGTCCTGGCGCAAGAGGGCGTGCGGATTTCTTTCTCCGAACTCCTGAAGCGTTACTTAGACCTGATCGGAGTCGAAGGAGCAGACCGAGTGATCAGCCGCGTGGACGCCACAGAGGCCGCACAGCTTGCCCAAGAAGGAAGCCTGTTCACGCAAGGTCATATGACGGGACTGAATCAGCGACCGGCAAACGGGAAGGGCGCGACCGGCCCTCCACGGTTGGTGGAGAAGGGCGGCCCCATGGGGCCTCAACCCACAGACGCCAACGCGTTGGCTCAACTGCTGCAGATTCAGGCGCAGCAAGCCTAACCGGAAGAGGGAGGAGTCTATGCCCATGTTCTACAAGGAATACCTACTCTTCAGGGACGGATGGGACGAGGAATCGGAAAAGGAGATCGAACGCATGCTTGTGGAGTGCGCGGGGGGTCCGGCATGGCAAGACCGGTTCCTGCCGGCTTTTCTGGAAATGCTGAAACGGGAGCAGTTCATCAAGATCATGGAGTGCTTGGACAAGGACAAGAATCTGGAATTCAACCGCGGCTTTGTCGCGGGTATCGACATGGTTCTCAACAAGCTGGACCGGATCTCGATCAAGGCCCGGGCCAGGAATGACTGACCAGGAAGCGCCAGGAGGAATCGTGAAGTTGAGGGAATTGATCAGTGAGCGGTTGAGCGCAACGCCGGATCAGCCGCGGGATGTGGTGGAAGAGGAGGGCAGGCCCGTTCCGGACCCGGAAGCGCGCCCCGAAAAGGAGAAAGCTCCCCAAACCAAGGAAACGGACAAGGAGCCCACGCGGGATGAACTGCTGGAAGCTTACGCGGAAACGTGGCGCCTGATGCAAGAGAAAGAGCGGGAAATGGATGAACTGCGGCGTCACTTGGCTCAGATGGGCGAAGAAACCCGGTTTCTCATGAAGCGTGCGGAAGAAGAGGCGTTTCAGCGGGACATGGGAGAAGCTTATAAGCAGGATCCCGTGGCCGCCACCGCATTGATGGTCGAACGATCCAAACAGGAAGCGCTTCAGGAGATGTCCTGGAGACTCCATCAGGCCGTCAAGGAGCAGCGCGGGTTTGACCGATTCATGCGCGACTTCCTCGCGGATCCCGCGCACGCGCGCCTTAAGCCCTATGAGCAGCAGTTGGAGTTTCTGATCCTGGACAAGGGTCTCTCTCCTGAGGAAGCCGCGGATCTCATCCAGCGATTGGAGAAAAACAACGAAGAGACAAACAAACGGCGCTTTCAGGCCGCCAAAGAGATTAGGAATCGCTCCGAGGTCGAAAGCGGCGGGGAGGTTTCAACGCCTGTGGATCGAGACGCGGAGTTCGACCGGGCGATCAAGAAGGCGAGAACGCTCGACGAGATGTTCGCCGGGCTCAACAAGCTCAAAGGCTAATTGATGAGGAGTAAATTGGTATGGCCACTGACGTGTACGATTTCATGAAGTTGTGGACCCAAGGCGATCAGGAGTCGGAGCGGCGAATCAAGAAGTTCCTGCTCGAGGGCTTGGACAAGGTCGTTCAGGGCCAGAGCGATGTGCTTTCCAAGATCAAGGTGGGTGAGACCGTGGCGACGCCTGTGGTGCGATGGATGGAGGAATGGGCGTATCCGTCGCAGGTGACCGCGCAACTCACCGGGAGCACGCTTGCCTTCTCGGGTTACCTGTTCGGCAAGGCAGTCAACACTGAAACGGTCCGCAAGGTGATTCGTCCCGGAACCATACTGGAACGGCCTACAGACGGCGTTCAGGCGAAGGTCGCGTCCGTGGACGGCTTGCAGGCCACGGTAACAGCGTATGGGAACACCACGCTCAGCGATGATTCCTCGGCTACAGGCTGGGACATCATCTCCGAGGTTTGGTCCGATTACCGGGACGCGTCCGATCCGCGATCTCTCGATCGGATCTTCAGGGAAGTAGGCACCCAAATCCACGCGGAGACCTTTGAGATCCCCAAGACTCGGAAGAATACGAAATACGAGATTGTGGCGGACGAGGTTGAGCATCAGGTCACCGCGCTGCTCGAAAAGCTCAGGAGACAGCTTGCGTACGCGGCGCTGAGGTCTCGGCCGTATCACGACGGCGCGAACTTCGTGTACGGCAACAAGACCGAAGAGCCCACCATGTGCGGGATTTGCACCTGGCCGGTGATTACCCAAGCGGAATTGTCCAATCCGAATGTGTTCGTGAACAAGGGCTCATCTCCCTTGACCAAGACCGACCTGGATAACCTCGCCAAGTATCTCTGGCTTGACGAGAATGCGGATTACAACTCAGGCGACTGGTGGATCATCTGTCATCCGATTACTCACCAGTTCATCCACGACTTCGATATCGCTTATCGAAGGATGGAACGGGACGATCACGGCCTGGGCTTTTACGTGGACACCTTCGACGCCAAGATCGGCAAGAGCTTTCCTATTGTGTCCGACCGATACATGCGCCCGGATACGCTGATCATCGCGAATCTGAAGAAGACGAGCTACGGCTACTTTGCCCAGGATCGGCTCGACCGCAAGGAGATCCCGACCCAAGGTCGGTACCAGCGCTGGCTCATCTCGTTCCAGACCTACGGCGTCGTGGCCCGGAACCCCAGGGCCAACATCGGCATGATCTACGGCCTGCCGACAGGCTAAAAGCCCGGCGCCGGTGATCTGAATCCAGCAATCCACAAGGAGAATTGATATGCCAGCAATTGCTCGGAAAAGCGACCGCAAGCCGGGTTGGACTCCCCCGGCCGCGGATTTCCATGAGGAGTATTATCCGGTCCAAAGCTTCGCCTGGATCGGCAAATCCGGGGATTCGGCCACGGACTTCCCCCACTGCGGCAACGCGGATTTCGACCGGATCGAAGACGCGGGCATCGCGGGTCTGGATCACTCCGCGCACGGAGACGCATGCTACCTGATCTGGCGAGTGCCCCAGCAGATGAACATCACCGAGCCCCTCGGGGTTCAGCTCGTGTACACGAGCACCGCTTCGCCTTCCGAGACCACAAACTCGGTTTCCGGCAAAGTGGCCTGGAAGCTCGCATGCGCCAGAGTCGGGGAAGGCGATGAAATGAGCGGCGCGCCGTATGTCACGCCGCAGGACAACGGCGCGGACTTCGCGGAGATCACATACAGCGGCAATGCCGCGTATTCGGGTCAGGCAAAGCTTATGACTTCCACCTGGGCGGAGATTGACGGGCATGTGCATGGTTCTCCCGAATCCGGAACCAACTTCCGGCACGGTGACCTGGTCATATTTCGGTTCACGAGAGACTCGGGTTCCGCGTCCGCCGTTATCCCCGTCGCCCTCTTGGGCGCAACCATACGCTACCGCCGAGACCGTCTGTAGGAATGCATCCGCCAAATCCCCCCAGCCCCCCGCTAGCAGAGGAGGGCGGCATATCATCCTTTCAGCAAGGGGAGGAAATAGGCCCTTTTCAGCAATTGGCAAAGCTGCGCTTTTGTCAAAAATGGTTCCGCAGACTCCCTCTTTTCTAAAGGGGGACACAGGGGAATTTTGGAGAAATAGTTTCGCTACCCGGCGCGAGATGATTGGGAAAATGCTATCGGGGAGCGCTTGCGCCGGGCGCGCTCCCCTCTCCACCAGGAAGTAACTCATGAGACGAGATCTACCATCAAGATTCGAATGCATGGTCTTATCCGCGAGCGCAACGCTCACCACAGAAGATGTGATGCTTCGCGGGTTCTTTGTGGCCTCCACCGGCGGAATCACCATTACCTTGCCCTCACCCGATGAGGCCATCAACGCCGCGGAATGCATTGTGGCGAACAACAGCGGCGCCAACGTAACAATCGCGTGCGTTAACGGCTTCCCTAACAACGGGGACAGCATCACGCTCACGGCCGGCGCGAGCGCCTATCTGTACTGTGCGCAGGTTTCCGCGACGGCCTACCGATGGGCCGCGATCGGCGCAACCGCGTCGTAATCTTGGAGGCGGGACATGTCAATCCTTCCAACCATTCGAGATGATAATGGGAATACGCTGGTCGGCCACGGAACGGAGCTCTTCACAACCCGTTACTCCGGTGTGGACACGAGCGGTCGGGCCATTGCGCTCGCGATCGATGTGAAGGGCGTGCTGGTCCACATCGAGGGGAGCGCCGAGGTAGCCCGGCTCACCGGGACCGTGAGCGGCTCTGAACCCGCCCGATTCACCCAAGACGGCCTGACTGTGGAACACCTGCCGCTGGTCAAGCAATCGGGTGAAACGCTCCTCACGGTGGCCGCGGCGTCGGGCGCCGTGAATGTGTCGGTCCTTGCGTGGAGGTGAGCCCGGTGCGGATCAGCGTATGCGTAGCAACCAAGAACCGGACCGATATCCTCCACCAGCTTCTCTGGAGCCTCATTCGGCAGGACTATCCGCATTGGGACCTGGTGATTGTGGATGATTCGGACGCGCCCGCGCAATGGAACGCCTTGGGAGTGTATCCGAGGCTGTTGAGCGAAATCAGTCGCACCGGCCACGACATCAGGATCGTCCAAGGCCCGCGGGTCGGTCGAATCGGCGCCGCCTACCAAACGGGATTCGGCGCGGCTTCGGCGGAAAATCCGTTGTTCTTCAGGGTTGACGACGACGCGTGGCTCGAGCCGGATTACCTGGCCAGGCTCGCGCGAATCATGAAAAACGACCGAATTGCCGCATGTGGCGGCCTTTTCCTGCATCCAGGCCACGAGATCGACGTGTTTGCGCCTGACGATCCCCGATACCGGCACGCAACTATTGAGGGCCTTTCAGATACGGTGAACATCCAGTGGTTCCGGCACAAGGGGCGAGATCCGATCCCGGTGGAGCATCTCACAGCCAACATTCTCTTCAGTCGGCATTGGCTCGAAACCATCGGCGGCTTTGAAACTCAGCTCTTTCGGCAACACCGTGACGAAACCCAGGCGACCTGGAGACTCCACGTGGAAGGAGGGCGGCTCCTTGTGGATCCCGCCGCGGTGGCCTGGCATCTGCGAGGAGTCAACGGCGGCGCGCGCGGTCACTCACCCGACGTGTTCCTGGAAGACCACCGGCGATTCATGGCCCAACGCTGGAGCATGAAGCCGGGGATTCACATCAGCCTCGGCCATGCCATCGGGGACGGATTCATGGCCACACCCATGCTCAGCGTCATGAGAGCAATGAATCCCGGAAGAAACATCGCGGTCTTCGCGTCCTGGGCTCGGCCCGTACTCGCCGGCAATCCGGATCTGGACGAAATCGCGGACAACCCGCTGGATGCGCAACGCACCGTGAGGCTTGAAAAATCGGTGTACGCCTGGGCAAGCGCAAATCAATGGAAAGGGCGTTTGGCCGAGGCGTACTGTAAGATGTTCAACTTGCCTATGCCGGAAGATATCACCCCCCGTTTCTTTTGGCAGGAATCCGAACAAAGCCTTTCACTCGTTCGCGAAATCGTTGAGCCGCCGTACATAGTGATCGCGGCGTGGTCCGACGCAAAGACCTTTGATTTTTTCCAGGCTTCGGGAAACAAGAACTGGCCGATGGCCAATTGGGCGCCGGTCGTAGCTTGGGCGCATGATAAGGGTCTGAAGGTAGTTCAGCTTCGAGGCTCCCACCAGGAGCCCCTTGTGGAAGGCGTGGACGTTGACTTCTGCGGTCGGCCTCTACGCGAAGCTTTTGCCTGCATCGCACACGCCAGGCTCTTTGTTTCGGTTGACACTATGGCGCATCACGCGGCGGCCGCGTTCGGTGTTCCCGGTGTGGTTCTCTGGGGCCGCTCCAAGCCCGAACACTTCGGATATCAGAAACCGCAGATCATCAACATACAAGGAGAATGCCCCGGCCTGCCTGTGAACGCGCGGCCGGAGACCATTCCTCGGCAGAACGCTCCCGGGGTGCGGGCGCTGCGAGAGAGGCCGTGCATAAACGGCGACCAGTGGGCCATGGACCAGGAAGTCTGCCCCATCCCGGGGCGCCCCTGCATGTCGAGTATCAGCCCCGAAGCTGTTATCAAGGCGCTGGAAACCCTCTTGACGCAGCCGCCGAAGGCCCATCCGGCAGATGAGCGGGCCCCAAGTCCTCCCGCGCTCTTGTTCGAGCGCCCCCTGAATGAAAGATCTGAGGCCGATCTCAATGACGCACGTGATTGGTAACGCAACACATATCAAAGGTAAACCGTTGAGCGGCGCGCCCGAGTCAGGCCAGGTGTGGGTGTTTGACGGAAGCGGATATGTTCCCGGAAATCCCGCTCCCGATCCGAGCGGTGTAACCACTGCCTCGTACACCTTCATAAACGTGGACCAGACAGCGCTCCTGCGAGCCGACCATCCGTCCGATTCTCTGAATCTGAGCGGCGTTTCGGGTATTAGACTGAGCGCGACATCAGGGAGCGGGTCGGGAAGCGACAGCATTCGTCTCGAGATCTCCGGGCTTACTTCAGGGCAGGTACCCGCGTGGGCGAACATCTCGGGCATGGCCCACCACGCGTCCGGCGTTGTGGATGACGTGGTAGGGCTCTCCGGATTTGTCATGGCTTCGGGAAGCGGCCTTGCCGTCACCGTGCCCACTCCTGTTTCCGGCCGGGTCTTGAAGGCTTCGGGCGCGAATCCGCTCACGGATCTGTACTGGGGAGTGGATCAAACAAGCCAGCCGGGATCGGCTTCAGGGAATGCGTACGCGTACATCTCAATCCAGGGAATGACCACGCTCGATGCAAACGTGTCGGATGACACCCTGAACCTATCAGGACGGTCGGGCATCCTCCTCACCGGAGTTTCGGGCTTCGGGCAGGGCGAAGATGTCCTGTTCCTCGAAGTGTCCGGTCTCTCGTCCGGTCAGATACCCGCATGGGCCGATATTAGCGGCATAGCGGCTCAGGCGTCGGGCATGAGCTCGTACGCTTCAGGAAAGCTCCACCAGACTGACGGACTCTCAGGTTTAGTGCTCGCTTCGGGCGCCGGTTTGAGCGTCTTTCAGCAGACGCCCGCCTCGGGCCGGATCCTCAAGTGGTCCGGCGCAGACATTCTCAACCATGCGTATTTCGCGGAGGACGACGCTCAGGCGATCGAACAGCTTGAAAACGGTCTCATCATGATTGCATGGGATGTCTATTCCGACGATCAGCAGTTTGCCGATATAGGGGTGGACACGTTCGGCGACGAAAGCGGTATCGACCAGAGCGAAAGCGTCTACACGTATAACGCTTCAGGAGGTTGGTGTGGTCCGGTCCTTGCTCAGACAAACCAGATTGAAGAGATTGATTTCGCGACAAGCTCGGATTTTGAACGCCGCGATCTCAAAGGCGCCATAGTTTATTGGCAGCGCACCAGCGCGTATAAAGGGTACTTTTCATCGGATCAGGCCGGCGCCGACCGGATCAGCGTCACTGCGGCCGGGACAGCGAGCGAGGTGATCGAAGGCTGCCTGGTTACGCATTCAGGCGGAAGCGCCACGATCGTCAATATTTTGGGCGATGGCGACCAGGATAACGAAGTCGAGATGAGCGCGGATGTGGCCGATGCAACTCAAGTGACCGGGATTCACGGCGTGGCGCTGTCCGGCGCCAATGTCCAGCCGAACAGCGCTATAGGAGGCCTTGTTGCCACCACGTACGTGCAGGGCGCGGATACGGACGATGCGACAAATATCGCAGGGTACTCGGTCCGCGCGGTGATGTCCGCCGCGCAAATCAGCGCATCGGGAGATCTTGTTTCGGTTAGGATACGGGCAAATTCATCCACACAATTAGTCATCGCAAATTGTTCTATCGTCGAACGAAGTCCCGGCGCGGGAGACGGGACTACCACTCCGACCAGAATCACCTTCGGGGGAGGGAACAACGGGGTCACCATTGCGGCATGGACCGTTGTTGATATTGATTTTATTGATTTTCCGATAGACGAGACGAAAAGTTATTTGGTGATCTATGACGTCGCGGACGGCGGGCCGTACAAAACCGCATACAAGAACAACTCCGAATATGTGTACCTGAAGGCCGCAACCGATTCATGGAATGTGCAGAATATCAATGAGGCCGACTGGACGCAGTACCAACATGCTCATATCGAAGCGCTGCGTGTGAAGAACAAGGCAACCGCTTCCGGCCGTTACGCCATCTCCTCCAACGATCAATCGCAGATCGACTGCGCCAATTGGGGAGACATAAACAGCGTAACCGTTACGCAAACGTTAACGGGTTCGAGCAGCGCGCACCATGCGATCTCGTTTGACACGCGGTCAACGTGGAAAGTTTTTCTGTCCGGAGTCTGGCGTGACATTGTGCGAGATAACGCGGGCGCGTGGCAGTACAAGGACGCCTCAGATACATGGCAAAACGCGGCGACCAACTCCCGTTTGAAGGCGTTGGAGCAGGCGTTTGAGGTCAGTGCGAACCAGTGGTCCAAGGCGCAGATCGAGGCCATGAGCGATAGTGACTGGAACGCAAGCGGAGGCTGGAGCGCTTCCGTGGGCGCCATAGACTGGGCGGTGGGACTGAAGGCGTCGGGCCATGATGTGCCGAGTATCGACAAAATCAGATTCAACCACGACACCGAACAACATGACATGGTGGTGACCACCACCGCCTGGGAAGCTTCCGCCCCGGATCCTGACGACGCCTTCGCTTTGCTCCACCTTGAGCCACAGGAGACCATCAGCCTGGATACGGATGTGCGCGCATGGGTATCTATCGACGACGGTTCACACTATGAGCAATTGAGCGGCCTTGGATATTTCTGGAGCGGGACCGGTGGTCATAGGTTCGCTCGGGCGGACAAATCAGGGCTCACCGCGCGAAACGACCAGACCATACGCCTGAAGGTGACCGCGCATAATCAGAAAAATATCAGACTTCATGCCGTGTCCCTAGGAGTGAAGTATTCGCAATGAGAAAAGTAATACGCAGACCGGAGCTTGTCCCCGACCACAAACGCCCCGATGGGGCCAAGCCTTCCCTGACAAGCGATGACCGTCTCTTTCTCGATGAATTGAAGAGCTACCATACAAAACAACACTTCGAGTACATGCGCGCGTGGTGGGAGAAGGCGAAACCCTGAATACTCTTTCGTTTGAATTCCGCGCCGCCCCACCATTATGAGCCTTACTCCCGGAGCATTAACGCGACGCGACCTTCAAAGCGAAGCAACCAGGACGCTAAATCGCGACCCTCGCAGCATGACCGACTTTGATGACCTCAAAGAATTATTCAGAGCCGAGATCGGAATAGTCCACGCGGAGGTCCGGGCGCTCAGGGATGACACCCGTGACCTGAAGGCGGCGGTGAACCGTTTCCAGGCCACCTGCAACGGCAGACACGGCGATCTGGCGACCAGAGTCACTCGCCTGGAAAACGACCACGCCGCGCTCAACCGTGAACGCAAGCTCATCCTGGGCGGGCTCGCGGTGGCTCTCACGGCAGCGGTAAAGGCATTTTTCGACTGGCTCACCAAATGAAAGGAGCGCATCTCACATGAATCAAAAACCGTGGTACTTGTCCAGAACCATCATCGTCTCCGGCGTGGCCTTCGCGGTAGCGCTGGCCACTGCGGCAGGTCTGATCGATGTTGAAACCGGCGCAAAGATCGAGGGCCTGCTCGTGCCGCTCATTCTGACGTTCCTCCGACTCGGGGATGCGGAGCTTACCCGATGAAGAAGACGGGAAAGAGCCGACAAGCGGATCGCAACGGGGCCGGGTCCTCTCCTGACGCCGCAGCCCCATACGCCGCCGGACCTCCTGACTGGTCCCAAATCAAGCACTTCACCCCTCGGGAATTCACGTGCAAGTGCGATGGCCTGTGCGACCACGCGGATCGTATCTCCACGGAGTTGGTCGCTAAGCTGGATATGATCAGGGAGCGGATCGGCCTGCCGATCATCGTCATATCCGGCGCTCGCTGCGAGCGGCACAACAGGAAGGTGGGGGGAAAGGAACGCTCCGCCCACGTGCCTAGGAGCGGCGTGAGCCACGCCGCGGACGTTCGCTGCGCAGATACGATGTTCAGGTTTGCATTTTTGGCGGCGGCCCTTCCGGTCTTCAGGAGGATCGGCATAGCAAAGGACTTCATCCATGTGGATGATGACCCGGACCTCCCCCAGGGCGTGATTTGGGTGTGCTGATCCTATGCGCCTTACTTCTGTGAGGGTGAACCTGTAACTGCAATTGGCGAGATTATTCCCCGATTGTGAAGAGCGATCTTCAATGGTGGGTAGGGGCCGGCAGGGACGCCGGCTTCTACCAATCGACCGAGAACGCATCGGCGCACAAGTCGGCGCTGTATTTGCGTGACGAACCACCCCGTTTGTCCATCCAAGCAACCATTCTCGAAGGCGGTTTATGACGGCGAAAAGAGTCCTGGTCACAGGCTCGTCGGGTCTCATCGGGTCTGAAGCGGTTCTGCTCTTCGATAGCCGAGGTTACGACGTGTGCGGCATCGATAACAACGGCCGAAAGGGCTTCTTCGGACCTGATGGAGACACCGCGTGGAACCTTGAACGCCTGAAAAGTCAGACCAAGAGGTTCACCTCATACCACGCGGATTTGCGCGATGCGGCGGCGATGCAGGAGATTTCGCGCGAAATCAAGCCCGATCATGTGATCCACTGCGCAGCCCAACCCGCGCATGAGTATGCGCGGCTTCAACCGGTGGTGGATTTTCACGTGAACGTGACCGGGACCTTGAATCTTCTGGAAGCCTGCCGCGCTCATTCCACCGAAGCGACCTTTGTTTTTTGTTCCTCAAGTAAGGTGTACGGCCCGGTGAACGACCTGCCGTACGAAGAACTTCCGACCCGTTACGACCTGCCGACGCCTGACGGCAAGCAAACACGCCCCGAAACTTCAAAGCTGCCGGGCTGGTCCTACGATGGGCTGAACGAGGACTTCCCCCTTGAGCCTGGTGACGGCCGAGGAGTGTACGGCACGGACAAAGCGGCCGCGGACCTGCTGGCGCAAGAATACGGCGTCTCGTTCGGCATGAGGACCGTATGCCTCCGAGGAAATTGCATGACCGGCCCTGCGCACGCTCCTGCTCAGGTTCACGGGTTCTTGGCGTACCTGGCCAGGTGTCTCGTGGAAGGCCGGAAGTATCAAATCCTCGGGCACAAGGGCAAGCAGCTCCGAGACAACATCCACGCGGCTGATTTCACAGCCGCGATCTATGAGGTCTGTTCGGCCCCACCCGCGCCCGGGAGCGTATACAACATCGGAGGCGGTCGTGAGAATAGCGTCTCCATTCTCGAAGCAATAGAGATGCTGGAGCGAATGTATGGCGCTCGGCTTGCCGCGGAATACGTGGATGAGCCTCGACACGGAGATCATCGGGTTTACGTGAGCGACACGTCGAAATTCAGGAGAGACTATCCTTCCTGGAGCATCCGGTGGTCTATCCCGAACATCTGCGAGGACCTCCTGCAGGGGCTCAGGTCCAGGGCAGACACATGATCGTGCGAACGCGGGAGTGATGACCGAACATGGCTGAATTCCAGATCCAGGCGCTGGTCCCTTCTTCCGGGGCAGTCCCTTCCGGGGGATACGACCCGGTTTCCTTGGTGAGCTTTACCGAATGGAGGCTCGGTGATGAGGCGCATTTCTCCCTGGTGGCGCCGGAGAACTACGCGGCGGGTAACGACTTTTTCGTGAAGCTCGAAGAATCGAGCAGCGCTTCCGCCGCGAGCCACACATGGCAGGTTCGCACCCTGTTGATGCGTCCGGGATTGCATACGAGCCACGACCAGGGAGAGACGGAGACCTTCATAGAGGAATGCGTTTCCGCGATTACCGCTCATGAGCTTACGGGGCGCACCCTCAAGGTGACCGGAGCAACGCATCCCGGCAGGGTGAGCGACGTGTCCATCTCCCCGGGAGATCTGCTCTTCTTCACCTTGTGCCGAGTGGCGTCATCCGCCAATGAGGATCCCGCCGCGATCCGAGTCTTTCAAGTTTCAATCGAGACCGCGCTCGAAGAGGCCGGGATCTCGGAATGCGCGGGACGAGTGGGGAAAATCATCGATACGGTCCGCGATCTGTTCAACGAGGCGGCCGGCGGCTTCTTGTCGGACGAATTCATCCTCCGGGCAATCAATCGGTGCCGAAAGGACCTTGCTCAAGAGGACTACTGGCGCACGGAAAGCCGGGTTCCCGCGGAATCGGGCGTCTCCGAGGTGAATCTGCTCGCTCACATACCCGAATACCAAAACATTCATCAGGTGTCGTTCAGCGGACAGCATGAACCAATGATATCGCTGGGGAGCTTCCGCGAATACGAAGAGATCAAAAGCGCTTCACAGGCCAAAGGTGCCCCACAGGTGTATGTGGTCCAGAACAACATCCTGCATGTGTGGCCCGCTCCGTCAGAGACCGTGCAATCAGGCTATCGAATCTACCATTCGTACGAGCCTCCGGAACTGACGTGCTCGTCGCTGAATCCCGATCCTGCCGTTCCCAGAGCCCATGATTCGGTGTTTGTGTACTTCGCTCTCAAACAAGCCTTCCTGCGGGATCGACACGCGCCCGGCGCGGATGTGAAGTTCCGAGAATACGCGCAACTCTACGAAGCTGAAAAAAAGAAGCTCTTGGGCGAAGGAGACCCACCCAAGCTCTCGCTGAGGTCGTACCGATAGCAGGCGTGGTCGGTGATTCTTCCTAGTCCCCAAAAGTACGTCAGGCAGCAGCCATGATATCCGACTCACTCCCGTCATTCCCGCGAAAGCGCATAGGCGTTAACTTAAAGGATCTTGGCATGTGATGTCAAATAGTTAACTCAAATGCACCCCGTCACCCCGGACTTGATCAGGGGTCCAGTCCCGCTTACGCGGGAATGACGGCTTTCGATTGCGGCGCCATTCGACCCCGCGGTCTTTGACCTGCAACACCTGTTCTCTGACAGCCCATACCCCCATTAGGACCGAATAACGCCA
>VGSG01000048.1 GCA_016875095.1 Deltaproteobacteria bacterium
TGGGAACCGATGCGCATCACAAGACCTTAGGAATAATGGGATTCGGACGCATAGGGTTTGCCGTGGCCAAACGCGCCGCGGGTTTTGACATGAAGATCCTTTACCACGACTCCGTGAAGGCGAACTCTGAGCTGGAGGAGAAGGTCGGCGCGACGTTTGTGGACAAACACACTCTTCTCGCTCAGGCGGATTTCGTTTCCCTCCACGTGCCGCTCAATCCGGAAACTCACCACTTCATCGGCGGTCCCGAGCTGGCAGCCATGAAAAGATCCGCTTACCTCATCAATACGTCGCGAGGTGAGGTTGTGGACGAAAAGGCTCTGGTGAGGGCGCTAAAGGATATTCCTGTGGATCCCAGCTGCATCGGGCTCATTGTGATCACTCATGCGCATTGGGACCATATAGGGTCAGCGAAAGAGATCAAGGAAGTGACCGCGGCTCCATCGGCCGTGCATCAGGCGGAAAGGGACTGCGTAGAGGAGGCCCTGAAACCGCTGCCGCCAGGAGTTACTCGGTGGGCTCCCCGACCTCCTCCCCAAGAACTTCCATCATGTTTCTGAATGCTCATTTCCTCGCAGGAGAAATGAGCATTCCGAAAATCGTGGGCATTTCTTGCCTGAGCCGTGGAGGCTCTTCCCTCACAAAGAAGATTTCCCCGATCTTGCCTCTTTGAATGCGCATCAGTTTGAGGCAAGAGTCGGACGGCCGCACAAACGAGGACCCCCGCAATCTGCTCACAGTCCGTTCACACTTGTTGGAGATGTCTGTCTGAATGATTCCGGCTGGTTATTGGCTGGGGGACAAGGATTCGAACCTTAGCCCAGCCGAAAAAGCGAAGTGAGATCAGCTAGTTGCGGAACCGTTTTTCCAGTTGCTGACACTTTGCGGAATCGATATTGATTACGGCAGCTTGGCGCTGCGCTTGGCGTAAAGGCTTGGTATCTAAATGAGAATAGCGCGCGGTCATCGCCATAGTGCTATGCCCCAGGAACTTTGAGATCACATACAATGACACTCCACGGTTCGCGGCCTGCGATGCGAAGGAGTGCCGCGTGCCCTCATACAGGTTTATGGCCGACACGCCCGCATTCTTGCAAGCCTCTGTCCATTTTCGCCACGGCCAAGTCCGCGAGATGGGCTTACCGTCTTTTGTGAAGACGAACGCTTCCGGATTGATATTCCGAGGCCGGGATAAATAAAGCTCCTTCCATATAGGGTCAAGAGGTATGCGCCGGATGCGTTTGGTCTTCGTGTGCCTCAAGTCATTCTCCGAGAAAGCGCGCCTGATTGTCACTACGTCGCTGTCAAGGTCGATGTCTTGATGTTGCAAGGCCCTCGTCTCGCCGGTCCTGGTTCCGTGGGTCACCTGG
Organism: Deltaproteobacteria bacterium; assembly: GCA_016875095.1. GTDB lineage: Bacteria > Desulfobacterota > Desulfomonilia > Desulfomonilales > Desulfomonilaceae > VGSG01. The sequence continues at coordinate 1,371 of VGSG01000048.1, forward strand.
AAGAAAATGAAGAAAAAGTCTTCAGGAGCCAGCTCCTTCAGAACAAGGTCTTGAATCTCTTCGTTCGCCCACTTCCAATCCGGTTCCGGGATCTCACTGGCTTTCAGCTCTTTCGGGAACTTGGGAGGGCTCTGAATCAGTTCGTCATCATAGGCACTCGCAAACACCTTATGCAGGATCATCATGTTGTTATAGACGGTCTTCGGAGCCTTCTCCAATGTCAGATAGAATTCCCTGATATGCTTTCCTCGAATATCTTGAAGGCTCATCTCTCCAAAGTAGGGAATGAAGACATCATTTACACACCGGCGGAGTTGCCCCAGATAGCCACGGCTGATGTCCCCGCGTTCCATCTTGCGCTCGTATGATCGAAGCCAATCCTCTGCGTAGGTGGTAAAACTGTGGAGGCTTTTGCGGGTTTTCGAGTAGAAGTCCGGGTCAAACGTGCCGTTTTCGATTTCACCCTGAATCCTGGCTAGGGCCCACTCCGCATGTTGGCGAGAGTAAAGCGTCCTGTGGTTCCGATCACAAAAGATCTTGATTCCGCCTGGCAACACGATACGCCATCGGTCTCCCCTATCCCGATAGATCTTCCCAATGCTCCCGGCCATGACCCAGCCTCCAGCCGATCCTTTGCCATTCGGGAGGGGATCGTATGTTGCTCTACCGGGATACGTCAACGATTTTTCTCTATCCGAGGGAAAGCCCCGCTGAACGCGGTGAGCCGGAAGCGTCGGGTGGAACTTTTTTTCGCATCGGCCAGCATTCTGGATATTTTTTTCACGTCTGCCGCGCCATCGGTGCGTCGTTCTTGCACACCGGAGCGCCCCCGTCAACCGCCTTTAGGTCGCTTGACGCAGTATGGTGTCCATGAGGTCCATATCTTGAGCTTCCCTAGTCATATCAAAGAGATGAAGATAGACACTCCCTGTCCATGAATGTCCATATTTTGGGGGGCTGCCCGAAACGTGGTGTGATATAGCTGGGTTATTCATAGACACGCCCTCCTTACACCCGAATTATGGACGGGATGGACACCTGATGGACACCCCGCTGTCCATCTATATGTCTTAATTATTATTATTATTTTAGAGCATATGGACACGATTGACGGTGACACCCCCTTCTTAAATTCGGTCAAGGCACGCCTCGCCATATCGGGATCTAGGGGCCCAGGTGGGCACATACATCTCGTCCTCCGGGGGGAGCACGAACTTGTGCTTTTGCCCCGCTGCCCGCTGAAGATCCCCAGATTCCACCATCCGCGAACAGAGTTTGTATACGGCATCATAACTTTGTTTGGTCTCCAGACACTGCCAGACATCCTTTGCGGTCAGCGGCTTGCCTTCAGCGGCGAAAACGCGCCGGATCTCTTTTCTTTGAGCGGTCAATGCCAGTTCACGCGGGTCACCCTCGTACCGCCAGATTCCGCTTTGAAACGACAGAGCGTGCTCTTGGTCAACAAGGTCTCTGCCGGTCACAAAGAGGGTTGCGCTAGAATCGGTCCGATTTTTCCGCCTCATAATATGGATGAAATCACAGGCACCGGATAAGGCGGTTGATCCTAGAATTCCGTCGAGGGGATCTTCGCTGGTTTCCTTTCTCAGATGGTGGATAAGTAGAATTCCTGTCTGATAGAGGCTTGCCAGGGAGTGAAGCTCTTGTAGGTCGGCGTAGTCACCGTGATATGCGTCCTCATTTGAGGACCGGCGTCCCCGGAATCTGCTCCATGTGTCTATAATCACGAGCTTTATGGAAGGGTTGTCTTCGAGGTGCTTGTGGAGTAAATCCATACCGCCTTTCATCAGGTGCGGCCACTCACAGGCTATCAGATGCGCTTCGGGGGGCGAGGTTCCTTCAAGAATCATCGAAAGCCGCTCCCTCATCCTGCGTTTGTTGTCTTCAAGGCACAAACACAACACACCAGCTTCCTGGGCTGGAAAATTTCCTAGAGCCTGCCCACCCCGTGCCACTGCGACTGCGAGATTTTGGCATAGCCACGATTTCCCGCTCTTCGCCTTCGCGGCGAGAAGCCCCAGCCCCTCTGGTAGCAGATCTTGAATGATCCAGCGGGGCGGATTGAGGTCGCTTTCGAGCAATTCTTTACAGGTGACTATTTCCGGCCCGGTCCGTGGCAGTTTCCAGTCCGGCGTCTCAGATGCCAGCGCAAGCACCTTCTGACGGGCGGCCTCCTCTCCATGATCACGGACGTAATCGCTCAAGTCCTTGCCTCCAGGCAGAGACGCAACTTTGAGAGAGCGGCAGATGAGGCGCAGCGTTGTGGCCACATCTTCCGCATATTTCTCTCCAGCCGTGTCCCGGTCCGGTATGACGAGCACCTGGCGATCTCGAAGAGCTTCATGGGCACCGTCCTTTACGCACGCCTGCCAGCCGTTCGCCCCCCCTGGGCTCGTAGTGGCGAAGTAACCGAGCGCCTCAGCCGTCTGCACGTCCTTTTCGCCTTCCAGGAAGATGATCCACTCATGATCGCGTGCGCTCAGTAGACGCGGCAGACGGAACAGCAGACGGGGAACATCCTTCATGCCCTGCGTCCACTGGCCCTTCCCGTCTCGTGTAAATGGTCGGAAGGTTTTCGGCTCGAATCTAGCCACTTTGAACTTGATCGTTTCGTCCTGATCCTCATAATCGTAAACGACCTTTGCATCTTCCAGGCGTAGACCTTTCTTTGGGATGGAGGCGTCAGGGAGATCAATCCCGGCGCAGTGAGCCAAACCCCGGACAGCGGTGCGATGATCGCAACCGTGCTTGAGTCGCCATAGGGAGATAATGTCCCACGCTTTCGAGCCGTTTCCGGGCGTGCATCCTGCGTGACAAAATCCGTGATCGCTTTCGACCTGAAACGACGGGGTCCTGTCGTCATGTCCCGGCATGGGGCAATAGGAATTACCGCCCTGACGGTGCTTTTCTGGAAATAGCTCCAGGAATAATTCGTCAAAGCGAACCTTCTTTTTGATTTCCGCAATAATGTCCTTAGATTCATTACTAGCCATTGAATTTCTTCGCTTCCAACCTGATTTTTTCAAGCTGCTTCCGGGGGTGCGCTCCACGATGCTCCGATAAGCTGCTCTAGTCGGTCCATTTCGCGGGCTACTGGTCCGCTGATGTGCTCCAGCCCTTGCGGTCGCTCGAATGTCATGTTGTCTATGATTTCGCGCCACTCCTGGAGCTGCGATTCATCCCAAAACCGCATGGCGTCAAAGCCGATTGAACAGGACACAGGAAACGCGCCGATGTCTTCACAGCGACGCAAGGCCCAGAGCGGCACGTTGAGGCAATGGGCAATGTCAGACAGCGTCAGCATTGGGTTTCCCCCCTTGAACGTTCGTTCCGCAACCAGTCCTCGAATTCCAAACGAGGAAAGCGGTAATGGCCGTGGGCCCCCACTTTCACCGAAGGGGGGCCTAAGCCTTGTCGGGCCCATCGGCGGATGGTTTGTTCATGCACTTTGAGCTGCTCGGCAACCTGACGAACTGTAAAAGCGGGTTCCATTATTACCTCCAAGCGTTTGTTCACCATCAAAGCATTTGATGGTCCATGTAAAAAAAAATTACCAGCCTAGAGCGGCCGCGGCGATCTTATAGAATCGGCGAACAGCCAAGAACGCCATTGACTGATCGCGGCTGATCCCGGCTGTGTCCAGCCAGGAGTCGGCCATTTCCTTCACGGTTTGATCGTTGGCCGCGTAGTATGTCATTCCGTATTTTCGGCGGGGCGGCGTCCTTTCGCGGCGCACAATGACCACAATAATGACGTTATAATTGGCTTCCAGATAAAGGGCATCAGGAATGCCAAATGGATCATTCAATAAGGTGGTGACCCCATCTGTGCAAACATCGGTGTCAACATGTTTTCGGTCATGAAGTAGACCCAGCGACGCCAATTCATCAAGAACCCCCGCCTGCACCAACTCGACATGCCGAAACTGATTGGGCAATCCGGGCCCCTTGGAGCTGTATTTGATTGGCAGAAGTCCGCTCGCAATCCTATAATGGAGAATTTGGGGGGATATCCAGGGGAATGCCCGGCACACGTCGCGAGAAGTGAATAGGTCGTCTTTCATGACTGGGGGGAGTTCTAGCACATTATTTGATCCGCTTCAAGCTCTTTTATGTCAAAATCTAAGGCATGGTATTCTTTAGGTATATGATTCTGTAATCGTTGAGCGGCGCGAGTCACGTTATCGGCGGCCTTAAGAAACTGGTGAGCGTACTTCCCGAGTAGTGATTGAATGATTCGAGCAGCAATAGAGCGGTTTTCGGAGAAAAGGAAGGGTCTCTTATACTTCGCGGTCCAGCTCATTATTGATTGAAACATCGCCTCTGGATTGGCGTTGCTGTTATATTGCCCCCCAAATAGGTCTGAAATAGCGCTTTCGACCACTACGGCAAAGAAATCAAGGCTCCGGGCGCGATGAAACTCCTTCTCGAACCTTTTCCGCCCGGTGGTGAAGCTGTTCACCAAGTCGTTTAGGGACTTCCGCTCAATACTAATCCGATCTTCCAGGCCGACGATTGAATAATCGCCGACTGATAAAGTTCCCGTTATTGTAGGCACAGAAAATTCAAGGAGGCGCTGTTCCCGCGAGTCAACGATAATAAGCGGATCGAAATCAGGTTGCGGAACCACTCTCATAGCTCATCCGAGGCTGTCCCAGACTTTTCCAAATAAGCGCGTCCAGCGCAGCGGCCAGGGTGAGCCCCTTGGTCCTGCGCCAATCCTCAAGGGCCTCATAGAGCGCGGCGTCAAGCGTGCTCCCCACTTTCACGCGCTTGCCGGGCTTGCGGGGTTTCCCAGCCGGGCCGGGAACCTTGCCGGGTGGTTGCGGCGGGAGGTCCAAGTCCGAGGTCTGAAGTTTCGGTAATGTCCGCTCTTTCATGATCCGTTTCATTTCCGTCTGAATTAGCTGAGTAATCTGACGCAGCCAGGCATCGGGGATCGGCTCGGGTATGTCCGACTTCTCTGAACTATCAGACATTGCTAACCGGCCTGAACTGTCGTGCCTTTCTGCTGTCGGAGGCTTCCGGTTTTTCCGGACGCTGGCCTTAGTCCTCTTGGTCGCTTTTGTCACGATTTTCCTCTCTTTCCGCCCGCGTTACGCTGCTTCTCGCAAAATGCGGATAATTTGGGTCTCACGAAACCGCGTTGCCTTCCGGGTCATCGTTCCTTCTTCAGTGAGCTTGTCGGCGATCCCCCTATAACTGACACCTTGGGCCCGCAAACCCCTCATGCGGTGGATTACGCCCTGTTCAGCCGGATCGGGTTCGAGTTTGCCGTTGACGGACCGGAAACCATAGGGGCAGAGTCCGCCTGTCTTCTCACCGTTTGCTCGTTTCTGAGCAAGCGCGGCCGCGGTCCTTTCCGCGATCAGGTTTCTTTCCATCTCGGCCAGGGAAGCGGTTAATGTGAAAAAGAATCTGCCGAGTGCGCTCTGGGTGTCCAGCTTCTCGGTTATCGAATGCAGCGCGACCCCGGTTTTGTCCATGACCTCGGCCATGCGCAAGCATTCCACGGTGTTCCGTGCGAGCCTGTCCAGCTTGAAGACCACCACAGCGTCAATTTGGCGGGCGTTAACCATTTCGAGGATGCTCTGGATTCCGGGCCGTCCCTTGATGCTCTTGGCGGAGATCCCCGCGTCCTCAATGATCTCTACCAGGGTCAGGTCGTTCAGTTCACAGTAAACCCTGACCTTGGCGGCCTGCATCTCCAATGAGATGCCCTCACGCGCCTGCTCCTGGCTAGAGACTCGGATGTAACCGATTGCTCGTTTCATGGCGGCACCCCCTTTGTCAGTAGTATCTGAAATGTCAGACAACTTGTCAAGGGAAAAGTTTCCGACAAATCTGACGACATGAGTTTTTTCTGAAAAGACTAAGGAGGTCAGAAACTTCCGAACTGTCTGCGCACACAGATCGACCGAAGTGTGTGCGTCCCCGGTCAAAAGGATCGTGCTACCCGGTCACGACCTTGGCCGGTTCGAGCCCGGTCACACCTTCCCGCGGAGATTGCGCTACGCGATACGAGAGCAACGCAGTGGGAGGCACAGACGGGCCGGGCAGGAGAGTCACCGGGGAAGTCCACGCCCAAGAGCGTGCGGCTCAGGTGCCTGCTCGTTGACGTGCTTGCGAGGGATGCGATGATCTTTGAAGATCGGTTCGAGGCGAGGCAGGCCACGCCCACCGGGGGGGAGGGTCCCTGGGGCCCGTATCTCCATACCCATAGCCGTTACCCCGATTACGGTTTGTCGCTGAGGCTAATTTCCGCCAAATTCTTGCCACCGCGGGGAGCAGGAACGGCAAAATGGACGATGGGCGGTGTACGCAACTCGAAATTTCATTTAACGGTCCTTCTTTGAGGAAAGGAGCGCTTCAACGTCGGCGAACCCCATTTTCTTGGCGTAATCAAGAGCGGACAAACCATCATCATCGGTTAGGTTCGGATCAGCACCAAATAGGAGCAACTCTCGTACGGTTTGCACATCTCCATTGTTTGCCGCACAAATGAGGGGAGTACGGCCAAATCTATCTTGTACGTTCACCTCCGCACCCGCACCATAAAGTATTTCCACAATTTCTCGATGACTGTGGAACGCTGCTGCAACTATAGGCGGCCAGGGGTATTCTCCTCGCTCGTGGATAATGGATCGGTCTTCGGTTAAGGTGCGTACCAGCTGTACATCCCCTGATATGATAGCTTTCATGAGAGCATGGTGCTTTTCGGGCATGACCCGCGGAGAGACGTTCGGAAGAGGCTGAGCCGGCGGCAACTGAGCCCTTTGGTGACCGGCTGGCTCTCCCGCCGGCAATTTCACAACTGGTTCGGTGTTCTGAGTCAAGAGGTAAGTCAAAAGAGGAATAACGAAGATCACCACAAAGGCTGCCAATGCAACTTGCAGTTTTCCCCGGGAATCAGCAGATTTGTCGGTCTGATCCCGCTGCTCGGTAGGGAGGGGCTCTGTGATTGCGACCGGTGACCTAGGGGCTTGGTCTTGCGCGGCATCAGGCGGACTTGGACCCCGTTCATCCCGCCCCGCTGAACGGCCGATTCCAAGACATACGAGCAGGAGTCCTAGCAGCGTGACAACTACTGAAAAAAGTTGCACGACCAAGAGGAATGAAGATCCTCGTTGGAGCCAACGAGCATCGGGCACGAAGGCGGGGGTCTCTCCAAGCGTGTAGGAAGAGTAGTAAAGTAATAAGCCAAAGACTATGGTCGAGACTCCAGAAAGAGTAAATCCCTCCTTACCTCTTGTCAAAGACAAGGATATTCCCCCAACTAAAGCAGCTAAAGGGCCCACGAACAGACAAATTAGCGACGAAAAAAGATCCCTCGTCGCCAGCAGGGTCTCTTGGCGCCTCATATCGAGCAATTCGGGAGTCCATGGCCCCTTGAGCTGTGTTCTTTCGACCCTCGGCACCAAGGCCAAATCTACCAATAAGAGACCTAATCCAAGCAGCAAGAATACCCAGCCCACAATCAAGAGCGTCCGGCGATTGTCTTCAATCCAGCTGCGAAGTTCCATCCCTATCCCCCCTCGAAGCAAGATCTACTTATGGACTGTACTTTCCTGACTGGGCCTGGTCAAGGCAAACTTGCTCCCGTTCAATTCTTTGAGCAACCGAAGATATCTTCAGCGGTTAGAGGCATATTCCGCCTCCTGTCTATGCCGAGCAAGATACTCGTCAATGTCCTCTTGCCTGAAACGCCAACACCCGCCGATCTTGTGGCCGGTGATCTGGCGGGAGAGGACCAACATGCGTGCGGTGTCGCGGCAAATGCCGAAACGGCGGGCAAGCTGTTGAAGGTCGATAAGGCGTTGACTAGACGTAGGTTTCACGGATTGAGAACTGTTTTCTGACATGGTACCCTCCTCAGTTCAGTCCTTTGTCCCATGCGCTCATGGTTTCCGGACCCGTTTCTTCGTTACATCTCGCCAGCATTGATTTTCTTTCGGAGCACACTGGATAATCTGAAACGCACCCCTTGTTGGCGTTCATTCATCGGGGAGCGTTCGCGTGCGTAGCCCTGACAACAACCCCATAAACCTTATCCGCCGCGACAAAATTGTCTTGCAGTGCCTTACAACGCTCGCAGATACGAACTCTCCTTCGATCCGGGGACATGAAATAGTGCTCCGGTTCGCCGGGCCCAAGGCACACAACAAGGCCACCTTGCGGTGGGCACAGAGGCTCCTCCTGCAAACGAAGGTGGTTAAGCTCAAACTTCTTTTGCGCCACGCATTCTTCACGGCACTCCTTATGGAGTGTATCCCGACTTCTCCCCGGCAATGGGAATCCACACCAGGAGCAAAGCCGGACAGCAGCGCGCGGCTCAACCGCCTTCCTAGCAGGTCGTTTCACAGCCCCGTCCTCGCTTAGGCGCTTCTTTTCGCGAGTCCGCCTGGCCGCTTCGTTCTGCAATCGGTGGCTGCATTTGTGGTGATATTTTGTAGTCCGCAAAGCATGTGGCGGTAAGGGCTTTCGACACAATCGACAGAGTCGCGGCTTCATTGGCATCCCTCTCCCCATTTAGGCGAGCCCACAGGTTAAGGGTTGAGTTGCGGATAATTGCAGAATTCTTTGGATCGGTGTTACCAAATTGCTCAAAGCTGTGTCAAGAACAAAAAGCTGTAATATCGCAATACAGCACCCCATTCCGCGCTGTTGGCTTCTTACCACGCGATATTTATTGATTTTCTTTGGTCTATTTGGGTCAAAAAGCCGGCGAGGTAGCGCTGTTGGCCAGGCTGGGAGCCGTTTATGGCCCGTGATGTAAGGTATGGTTTTTGAAAATGGCGCTGTCAAAGCGGCATTTATGGCTTATGTCTGGGGTGACATAACCATTCGTTCCTTTCTCACGCTCGCTTGCCATAAAGTACCGCAAGCTTTTTCCAAAATCGGCCAAACCCGCCCGATACCGATTCCCAGTCTTATGTTTTCCGACAATTGAGCGGGCGAGGAAACCGGTCCTGGGCATTCGTAACGTCGCGATTTATTGAGCCTAATCGGTTGCCGGAGTGAGGGGAGGGGAGCTACAGGGCCCGGGCTCCCGGATCGAGGCATGATGGGAGAAGCCGACCGGTGAGGATCTTAGAAAGGGAGGGCCCTCTAAATATGCTGATAATCTGCTGATAACTTTTCGGGGGGTCGGTCTGAATGATTCCGGTGGGTTATTGGCTGGGGGACAAGGATTCGAACCTCGGTTACCTGGGCCAGAACCAGGCGTCCTGCCGCTAGACGATCCCCCAGCGCTCCTCTATTTCTAATGCTTTGAAGGGGAATGTGTCAAGGGCTATCCGACTCGCCTCGATTGCGGAGGCATGATCGAAAGAAGCCACTCAGCAGCGATCCCGGGATCGCTCCGTCTCGGATGATTCTCAGCTCAGCGCCGTCAGGTTCTACCACGGTGGAGGGTTTGCCTCCGGGGGTCGGACCTAGATCGATCACCAGATCGACGGCTTCCAGAACCTGCGGGCTGATCATGGACACCTCCGAGGGGTCCGGATCGCCGGCGAGGTTCGCGCTCGTCGCAGTGATCAAGCCTCCGGCCTTTGCTGCTAGAGCACGGGCAGGGCAGATAGGAGGCAGCCTCACGCCGATCGACCCCTCTTGGCTGGTGAGCAACGCCGAAAGTGGTTTTCTTGGCCGAAGCAGTATCGTCAAGCTTCCGGGCCAGAATCGAGCCATAAGCTCATGGACCCGGGCGTCAGGAGGTTCGATGAGGTCTTCCACAACCGACCGGTCAGACGCAATGAGGGGCAAGGGCTTACTTTCGTCACGCTTCTTGATCTGAAAGACACGGCGAACCGCCTCCTCGTGGAAAGGGTCAGCCGCGAGACCATAGAAAGTCTCGGTGGGAACAACCACCACCCCGCCCGATCGGATGATCTCGGCAGCCTGCCCCAAGATTTGGTCCACGTGCTGAGTCAACGTGAGGTCTTTCCTTACAGATGCTTTAGCTCTTGTGTCACTAGTTACTAAAGGGATTATTGCTTTTGCTCCGAAAGCCTCCAGGAGTTCACTTGCTCAGCTTGAGGCCTCCGGCGTCCAGGATGGACGCCACGATAGTAGCCCGGCGATTTATCGCCGGGAATGAGCAGTCAAGAAAAGGTTTGTTCGTCCCCAGGTGGCGCCCGAAGGATCAATCCTTCGGGCGCCACCTGGGGACGAACAGGTTGATCTTTGCTTGTCGGTTACCCGGCAATGAATTGCCGAGCTACTTTCAATCGCCCCTTTGGGGCTTCAGCGGAGTTGAGCCAAGCGAAGCGCATCGCTCGCGGCCTTTTCCTCGACCGATGCGGTTCCTTCGCGGAACACAGGGTCACCACGTCCAGCCTGCCGGTCAAGTAGAGGGCTTCTGGGACGATCGGGGGCCTTTCCTCACCGGAAGCTCGACTATGAACCGCGCGCCTCCGCCTTCATTTTCCTTGAGACGCACAAAGCCATTGTGGTCGGCGACGATGGTGTTCACGATGGTCAAGCCGAGGCCGGTGCCACCGGCCTTTGTGGAGAAATATGGCTCAAAGAGCCGGTCCTTGTCCTTTGGATGAACCCCGGAGCCGTTATCCACGACCTCGACGACCGCCATAGAGAGTTGGGAGTCGTACCGAGTCAGCACTCGCACTGCGCCGCCTTGAGACACCGCGGCTGCGGCGTTGTCCAAGAGATTCATCACGGCTCGCTTAATCTGCCCGCGGTCCAGGTCAAAGATCGGCAGCGTTCTGTCGGGCTCAAATGAGAAAGTGACACGATCGTTCCCCTGAGAGTAAAGGTCCACCACCTCGCGTATCATCTCGTTCAGGTCGTCCGGCATAGGATTGGCAGTAGGCATCCGTGCGAATGTGGAAAACTCGTTAACCATATTCTTGAGCTGTTCCACCTGATCGATAATCGCGCGTGTGCACTGGTCCAAGACTGTCCTATCCTCGCCCAGAAGAGGCATGTATTTCCGTCGTATTCTCTGAGCATTGAGTTGGATCGGCGTAAGCGGGTTTTTGATCTCATGCGCGATTCTTCGGGCCACATCTCTCCACGCGGCCATACGCTGAGCCTTGATCAGATGAGTCATGTCATCGAGCACGAGCACCAGGCCGAGGTCGCGGCCTTCCTCGTCCTCCAGGCTGCCGGCGAAGCAGAGTAGGGCAAGGGAGCGCTCAGGAAAGGCGATGGACACCTGTCGCTCAAGGAAATCGCCCGCTTCGCTTGCGAGTTCGGTAAGGATCTCGGTAATCACCTCCTGCGACGCATCGGGGAGCACTCCGAGAAGTCCCTTGCCGAGCGGATCTTCTTCAGTGATGCCGAGTAGCTTCCTGGCCGAATCGTTGATTGCGGTGATTTTGCCTTCGGGGTCGAGCGCGACAACGCCCGCTGCAACGCCCTTGAGCACAGTTTCCATGTATTTGCGGCGGCTATCAAGGTCCAGGTTCACACGGATCAGCTCGTCCCGACTCCTGCGCAGATCTTCGGTCATCTTGTTGAAGGACCGCACCAGCACACCCAGCTCATCATCAGCCACAGGCTCTATGTGCACAGACAGATCTCCCGCCGCTATTTTGCCGGTCCCTTCCGCGAGCTGCTGGATCGGCACGGTGATGTCGCGGGCCATGGACATGCCAAACCAGGACCCTATGAATATTACCAGCAGCGCGACCATGAGGAGCATGAGCACATAGATGGTCTTCACAGGGCCTTTCATCCTTTTGGCTTCACGGTATTCGCCGTATGCGTGGGAAATCGAGAAAAGCCGCGCGGCCAGTGATGTGGGGATAAAGTGATCCGCAACCAACACTGCCGTCACGTCACTCGAGTTCGCGGACTTCACCGGCGCCACGGCGCGGACAAGATCGGCCCCATCCTCTAAAGGAATAATGTTGGAGGTTTTCTCGCCCTGGAAACCGATTCTGAGGAGACTTGCCCGAGCCTCCGGCGCCATGACGGGTTTCAGGGAGGGATCCTTTACGATGAGAGGCGGCGATTCGTCTCGAAAATAGATCTGTAGAGAGCTAAGTCCTTCTGCGGCTCGCCACGACTCGAGCGCTTTCACCAGGGCATCCCGGTCGGCCGCATTTGCAAGCCACTGTTCGGGGATGTGGGAGCTGATGCGGCCCGCGGCCTGTAATAACGTATCCGAGGCATTCTGATAGAAGGCCTGCGCGACCACGAGGGAAGACTGGAGGGAGTCTTCAACCTGAGTCTGAAACCAGCTCTCGATTGTGGTATGGAGCACCCCCGCGCTCGCGATAAAGAGCACGATGGTCGGGATGAGGGTGAGCGCGACAAAAGCCACCATGAGTCGGCTCTTGAGGTGTGATCCAAGGATGCGCTGCTGGCGCTCAAAGATGAGCTTGAAGAGATTCCGGATCAAGAAGAAGATAATCAGGATCAGCAGAAGGGTCGCAATCGAGAGGAGCGCGAAGAGAAGCAGGTGCCCGGCGAGTGGGATGTCGTCCGCCGAGCCGGCGATCCTGTGCTCAACAAGAATGATCAGGCCGACCAGCAAAGCGCCGCCGAGGGCGATTACGAGCTCGCGTCGCCTCTTCCTGCGTTCCCAGTCCATCTGCGGGGTGGAGTTGGATTGTGCTGCGCTCAATCGCCGCTTCCTATGCCCGTAGAGTTCCTCGGCCGACTTGACAGGTCGCCGGCTTTGCGCCTATAGACGGTGCTCTACCAGAAAACCGAAAAAATGGAAAGGCGCGGAGCGGGGCGTTGGCAGAGCTATTCGTAATCGTGGGTCTTGGCAATCCGGGAAAAGACTACGAAAGACACCGGCACAACCTTGGGTTCATGGTAGCGGACGAGATCGTTCGTGACGCGGGAGGTTCTTGGAGCCGCGCGAGAGAAAAGGCTCTGGTCAGCAAGATCAGAATTGACGCGCTGCCCGCGCTCGTGGCCAAACCCCTGACGTATATGAATCTGAGCGGGCGGGCCGTGGCCCCGATCATGAGAAGAAAGGGAGCGGACCCCAATCGGATGGTGGTGATTCACGATGACCTGGACCTTGACCCGGGCGTTGTCCGGATTAAAGTAGGAGGAGGAGACGGGGGCCATAAAGGAGTCCGATCGATAGCCGATTCGCTGCGATTCCGAGACTTTATCAGGGTCCGCCTCGGCATCGGGCGTCCCCCGGTCGGACAAACGCCGGAAGAATTCGTGCTTACACGGTTCCCTTCCGGAGAGCGAGAGGCCCTCAAGGGGCTCGTCAGGACAGGGAGCGAGGCAGTGTTCCTTATCCTAAGGGAGGGTTTGGCAAGGGCGCAGAATGAAGTGCATTCCCGGCGGCCGGAAGCGGCCGAAAAGGCTTCGGATCGGTAGTTTTCGATTTTTTTCTTGCCAGAGACGGCATGTTGTAATAACGTTTTGTCTTTGAGCGGACCAGCTCGGCTCGGATTGTTGACCAACATGAGAGGGAGAGGTGCAGACGCATGACACACACCTTGGCAAGCGAGGAGGAGTTGCCGTTACGAAAGATCGTCCGTCCTCTGATAAAACTCGCTCGAATTGCCTACATTCAGGGGACCACGATCGTGAAATTGCTACCCTCGGAGAGGGCCATCCAGCTCTATTACAAAATTCGCCGCAAGAGCTATGACTTGCAGTGGGCGATGGATCCGGGATATCGGAAGGGGCTCACTCGATTGATTGACATGGTTGTGGAAGAAAACGATCGCGTGCTGGATGTGGGGTGCGGCACCGGGTCGGCTACGGTGATGGCCGCGGCCAAGGCTCGACACGTGATGGGTATCGACTTGTCGCCGGACATGATCGAGTTGGCGGAAGAAAAAGTGGCAAAGTATTCGCTCACGAACTGTGACCTGGCTGCGAGCTCGGTCGAGGACTACAGTCCCAAAGAGTCCTTTGACAAGGTCCTCAGCTCGTTCATGATTCCTCATGTGAAACCCGCGCTGCGGCCCGCGATTTACTCGTACATGTATCGTTTCCTCAAGCCTGGGGGGCTCATCGGACTGTTCGGATCGAGAGGGGAGGTGTGTGAGGTCTATGAGACCCGTGAGCAAGTGGTGGAAAACCTGACCGGAGCCGGCTTCCAGGACATTGAGATTCACGACATTTATGACATCTACCGAATAGCGCTCGCTCGTAGACCCCTAGATCACTAGAAGGCGCGTCGAGCGCCAGAGCCGAACAAAGAACAACCCCCCTGAACGTAAATTCAGGGGGGTTGCGTTTTCGGAAGCCAGGTTGTGGCCTTATGGCTAGAAATCCGGCGTCAGGACGATTCGTTTCGTGAGGGCGCCGCTGTGGGCTTCCTCAAAGGCTTCGTTGATTTTGGACATGGGCCGGGTCTCCAGGAGAGGATCGATTTGGAGCTGCCCGGAGTGGACCATTTCAAGCACTTTCGGGTAGTACTTGGGCAGGCACCCCCAGGTGCCGATGATGTCCGCGTCAAAGGCCATCAGACGAGACATGCTGTAGCTATTCTTCTGCATCCCGAAACCGACCACCACGAGCTTGCCGATAAAGCCGACGAGCCCCAACGCAACATCCTGAGCGGCGCCGACTCCGGTGCACTCAAAAATTTTCCAACCCACGTTGTGTTTGACGCCGGCTTCCTTGCAGATCGTCCTGAACTCCTCCTGAATCGCTTTGAAGTCCTTGCCCTTCATGTCGATGGTGTAATCCACTCCGAGCTGCTTGGCCCTCTCGAGCTTTTCCGGGTTCCGGCCCATGCCGACCACCGGCTTGGCCCCAAATGCCTTCGCCACCTGACCCATGTACACGCCGACGCCGCCGGTGATACCGGTGACGATGACCGGATCGCCCGCGACCAATTCCGCTCGCATCGCGGCTTGGTACGGCGTAGTGGCTGCATCCGCGATGACGGCGTAGTTGGCCAGAGGTCTGCCTTTCAGATCTTCAATGACGCATAGATCGGCCGCGGGCACGGGGATGTGGCTGGAAAAGCCGCCAAAGAGCCCCAGAGAGTTCCCGGGCATCTTCTGAGCCAGGCAGCGATTGTTGCGACCCTTGGCGCAGATGTCGCATTTGTTACAGGGCATGACCGCCGGAACAATCACATTCTTGCCGGCCCAAGCTTCGGCGCCGGGCCCTGTCGCGACTACTACGCCGGATATTTCGTGGCCCAGGGTCAGGGGCGGCTTTGTGACCGTGGGCACCCCGTCGTAGAAGTAGGACATGTCAGTATGACAGACACCGCAGCCCGCGATTTGGACCAATACTTCGCCCGGTCCGAGTTCGGGGACGTCGATTTCAGTCTTCTGCAACTCTCCCGGGGCGGTCACTTTGCCCGCTTCCTTGTCGTACGTGGGGCCTTTGACCATTTGCCATGTCTGGATCTTATTCGGAACGCTCACCGCTTCACCTCCTGTGAAAAGCTAAGAAGGAAAACACGCAGAACGTGTCTTAGACATATATCCGCCTCAACCGCGAGGCGGAGAAGTTAATAAATTCTGAAATATGAGAGAAGGAACCCGCCTCGGATCAGCTTATGCGTCCACGGAACACTCTGTCAAGGGAAAAGGGCCCGCACGTCACGTCATTGCGAGCGCCGCGGAAGGCCTTTCCCACCATTCATTCCTCGCAATGACACGACAAAGGCAGTTGCCCGCATAACCGGACGGACACCGGCGGGCTCCGACGCTTATGCCTGCGTCAGTAGGCGTCCAGATGATCCTGAAACAGCTCCATGAGCGCCTTCGTGACTGGGCCAGTGACCCCACCGCCAATGACGCAGTCATCGATCCGAACCACCGGCAGGATATTGCGTGTGGTTGAGGCGATAAAGGCTTCGGCAAAAGAGGAGAGCTGCTCCATACGAATCGAGGTCTGGATAATCTGAAAGCGAGGCTCTTTCGCGGTCAGATCGAGAATCGCTTTTCGAGTGATGCTGTCTAGTATCCTGCCGTCAAGAGGCGGCGTGAGTATTGCTCCGTTCCGAGTCACGAAAAAGGCCGTGAAGGTAGAGCCCTCCAGAATGGATTGGTTGTCCGCTGGATCGACAAACAGCACGTCGTACGCGTCTTGAGCCGGGACCACCGTCTGACTTGCCACCACCGCGGCCACGTAGTTGAGGAGCTTCACCTCGGCCCAAAATCGCTGATGACGGAACGTTGCCAAGGCCACACCCTTTTCATACGCGGCCGGTTCCGGTGGTTCCAGGCGCTGCACCGCGATATAGAGGTGAGCCCCGGCGCCGGACTGCTTCATCGTGGAACCCAAGAGGCCACCGCTAAAGATGATTTGGACGAGGAAGTCGGTCGCCGGGCTTACGTGGCCGTTCTTCTCCACCAACTCGTTCAGAAGGTCTCTCAGCTCATCCCGCGGAAGCGGAGGCAGCATATATATGGCCTGAGCGCAATTATAGAGCCGGTCAAGATGGTCTTCGAGTCTGAAGATCTTTCCTCTGACGCTCCGACATGCGGTGAAGACCCGGTATCCCCGCATGGTCCCGCTGATATCGTCAATGAACGGCAGGGCCAAATCCGTCGTTTCAACAATGTGGTCTCGCTGGTAGGATAGAATCTTAGTCCCTCCGATTCATTGCGGGATGTCCGCGAAATGTTCCTATTGGTTAAGGTTCCCACCCAAGGTTGTCACGTTCCCGACGGCTGAAATGGGCGGATTACAGGTCGCGGCCCTCATCGCGCGCTTGTCATGCCGCTCTTCCGCAGCATTTCTTGTATTTCTTGCCTGAGCCGCAAGGGCAGGGCGCATTGCGACCGATCTTCTCGTGCTGGCGACGGACTTGTTTCGGCCTTGCCTCGTCCGGGTCACCGTGAGAGAGTTGCATCTGTTGCTCTCTCGCGGGTCTTACTTCCTCCAGTTCCCGTTCTGAGGCGATCTTGACCAGAAATAGGTTTCGCACGGTCTCTTCCTTAATACGAAAGCTCATATCAAGGAATAGGTCGTAGCCCTCTCTCTGATACTCTTTGAGCGGGTCCCGCTGCCCGTACCCTCTCAGTCCGATGCCTTCCTTGAGGTGGTCCATGCTCAGGAGGTGGTCCTTCCACTGGGAATCCACCGCCTGAAGCATGACGAACTTCTCCAGTTCCCTCATCAATTCAGGCTTGAATTCCTGCTCCCGCTGTTCGTACGTTTCGTGGGCGCGTTCCACGATATGATCGTAGAGGCCCTCCTTGGCTTGTTGCTCCTCCGGAAGCGCACCGAGGTTGAAACGTATCCCGAACTGAGCCAGTAGGGCATCCTGAAATGCGAGGATGTCCCAGTCCTGAAATTCAGATCGTTCATCGGTGAAGCGATCGACCAGGTCGTCCACCACGTCCTCGATCATATCCATGACGGTGGATTTCAGGTCTTCGCCCCCTAGAATGAAGCGGCGCTGGGCGTATATCACTTCCCGCTGCTTGTTCATCACATCGTCATACTCCAGGAGATGTTTGCGGATGTCGAAATGATGCGCTTCAACTTTCTTCTGCGCGTTCTCGATAGCCTTGGTGGTGTATTTGTGTTCGATCGGCACTCCTTCTTCCAGGCCGACCCGTTCCATGATCATTTTCACCCGCTCACCACCGAATATGCGCATGAGGTCGTCTTCGAGACTCACATAAAATCGGCTGGTCCCAGGGTCTCCCTGACGCCCTGAACGCCCTCGGAGTTGGTTATCGATGCGGCGAGATTCGTGACGTTCCGTGCCGAGGATATGGAGCCCGCCCTGCGCGATCACCTCTTTTTTCTCCTCTTCGCACTCCTGCTTGAACTTGGCCAGGAGCTGTTGATACTCCTCCGAATCCTCTCCTTTCTTGGCCTTCGACTTGGCCAAGAACACGGGATTTCCTCCGAGAATAATGTCTGTTCCACGTCCCGCCATATTGGTCGAGATCGTCAGGGCCTTATGTCTGCCGGCCTGCGCTACGATCTCGGCTTCCAAAGCATGATTCTTCGCGTTCAACACATTATGGGGAATGCCGAGCTTCTTGAGCCGCCGGGCCAAATACTCGGACTTTTCTATAGAGATCGTCCCCACGAGGACAGGTTGGCCGCGCCGGTAACAGTCCTGTATCTCTTCGATCGCCGCGTCGAATTTCTCTTGCTCGGTCTTATAGATCAGGTCGGAATTGTCGGTCCGTATCATGGGCAGGTGAGTGGGAATTACCACGACTTCGAGGTTATATATTTTCTTGAATTCCGCGGCTTCCGTATCCGCTGTTCCGGTCATGCCCGCGAGCTTGTCGTACATTCGGAAATAGTTCTGGAAAGTAATGGTTGCTAAGGTCTGGTTTTCGTTCTCGATTCTGACGGCTTCTTTGGCTTCAAGGGCCTGGTGCAGGCCCTCTGAATAGCGGCGTCCCGGCATGAGCCGGCCGGTGAACTCATCGACGATGACGACCTGCCCCTCCTTGACGATGTAATCCACATCTTTCCTAAACAGAGTGTGCGCTTTCAGAGCTTGGTTTACATGGTGGAGGGTCTCCATTTGCGCGGGATCGTACAGATTGCTCACGCCCAAGGCGCTCTCCACGCGTGCCACGCCGTCTTCGGTCAGGACAACACTCCGCGCCTTCTCGTCCACCGAATAGTGGGTATCTTTCTTCAGCCCAGGAATTATGCGATTAATGCGGTAATACTTGTCGGTGCTCTCGTGGGTGGGCCCTGATATGATCAGGGGTGTCCGCGCTTCGTCGATCAGGATGCTGTCCACCTCGTCCACAATGGCGTAGTGCAGTTCCCGTTGCACGTAGTCTTCCAGCGCGAACTTCATGTTGTCCCGGAGGTAATCGAAGCCAAATTCGTTGTTGGTGCCATACACCACGTCGCAGCCATATGATTCCCGGCGCTCTTTGTCGTCAAGCTCATGTACGATCACCCCAACGGAGAGACCGAGGAACTTGTAAATCGCGCCCATCCATTCCGCGTCTCGTTTGGCCAGGTAATCGTTTACCGTGACGACGTGAACACCAAGGCCGGTCAAAGCATTCAGATAAACGGGAAGAGTGGCAGCGAGGGTCTTACCTTCGCCGGTCTTCATTTCTGCGATCTTGCCCTGATGCAGGACAATTCCGCCTACGAGCTGGACGTCAAAATGCCTCATTCCCAGCGTTCGCACCGAGGCTTCTCTCACCAGCGCAAAAGCCTCGGGAAGGAGGTCTTCCAGAGTCTCACTGTCTGCAAGACGCTGCTTCAACTCTTCGGTCTTGGCTCGCATCTGCTCATTGGTGAGTCGCCGGACCGCAGGCTCCACTTCATTAATCGCTCGAACCATAGGCTCTAGCGCTTTGAGTTCCCGTTCGTTTTTGCTGCCGAATATCTTTCTGGCCAACGCTGTAAACATCATTGTTCCTCTAAATGATCGACGCGGGCAGCTTACGTCCTGCGAGAGCGTCCCCGGACCAACGAAGGGGACGCTCATGGGCCAAGGGCCTTGTAACTGCTCTGGGTATTGGGCCGAATCACGAATACCATTTCGCGGGAGTAGGAACAGGGACCTTTCAATCCCAATCAGGTTGGAATCGTTGGTCGCGGTGTACGGGCCCCTCGATCATCAGTTTCCACTCTCTTGCATAGACAAGCAGGACCGGATTAGGTTCTGCGCTGTCCTCCTCGTGCCGGGGGCCACTACCATCCGCTGCTGATGCCCTCATCTCCGCATGATCCCTCACCGGAAAGGCGTGTCGGTGGACCCCTTATGTGTGCGCATCTCTATCACAGGCCCTAGAGGTAGTCAACGGCAGCCTCGTCTCAGAATCCACGGTCTACTCTTGTTGTAGAGGTCGTGGGGCGACCACGGGCTTTCACCTCCTTGTCCTGCGGTCGAGGTGAGGACAGGAAGCAAGGGATTGCTGGGGCCCTTTTTCATCATCCATATCTCAGCGGCGCTTTGAGTCAATGCAGGTTTCTCATTCTATTGCGTTTTGACATGGTTATGAAAGGGCCTTTGCATGGGAGGCCGCATTGGTGGGTGTATCGTCGCAAGGGGTTGCCCTCGGCCCTCTGGGATTTCATTCTCGCGCAGTTATACATGGTAAGGCGTCGGAAATACGACATCATTCAAATAAGAAATGAAGATAGTGTTGCTCACTGGAGGGAGCTGCATGTATTGCGACGGATATCAGGATGCGTATGACGTGATCTGAGGGACCAGGGTCAACTTAGGTTGACACAGGGGTTCATCAGCGTCTGGCTATCTCGCTCCTCCCTCGCGTCAGGTTCGACTATTCAGCTCCAGGTCTGAAGTTCAATGATATTGCCTTCGGGATCAGCGAGATAGACGAATGTGAGGATTCCGACTCCTTCGACAACGGAGCGTGTGACCTCGCCGATCTTTCCTCCTCCGTGTCTCAAGACCAACGCGGCTGTATCGGCAACATCTTCAACTTCAAACGCAATATGCCCAAAGCCTTCCCGATTTGCCATGGGCGGCGGTTTGGGAGCGTTTTCCGAATACTGGTATATCTCCAAAGTGGGTCCCCCGTCTCCATAACCAGGCAAGCGCAGATGCACACCCGAAAACCGTGCGCCGGGCACTCCTGTGCCCTTCTCCAACCATTCGCCAAACAAGTGGCGTTCCGGTGGAACTCGAACGCATCCGAAAACTTTTTCATAAAAGACTGCCAGTGCGTTCCAATCCCGCGCGATAATGTTTGTGTGCTTATATCTCGCTTTCATCTCTTCGACCAACGTTATGCGTCCTGCGGCGCCCACAATACCATATGGGCCGAGATTCGCAAAACTCGCCATATATCTCATGGGGATTATGAACACTGAGCTTTATCCTTGCGTTTCTTCAAGGATTTGATATCATGTGTCTATAGCAGAACGGGTCCCGGAGGTTTCTATGCTCCCTGTTCTCAGAACCGTGGGCATTCTCATTTCGGTAGTTATTCTTCTGGTTGTTTCGGGTTGCACGGAAGAGACGGACAGCCTCAAGCAAAAGATAGCCGCCCTGGAAAAGCGATTGGCCAAGCAAGAGAAGGAATTCGGAGAGCTTGCCGGGAAGGTCGCGGCCCCCAAAGACTTCAGCGTCGATCTTCGTCGAATAGAGGACGAGCAGGAACGTCTGGGCCAATCTATCGACGGGAAGCTGGAGCCTGTAAACAGCAAACTGGACGAGTTCCGGGAGTGGGCCCAGGAAGCCCAGCGCGATCGAACGCAAACGGCCAAGAAAATGGCTGAATTGGAGGGCTCATACGGCGAGTTCCGAAAAACAAACGAAGCCCTGGGAAGAGAGATCAGCCATCTCAAAAAGGAATTCCTTACGACAAACCAGAAGGTGCTTGCGAACGCCAAGTCTCTGGCAGAGCTGTCCGCGGGCGTCACTAAGCTTCACAAGGAGGTGTTGGATAACAACACCAAGCTTATCGAGGCCGTGAAAAAAACCATCCCCAAAGTCAAAGAAGCCGCAGTGGCGGAAACCAAAGAGGGTATTGCCTCGTTGGAGAAAAGGATGGCGGCCATGCAGGCAGGCATAGAAGGCGACCTCAAGACGATCCAGGATGGTCGCAAAGGCCAGCCCATCCCGAGTGCCGTAGGCCCGCCCCATGGCGGGAGAGAAATCCAACGCCTTGAGCAACGCCTCCGAGAGCTTGAGGAGATCGCCACAGCCCAGAAAGCCCTCCTCCTGGATATGGGCTCCAAGATCTACGCTCTGGAGAAGGCATTCACGCGATAGGACGGGCCGCTCCCCCGTTGACAGCCGCGGCGGCCGTCGAAAGGATCAGATCTCTTTAATAGCCTCTTTGAATCCCTGTAGCGCGCCCTCAACGGTCTCGTCGGACACGCAGTACGCAATCCGAAAATGCCCCGGAGATCCAAAGCCGGTCCCCGGAACCGTCAGAATCAACTTCGTCTGCAAGTGCCCCACAAAGCGCACATCATCGTCGATTGGCGATCGCGGGAAGAGGTAGAAAGCGCCTTCGGGCTTCACGCAGTCGTATCCGAAGGACGTGAGTGATTCGTACAGTCTGTCCCGTCGTCGCTTGTACACATTCACGTCAACCACACATCTCAGGACGTTCTTTACCGAACGCTGCATGAGACCTGGAGCATTCACAAATCCCAGTATCCGATTGCACAGCACGAGGCCGTTCATTACTTCGTTTCCTCGGTCCATCGCGGGGTTCAACGCAATATACCCGAGTCGCTCGCCGGGAATGGAGAGATCCTTCGAGAACGACGTTACCACCGCGCTGTGGGGATACGCCTGAAGAATGCTGGGGACCTGAACGCCGTCGTACGTGATCCCTCGATAAGGCTCGTCGGATATGAGCACGATGGGCCGCCCGATTTCCGCGCTCTTCTTCGTAAGCAGCTCTGCCAGAGCACGAATCTCCGCCTCGCCGTACACCTTTCCGGTCGGGTTGTTGGGCGAGTTGATGAGCACCGCGGCCGTCTTGGGGTTGATTGCCGCTCCGATGGCGTCAAGATCCAACGAAAAATCGGGCCGCGTTGGAACCAGGACCGCTTTGCCCCCGTGGTTGTCCACGTAGAAGACGTATTCCACGAAGAAGGGCTTGAGGCAGATCACCTCGTCACCCGGATTCAGAATGGTCTTGAGCGCGACATTGAGGCCGCCGCCCGCGCCCACGGTCATGAGGATCCAATTTTCGTCCAAAGAAACGCCCTCATCTTCGCGGATCTTCTTCGCGACCGCGGCGCGCACATCGGCATAGCCCGCATTGGCCATGTACGCGTGGACGCCCGGAGTTTCGTCTTGCGCGGCTTTGGCGATGGCTTCTCTGACCGCGGGGGTCGGCTCAAGGTTCGGGTTACCCAGGCTAAAATCAAAGACGTTGCCCGCGCCGTGCATCTGCTTCAGGCGCGCGCCTTCTTCGAACATCTTCCTGATCCAGGAAGCTTTCTGAATGAAGTCTTCCACCTTTTGTGAGAGCGGCATTCGGCATACCTCCCCGCGAAAAAAGAGTACAAACGAAAGCCCGGCCTTCAAAGATTGCATCCAGGTGAATCGCCGGGCTCTCGACCTTGCATCAGCCCTGTTATTTCAGGGATGGATAAGTGTAGCACACTTCAAAACGGCATGTCAAACCTATTCTCTTGCAGCCTCGCTCTCAAAGGACGCGTTCTTGTCCCAGCGGTTTCATCCATGCTATAGTATAGTATAAATCAGCCCGGAACTCTTAAGGATTCTCGCATTGAGATGCTTTGCGTTCAGACGTTCGCCTTGAAGGCGATTCTCGTAGAGAATCATGAAGGATTGGGCCCATCGTGTTCTTGACCTCGTATAAGCCGTCTCGAAAAGGGACAACAATGCTCCGCGCCACCTTGGTGGCAGGTCTGGTCCTCATCATCGCGAGCGCGTTCACCGCGTCGCCCCGGGCCGTGGCCGAAGGGTCGGACTCGTTCGACCGGGGATTCAGCGCGGCCCGTTCCGGGCGCCTGGACGAGGCGATCCTGCAGTGGTCGGCGGCGATTCACCGGGAGCCGAAGTGCTATGCGGCGCACGTGAACCGAGGAACAGCCTACCTCAAGACCGGCCATGTGCTCAGAGGGATTCGCGATTGGCACACCGCGCAGAAGTACTCGCCGATTTTCGCGTACGGACTTTACATGGAAGATTTCATTCATAAGGCGCCCGGTGACACGGGGATGCTCACGTATGCCAAGTCGCTGGAGATAGACCCGGAGCATACGCCGTCGGTGGCTATGATCGGCGCGGCCTACTTGGACTTCGGCCGGACACAAATGGCCGCGGATTTGTATCGCATGTCCATAGAGCTTACCAAGAACCCTCTGCTCAAGAATTACCTGGACCATTGGACTAAGTCCGTCGAAGATGAGGCGGGCGAGTAGATCGGCCGTAGCCATTCAGTGATTGGCCCTCGTTTGCTATTGACACCGCAGGCTTCAGACGCTAGGTTTAAGAATTACCCCTTCGTCGCTTGGAGACCAACGTGAAAGGTAAGATCGAAATAGACCAGGAATTGTGCAAGGGATGCGGTCTCTGCATCCAGGTCTGCCCGAAGAAGCAGATCGAGTTCTCTGATGCGCTCAACAAGAAAGGCTACTATCCGGCTTCCTTCAAAGAGAGGGATCGCAAGACCACGGAAAAACTTGAGTGCACCGGCTGCGCCCTGTGCGCAATCCAGTGCCCCGATGTGGCCATAGAAGTCTACCGTGAGGAAAAAGAACAATCCACAACCGCTAAGAAGGCAGCGCCGACCGATGAGTGAGACCAAGGAAAAGAAGAAAGACAAGAAACTGATGCGAGGGAGCCACGTGCTGGGCGAAGCTGCGATTCGAGCGGGTTGCCGAGCCTACTTCGGCTATCCTATCACGCCCCAGAATGAACTCCCGGAGTACATGGCGGAGCAGTTCGCACAGATGCCTGACGCGGTATTTCTCCAGGCTGAAAGCGAATTGGCCTCCATCAACATGGTGATGGGCGCGAGCATCGCGGGCGCTCGGGTCATGACTTCATCATCGAGTCCGGGTATCAGCCTGAAACAGGAAGGGATCTCCTACATAGCGGGCATGGAGCTCCCCGCGGTCATCGTCAACATGATGCGAGGCGGCCCTGGACTGGGGAACATCGCGCCTGCCCAGGGTGATTATTTCCAAGCCACAAAAGGCGGCGGTCACGGCGACTATCGTTTGATCGTTTTGGCCCCCGCGTACGGCCAGGAGATCGCGGACATGACCCGCCAGGCCTTTGACCTCGCGGACAAGTACCGCAATCCCGTCATGATTCTGGGAGACGGGATGTTGGGTCAGATGATGGAGCCGGTGGTCTTTCCCGATCCTATCGACCCTGCGCAGCTCCCGGCAAAGCCGTGGACGCTCACCGGTTGCAAAGGTAGGCCGAGCCGAATCATCCGGTCGCTGTGGCTCGATGTGAACAGGGAGGAGGAACTCAACTGGCGCCTTGTTCGCAAGTACGAAGCGATTACCGCCGAGGTCGTGGATCAGGAGATGTACCTGGCGGAGGACGCGGAGCTTATCATCGTCGCGTACGGGACCGCTGCCAGGATAGCCAAGGGCGGTGTGCAGCGCGCCAGAGCGATGGGTATCAAGGTCGGGTTGTTCCGGCCCAAGACGCTATGGCCTTACCCCAGTGAACCTTTGGCGCGATTGGCCGATCAGGTTGATGAGATCATCGTTTTTGAGATGAGCACAGGGCAGATGGTGGAAGACGTGAGACTGGCGGTTGAAGGCCGATGCCGGGTTTCGTTCTATGGCAGGCCCGGGGGAGTGGTCGCCACTCCGGAAGAGATCTCCAGGGTAATTAGTTCGACCCATCATCGGGCGCACCCGAAAAAGGTCGCCGGGGGGCGAGCATCCGGAGGATCCCGCCTCACGGTGGTGGGCTAGCGAACAGGATTTCGTGCAACTTTGGCGGCATTTTCTCTGCCGACAAGAAAGGTGTGGAGAGCGTGAAGAAGGTTTTTGCCAGACCGGAATCTCTGAAACTGACCCCATTTCATTATTGTCCGGGGTGCGGACACAGCATCATACATCGGCTCGTCTCGGAAGTGATCGACGAACTGGGTATCAGAGAGCGGACCGTCGGAGTGCCGCCCGCAGGGTGCGCGGTGCTCGCGTATAACTACTTTGATGTAGATATGGCCGAGGCGCCACACGGACGGGCCGCGGCGGTCGCCACAGGGATCAAGCGTGTTCGACCGGACCTGGTGGCGTTTTCGTACCAGGGTGACGGCGACATCGCCGCAATCGGCACAGCGGAGACTATCCACGCCGCGAACCGCGGGGAACGGATCACCGCCATATTCGTCAACAACGCGGTGTACGGCATGACCGGAGGCCAAATGGCGCCCACCACCATTTCGGGGCAGGTTACCACCACCACGCCGCTTGGCAGGGCGCCGCTGCGAGACGGTTACCCCCTGGACTTGAGCGAGATGCTCGGAATCGCAGCGGGGAGCGTGTACATCGAGCGCACTTCCGTTTCGTCGCCCAAATGGATCAACAAGACCAAGAAGGCAATCCGAAAAGCCTTCATGGTGCAATTGGAAGACCGCGGGTTCTCTCTGGTGGAGATCCTTTCCCCGTGTCCCACCAACTGGAAGATGACGCCGGTCCAGTCGATCCGGTGGGTTGAAGAGACGATGATGACGATCTTCCCTCCCAAGGTGATCAAGGATGTTGCTTAAATCGGTTTTCTCAGGTTTCGGCGGCCAGGGGGTCCTCATGATGGGCTATGCGCTGGCTGTGGCGGGAATGGAGGAAGACAAACACGTGACGTACCTTCCCGCATACGGCGCGGAAGTCCGCGGCGGCACCGCGAACTGCACCGTGGTGGTCTCGGATGAGGAAATAGCCTCCCCCATAGCTTCTTCCCCTGAATTCGTGGTCGCGATGAACTATCCTTCCATGGCGAAGTACCAGAACATGGTCAAGAGTGGCGGAATCATGTTCCTCAACAGCGATCTCATCACGGAAACTCTTCCCAGGGACGACGTCAAGGTGGTGTTGGTCCCGGCCAATACTCTGGCGCACGAAATGGGCAATGATCGCGTGCTGAACATGATCATGCTGGGCGCCATGGTGCGGGTAACCGGCATCGTGTCGGAAGAATCGCTCTCGCAGGCCATCGAAACCGTGCTGGAGGGCAAGAAGAGGTCCTTGGTGGAAATCAATCAGAAAGCGCTCGCCAAGGGCGCTGAATATATTGCGGCTCACAATTGAGCGTGCTCGGATGGACTGAGCGTGCCTGAGCGTTCTTGGAGTGTGTGTGGATGAAAACGGTTAAAGAAATTGCAATTAGACTCGAAAACAAACCCGGGGCCCTGGCTCGAGTCAGTGAACTCCTGGCGGCCAACGGCATCGGCATTCAGGCGCTCACCGTGCGGCCGGACGGCGCCACGGGCGCGGTCCATTTCATTGTGAGCGACCCGTCCCGCGTGGTCAATGTCCTTGAGAGCGCGGGCCTTGCAGTCGAAACCCATGAAGTCCTCGCGGCGGAATTACCCCACCATCCGGGCGCGTTTCATACCCTTCTGAAAATCCTGAGCGTGGCCGGTGTGAACATCGAATACCTCTATGCTTGGACCGGCGCCCCAGGCCCAGGCGAAAGCGCGATACTCCTCCTGGGGGTCGACGATCTGCCCAAAGCTCATGCGGCCCTGGCGGGCGAATGGGTCCAACTCTACGGCGAAGAGCTGTATACGTTCTGAGTCTTGATAAGCGGAAACCTTAGGATCTTCCGATGGTTCCGCGCAGTCCTACGGGCGGCTCTTAACTTTGGAAGACACCGTCGAATTTTTCAACATCATTCAGCAACTGAATCTCAGCGCTCAGGAGAAGAAGGATTTGGTGGAATTCATGCGAGCGCTCTAAGATTAGCGCGTCATTCCTGCGCAGGCGGCAATTCAGGTTATCCTGGATCCCCGTGTGCGCGCATAGGCGTTAAGTTAAGCAGCCCAGTTCTTTCGTCCGTCATTCCCGCGTTCCGCGCTGGACTGGACCCCGGATCTAGTTCGGAGTGACGGGGTGGGTTTGGGTTTATTATTCAAAATCAAATGTTGAGATCCTTTAAGCAAAAGCGAATGCGCGTGCGCGTGGATGATTGGCTCCGTTTTTCGACACGCGCCGGCCCGGGGCTGGGTCTCCACGTGCGCGGAGGTGACCGGTAGGGCCCGCGTCGCGAGACTGTCTCAAAACCTCGATCTTAATCGAGATCGTGCCACGTTCTGTTCCAAGACTTTTGAGACAGTTTCTCTCCGCCGGTCCTCTTGTTCCGAATTCCCGCCTGCCCCGGAACGAAGGAGATACTGAAATACGAGCCGCTCGACGTCCTTCCGGATTCCCGCTCCTGTTCAAGCCGGGGGCAGGAAAGACGCGAAAGAGACCGTGCGGGGCGCCGCAACGGATCGCACAAATTCGGTGTGGCGCCCTTCGCTCTTCCAGAGTGATTCTTTGTTACGGGATCGGCTGACCGACACCGGCGGCCCTTAGAGCAGCTTCATCAGGGCCGCGACCCGCGCAGCAATGCGCGATTTTGCCGTCGACCACCACAGCCGGAACCGATCGGATCCCGAGGGCCTTGGCTCGGTCCGATACGTTGGGATCATGCATGTCCAAGACGGTGACTTCGCATGAGTCGCATTTAATGCGATTCACCAAGTCCACCGTCTCTTTGCAGACTGGACATCCTGCGCTGAACACCTCGATCTTCCGCTTCATCATATGGCTCCTTTTAGGATGATTTTTCTTCAGCAAAAACCGCTTGCCGCACAGCCTGCCGCACCCTTGTCGACGCTTCCTGGTGGTGGATGAGCAGATCTATAGAAAGCTGTGTTGAGATCTGCGCCTTTGGATGACGCTGGAATCCTCCTCTCCCTTGCCTCTCGCGCCAGGGGAGAAGGTTTCCAGAACCTCCTCCCTCGATGGGAGGGGCAAGGGGGAGGGTGACCTTTCGCGCAAATCTCAATACCGTTCACTATAGACCTGAGAGCCACCTTAGGTATAGTGAAGGCGCGGAGGTCTGCGCCCAAACGTTGCAGCGCGTGGGTTGCCGCCCTCGGAATCAGCTTGCTGGTTTACGAGTTAGGCGCAAATGTCAATGACGTTTACTATAGGAGTTTCGGCCGATCTATTCTCGTTGGAGCGCAGAAGTAGAGCGAATTCACGAGCCCTAGGAAGGGTCGGTTTTCAGCATGTCCTCGACGAGTTCTTTGATCTTTTCGATGAGCGCTCGTATTGCTGCGATCATCTCCGCGTCTTTCTTGTGCCTCGTTTCCAGCCCGACCAAACATGAGCCTGTCGCGTCCGCCAGGGTTTGTAGGCCACGAAGAGTTTCGTCGATTCCTTTCATTTGATCGTCCTCCGACAGAGGGCCTTCACTGCAAAGGCTCCGCAAGGTCATTGCCCCGATCGGGTTTTCGTGTTACGCGGTGTTCCTACTGTTCGGGCTTTGGCGGCGATTCATTAAAGCTTTACCCTGCTCGGCCCGGAACTGGATTCAAAACTCCTGCGCAGCGGCAAGAAGGAGTCACCCCGCCGGCCCACCGAGCCTCTTGCCGGGGCGACAGGGCTCGCAAGCGCGGGAAGCGTTTGCAGCAGAGAGAACTCTGAAACTCGGCGCCTTGCCATGCCGATCCAATTCACCGAGCTCCAGCGCTGTCTCTGGCCTGCCCTCGCGATACTTTCCGGACGGCGCCCTGAGCAGGAACACTCCTCGCTTATCAAGGCCATATTCCAATGCTCGACAACCGCGAGGCTCCAATCTCGGGACCTCGTCTCGCCGGAATGCCTCCGGAGCCCCACTTCCACACAAGAGGTCCTGGAATGGCTCTCCGCGGTCTGGGATCGTCTGTCCAGGAGCGCCGAGAAAGACGCGGTTGCGTTCCGACGTTCTCTCACGAACCGAATCGTTTCCGCAAACCTGAGCCCTTCCGAGCAGGCCGACCTGGTGTCCGCCCTGGATTACCTGGCGCGTCTCGCGGACGCGGTCCGGCTCTCGCAGGCTGTAGATGGCGCGCCCCGGCCGCGGATGCCTTTCACCAGGAACGAGGTCGTGCAAAAGGCATACCGGAAGATCGCACGGCTGGCCGCGGCCGACTTGCCGGTCTGGCTCTCCGGTGAGCGGGGCGCCGAGCTGGATTGGATGGCTAGACTCGTCCATGAGATGCGTGGATTGCCGCGTGAAGCTTTCCATTTGCTGGATTACAGTATGGGTTTGATGCAAAGCCGCGCCGTGGATCGGCAGGAGCTGATGCATTTCGCGGACGAAAAGGAGGATGCGACCCTCTGCGTCAAAGGCGTGGAACGAGCCCCAATGGAAACGCAGAGGCTTCTTCACGAAATTCTTGCGCGTGGGCTGGTTTCCCGATCTTATCCATTGATCATTGCCCTATCGGAGCCGTTCTCTCTCTTTGACGCGGACCGGACAGGGATCTATCCAGACTTGTTCGCGTTTCTGACGCCCATGCGAATTGACGTGCCTCCTTTGCGGAACAGGCTGGAGGATCTTGAGGGGCTCATAGGCCACATTGCGCGGTCCAACGGTTTTGGAGACCCTCAGGGCCGCTTAACTCAGGACGCGATAACGCTCCTGTCTGCGTATCACTGGCCCGGCAACGTGGACGAACTCGCACAGGTGGTCTTCATAACCTTACGCGCCAGACCTGCCGGACCCATCGGCCCTGAGCACCTGCCAGAGCAATTTCAGGCCCTTTCTTCAAAAGAGTCGGGGCTCATGAGGGCGCTCCAAGAAATCCATGATCGCGAAGGCTTCCGTGCGCTCGCGTCCGAAACCAACCGACGATTGGCGGCCCGCTTTCTGCTCGACAACGCTGAACGTGAATTCAGCCTTTCAGAGTTCCAGCGAAAGTTCGGACTAGGGAGAGAAACCGCTCGACGAATCCTTCGAGCCCTGGTGACGGAAGGTCTGGTGGAGGGAAGGGTGGGGCCGCGCGGAATGCGTGTCACCCGATATAAGGTGTTGGCCGGGAAGGAGCGAGCAGGGGTGGAGTTTGAGCAATAAGGCCTATTTCTTGGTTCGGATGTTTCTTATTGGCCCTATTAGGTCAGAAAGCAATGTTGAAATCGGGGAACACCACACCTCACCCCGGCGATTCAATGAATGAGCTATGGCGCCGTAGGTTTCCGCTACAAAGATCCAGCCTATTTCGCTCCCTGATCCGCCCGCGGTCCCGTCCGGATTCGTCAGCCACGAACCGGCGCCGCGACTTCCGCCGGTGATTCAATGCAGACAAGGTAGTTCTCGATGGCTGTTTCCAATCCGGTTACTCCAGCGGATCGCGGGAAGCAACAGGGCATGCCGTGTGCTTTGAAGCTCGTCTGACTGCGCTCGCCGCGTGGTGAGCGTCGTTACCTGTTTCACGTGGACAATGGCGCAGCAATTTTGTAAAGTTTGTGGGGAATGTTTCATGGGCTGAAGGAATTGCCCCATATCTGGAGGAGAGCCTATGCCTCCAAGCACGCCAGACCGTAATTGCGCCGGATGCCGTTTATTTCAGAAGTGGCCGCTTTGCCATCCCAATTTCAGCGGCGAAAGTATTCCGCCTGGGGTTGATCCAATGGAATCCGGACAGATCCATCCCACCTTCGAATCCGTGTGCCGTCGTTATCAGGAGCTGGATTCAGACGAGGATTTGTCCGCTGTTGAGCTGGAAGCTCTCTTGAAGGCAGAGATCGGAGAAGTCGAAGATTCTGACCGTGAGGACTCGGCTCACGAGCGTATTCATAAGAGCTGGGACTGGCGGACAATCAAAGGAGTTGCAAGAAAGAAGCCGTCCCCAAAGAGCGACCAAACCTAAGCCCCATATCAGGCGCAAATCAGGTCTTGCGCCGACGCGCGAGTTACGAAGCCACTGATGGATCGCGGTCTGAACCTCTCCTTCGCTTCGGAGGACTCAGGGCCGTCGGACCTTCGTTCAGGAGATTCCAAGCCCACGCCCGCATCGGTTCACCCCCACGTGCGTGGGGACAATATGCCCAAAATTTAAAACATTCAGATAGCGTTCGGTTCACCCCCACGTGCGTGGGGACAATGAAACTTTGGTGTGATAGCGTAGTCGAGCCTCCGGTTCACCCCCACGTGCGTGGGGACAATTGCTCTTTGGTCAGCCGCTTCTTCGTGATCGGCGGTTCACCCCCACGTGCGTGGGGACAATTTTTGCGCAGACATCAACATTGGGATTAGACTCGGTTCACCCCCACGTGCGTGGGGACAATTCATCACACCCGTGGGCGAGCCGG
>VGSG01000049.1 GCA_016875095.1 Deltaproteobacteria bacterium
TTCAATCCTGAGAGTACCTCTCGACCATTCGAAACGTCAATTGCAAGCGCAACAGTCCCGCGCATGTCAGGTCACCCTCGAAGGACGGTTTGAGGGCGGACCCACGGGTAAGTTATTCTTAGATATTGAGTGTATTTGAAGGTGTAGCCATGAGAGCGCTCATTATCTCGGTCAACCGAGAAGAGATCAATATGCGGACTTGGCCCTTGGGCGCGGCATGTGTGGCGGCGGCCGCGGAACAATCGGGTCATGATATTTTCTTTCTCGACTTGATGGAGGTTCAAAACCCCCATGCAGAGGTGTCGAGAATAATAAGGGAGTTTGATCCGCAGGTTATCGGCCTCTCAATAAGAAATGTGGACGACCAGAGCATGGCGGACACGAAATTCTTCCTGGGCGAAGTGAAAGACCTGACCTCACTTCTTGGACGGCTCACAAAAGCTCCCATCGTGCTGGGAGGCGCGGGGTACAGCATATTCCCGTCAGCCATGTTGAAATACCTGGACGCGGACATGGGGATTCAAGGCGAGGGGGAAACCGCGTTTGTCGAGCTTCTCGACAGGCTGGAAAGGGGGGACCGATTAGTGGGGCTTCCGGGGCTCTACTTGCCCGGCGCGGGGCTTCAAGGTGAAAGGCTATTCGATAAGGATCTCGACTCTCTGCCTCTGCCCGGCGCGCGGTTTCTACCCGACAGCTATTTCCAAGACAATGAGGAATTCTGGCTTCCGGTTCAAACTCGTCGAGGATGCCCATTCAGGTGCAGCTATTGCTCGACCGCCACCATAGAAGGCTGCCTCTTTCGCAAACGAACACCTGAGAAACTTGTTCGGTGGCTTGGTCAGTGGGCGGACCGGGGAGCGCATCGTTACCACTTTGTTGACAACACGTTCAACATCCCGCCTTCTTACTCAAAGGAGCTGTGTCGGCAACTTGTTCAAGCCCGGCTGAACGGAAAATGGCGCTGCATCGTGTATCCGTTTCGTGTTGATGAGGAGCTGGCTCGACTCATGGCCGAGGCGGGATGCGCAGAGGTCTCCGTTGGATTCGAAAGCGGGTCCGCTCAGGTGTTGTCAGGGATGAACAAACGATTCCGCGCCGAAGACGTTCGCAACGTGTGCGAAACCCTGGGGATGTGCGGCATATCCAGGATGGGTTTCTTGATGCTCGGGGGCCCTGATGAAACCAAAGAGTCCGCGCTGGAAAGCCTCGAATTCGCGGATTCGCTGAATCTGGAATGCGTGAAAGTGACGGTCGGTATCAGGATCTACCCTTTCACCGCGCTGGCAAGAACCGCGGTTGATCAAGGGATGGTTAGTCCGGAGGACGATCTTCTTTTCCCCCGTTTTTACATGGCGCGCGGGCTCGGGGATTGGCTGCGGGAAACCGTGGATCGGTGGATCTCCACTCGCCCCAACTGGACCCGATGAATAATCCGTTTTTCCGGCGATTTGAGGCGCGCCGTTCCCGTGTGTGGTATGACGTTTCAGGTCCGGGAATTTCGCGCGATCCCGGGAAACACCACAGCGGTCCCAAAATCATGCCCCCCGCTTCACGCGCCGGCCTGAATCTTCCAAAAGGGCAAGACTATAGGTTAACAGAACAGGTGCGATGATTTTTTTCTTGCCAGGAGAACATATGTTCTATATATTAGGGATATGGGAATCACGGACAGACAAAAAGAAATTGTGGAGTTCATCGGGACCTTCCAGAGCAGCCAGGGGTTCCCCCCTTCGGTGCGGGAAGTCTGTCGAGGCTTGGGGCTGGTCTCGCCCGGGAGTCTGCACAAGCATTTACGAGCCCTGGAAAAGGAAGGCTTCCTGGAAGGCGCTCCCGGCAAGAAGCGGGCCTGGAAGCTCACCCGGGAAGGCTGGAACCTCATCGGAGGCCAAGGAGCGCCGTCTATCCCGTTGATCGGGCAAATTGCCGCAGGCACGCCGATTCTGGCGGAAGAGAACAGAGAAAACGAGCTTCCCATTGACCCCGCGCTCTTTGGATCTTCGGACGCGTTCGCCCTGCGCGTGCAGGGAGACTCGATGGAAGAAGCGAAAATCCTCCACGGAGATCTGGCGATCATCCAGCCGCAGCGTGAAGCGGAAAACGGCCAGATCGTCGCAGTCCTGGTACAAGGATTGGAGCCTGAAGCGACGCTCAAGATCTTTCGACGCCACAACGGGACCGTGGAATTACACGCGGCAAATCGGAATTACGAGCCGTTGATATTTACCGGAAAGGAGCTGTCACGAATAAGGATCCTGGGAAAACTCATCGGCGTCATCCGCGTCCGCCCTGAGAAGCCGCCGCAAGACCAGAGAAGTCCTTGAAGATTTGCCGGGGAAACTTCTTGCAAGAAGTTTCCCCCGGCGCCCTATTGGCGCTAGCTTATGACCTTCGCAGTTAGTGATTTCGGTCTGTTATCACCCTCCCCCTTCCCCCTCCCATCGAGGGAGGGGGTTCTGAAAACCCTCTCCCCTGGTGGGAGAGGGAAGGGGGAGGGGGTCGTCAGGGACCAAAGACCCGAGCCAAAGTTAGCGCTTATGCCCCGGTACCCCCTTCAAGAACTCCCAGGTTCTTGCGAGCGCTTCCAGCGCTTGCTTGCGCGAGGCAAGGCGTATTGTGTTTGACTCGTCTGCCACCCGCTCATTTCCTCTCCCATCAATAGAGAGGGATAAGTAAATTTAAGAAGTTACGTTGCAAATAAGAGGGTCTCTGGAAGTGGTGAGAAGCGGATGGACAGGTTTGTACATCTGGAAGTTCATAGCGCCTTTTCTTTCCTGTGGGGGACGTTTACCCCGGAGGATCTGGTTGAGAGTGTGCGTTCTCTGGGGCAGAGGGCCGTCGCGTTGACGGATTACGGTCTTCACGGGGCGCCCAGGTTTTACAAAGCTGCGGAAAGCGCAGGCATTCAGCCCATCGTGGGCGCACGGCTCAGCATCTGGGACGGTTCGCTCATAACTCTGCTCGCCACAAGCTTCGACGCGTATGGCAACCTGTGCCGCCTCATCTCCATCGCGCTCGGCGATAGCATGGCTCCTCGGGTTTCACTCACCAAACAAGACCTGAAGCATTGGTCAAAAGGACTGGTCTGCTTGGCAGCCGAACGAGAATTCCGAACCGGCCGCCGGAGAACACGGAAGAACAGGGACGCTGTCAGGTTCAACCTGAAGGAATTGAAGGAAGTTCTCCACCATCCGGAATGGCTCTTCGTGACGCTACACAACCATGAGGCTGCAGAAGGCGGCGAAGATAGAGCCGTTTTCGAGGAAAACGTCAGCATTGCCGCTGAGTTAGGGCTTCCTATAGTGGCAACGAACCTGGTTACGTTCCTCAAGCCCGAGGATTACCTGATTCACCAGACCTTGGTGGGTATTCAGCGGGGACATCACCACAGGGATATTCATCCGCTTCCGAACGACCGCTTCTTTCTCGCTTCCGGTAAAGAGATGGCGCGGCGCATCCCTTATGCTCAGGCCCTTGCAAATACAGCATTTATAGCCGATCTGTGCCGATCTTTTTCTCTGCCGGTTGGGCGCCTGCATCCGCCCACTTTGCAGGAATCTCGTGAAGCATCAAAAAAGCTGGCTGTGGTCTGCTTCAAGGAACTTGGTAAACTGCATCGATCTGTTCCTGCGGTCTATTTGAAGCAGCTCGACCAGGAACTGGCGAGCATCAATCGAATCAATCTGGCGGATTTTTTCCTTCTGGTGCGTCGGGTGGTCAACTTCGCCCGCTCCGGAGGCATACGTCACAGCGTGCGAGGATCGGCCGCGGGGAGTCTGGCGGTTTATCTCCTGCTGGGAGGTGTGGACCCGATGGCTCATGGCCTGCTCTTTGAGCGTTTCATCAACGAGGGGCGGGGCGATCTGCCCGACATAGACGTGGATTTCGACTCTGAGCGCCGTGATGAGGTGATTCATTATCTCATGGATCTCCTCCCTCGACAGACCACTATGGTTGCCACTATTCACAGCTTCCGAGTCCGCAGCGCGGTGCGTCTTGCAGCCCGTGCTTTGGGTTATCCTTTGCATGAGATCAAACGGCTCTCCACCTGCCTCCCCTGGTCGTTGCGAGGCCGAGATCTCCTCGAAGCGCTGGAGAACCTTCCTGAGCTTCAGGATGCCCCGATTAGCAAAGAAACACGTCTCATCGAGGTTGCGGCGAATTTGACCGGGCTCCCATCCCAGGCATCGGTTCATCTGGGCGGGGTGCTCATCACTCCCGGTGAAGTCAAGGACTGGACGCCGGTGGGTATTTCACCGAAGGGGTTGCCGGTAGGGCAACTGGATAAGGACGATGCGGAAGCGCTCGGACTGCTCAAGCTGGATCTCCTGGGGCTGCGGATGCACACCGCTATTCGCAAGTCATTGGAAGTACTCGAGGAGAAGGGGATAGCCCTTGAGTTGGAACGACTCCCTCTCGACGATCGCAGGACCTATGCGCTCCTCCAAAGCACGGAGAGCCTAGGGGTTTTCCAATTGGAGTCCCCTGGACAACGAGGCCTCCTGGGCCATCTTCTGCCGAGGCGTTTCAGCGACCTGATCGCTCAGATCTCCCTCTTTCGGCCTGGGCCGGTGGAAGGCGACATGGTCCAGGTATATGTGCGGAGACGCAACAAAGAAGAACCGGCGCAGATACCTCATCCCGATCTGCTCCCCATCCTTGAGGAGACATACGGAGTGATTGTTTTCCAGGAGCAGGTCTTGCGCATTGCTCATGTGTTCGCGGGGCTCTCGTACGCGGAAGCTGATGCGTTCCGTCGAGCCATGACCAAAGATCGCAGGTCAAAGAAGATGGTTCGCCTCAGGAGCCGATTCGTGGAAGGCGCCCTGGCACGTGGCCACAGCCTCTCCATGATCGAAGACGTCTTCGAAAAGGTGGCCGCGTTTGCCGCATACGGTTTCTGTAAGGCTCATGCAGCTTCTTTTGCGCATATCACGTATCAGAGCGCTTTCCTCAAGGCCCACCACCCCCAGGCTTTTTATCTGGGGCTCTTGAATGCGGGCCATGTGGGCTCGTACCCACCCTCGACCATCCTGAACGAAGCCCGGCGACGCGGCATCCCGATCTTTCCTCCTCACGTGAATGCGTCAAGCCTGGAATACGAGGCGGAAGGGTCGGGTATCCGAGCGCCGCTCGTAGTGGTGAATGGGGTAGGGCCAGCGGTCGCGCGGCGAATCCTGGCTGAACGAAAAAGGAGAGGCGCGTTTCGTGACGAGACCGACTTTCTGACACGCCTCCCTCTGCCCGACAGTATCGTGGAGGCGCTCACCCTGGCCGGCGCGCTCGAAGCGCTCGAAGATACGGAATGGCATTTGGCGCCGGAAGTCTGGAGAAGCGCTTCACAAGCTTGAGAGCCTGGGAAGAGTGGCGGAGGAGGTCCTTGGATCTCCTAACCCCCATAGGCGTTAACTCAAGGCTACGTCGTTCCTTCGTCCGTCATTCCGGCGGAAGCCGGAATCCAGTCTTTTTAATTTGATCTGGGCCCCGGGGCCTGCTCCGGACAACGATCCGGGGTTCGCCGGGGTGACGGGACACTGCTTGACGCAACTAACTGAAATCACTTGGGACGATCTTGTAAGTTAGCGTCTATGCTCCCAGCCCCTTCCATCTGAAAACGAGAAGACGAGTTCGTATGAAAAATCCTGATACAACCACCATCGCAACCACCACCCAAAACGAAGCCCGGTCCATGACCGTCTTCTGTCGGGCTCATCCTCTGGAAGCTTTGCGTCCTCGACTAGCCGCGGAAGGAATTGTGACCGCCAAAGAGCTTCGACGCCTCCCCTCAGGCAAGAGAGTCCGCATCACCGGAGTTCTGGTGATTATTCACATGCCGCCGACCAAGTCCGGCAAACGAGTTATCTTCATAACTCTTGAAGACGAAACCGGCCTGATCGACCTGGTGGTTTTCCCCAAGGCCCAAGTGAAATACGCCAAAGTTCTCCTAACCAGCGAAATCCAGACCGTCGAAGGCAAGCTCTACCGGGCCGGCAAAGACGGCCGCGCCATCTCCATCGTGGTCGAAAGCGTCATCCCCCACCTAACCGGCTCCCTGGAGAAGGCGCTGCAACTAGGGCATCCCGAGAACACCTCACCTGATTCTCGTGCCGAGGTGACAAAATCCTATCGTCAATAAGCGAGGCCCGGACACCGGCCCGCCGCGAACAGCGTCTATTTCAACTTCTGCTCCCAGCTATTCTTGCCGTCCGGGTCGCTCCAACCCTGGAAACGAAGCGCGTTGGGGACTTCACGAGCCTTCCAGTAAGCGCTGTTTGCGCTGACGTACTTCCTTAACGATTCCAGGATGGTGGTGTAGTCCTTCCGGTCTTGTTCGCTGAGTTTTGGATCCGAAACCTGAGCGTTCAAAAACTGAATGGTGGCGTCCCTGAGTAGCCCTAGGTCTTTCTCAGGCCACTGCACCAGCACCAGGTCGTTTTCGACATTCGCATCCGCGTCGTTGGCCGTGAGGATCTGTTTGAGCTTCGCGCCCTGCTGCCTCAGGTTTTCGCCGTACGACGATATCACGTGATCGCGGCCCACGCTCAGAACAAGCGTCTGCTGAGCCGGGGTCAACTTGTTCCACACGTTCTTGTTGATGATCATATACGTGATCAGGAATTGCTGGTGCCAGCCAGGGAAGTGCACGTACCGAGTTCCCACGGCGCCGGGATTGCCCTCGGGAAGGCCGAAGAGCTGGGACACATCGTCGAGCGGAGTGGCGAATTCGAACGCCTGTATGTGGCCGTCCTTTACAGCTTGGACCAGCGATCCTCCCCCGGCGATTGCGGCTACGAACTTGATGTTCTTCTTGGGGATCGCGCCTGCCGCTACCAGGTTGTCACAGGCTCGTTCAAGAACGAACTGGGCCGGCGGCAAGTACCGGAACGTCCAGGTCTGTTGGCACAATCCGGCCAGTCCGATGCCCTCTTTTGATCCAACCTTGCCGACCGGGTGCATGAAGTACCCGGAGCCTTGCTGACTGCTTCCCACAATGGGTACGGCAACGATGTTCTTGTTTCCCCCGTCGAGTATTTTTTCGAGAAGATCAAGGCCGGTTGTTTTGCCCTCGTCGATGGACTTTCCGTACAGAAATCCAATAAATTCATCGAAGTTAGGCCCGAAGGGAACTCCTGAATTGTAGATAAATCCCCATGCCGAGTTGAGGTCGGACCCGGATATGTACGCCGCGTCAAAACCGGCCCCGCCTGTCAGCGGGCCGCCCGCGGCCACCGCAGCCGCGATGTTCTTGAAGTCCTTGGGAATCGCCGGGGTCGGCTTGATCTTGGTGAACTTCACCTCGTTCTCTTTACCCAGGACAGTTGCGGAAATGTTCGCGAGCTTCGCGGCATAGTCGTCCGCAGGCGGGCCGATTGCCGCGGAACCGCTGAAGCTGCGAAAAGAAATCTCCACCGCGGGCGCCATCTGCGCGGTCGACAAAATCGCGCAAACAAACACCGCAATCATGACGCCGACTTGTGACAGCCATCGTGACTGAGACATCCTAGCCATGTTGACCCCCTCTGATTTGCATGAGCCATGTTTTACGTAACTTGTGAGAGAATCGTTTGCAGCATTTCGCGTTTCAAGGTCGGTCCTCTCCGACCGGTTCGGACGAATGCGCCTTGTATATGAGTGGATAGCTATCCGGATGCCTAATCGAATCCAGAGTCAGATCAACGTCTAGATCCGGCCAGTGAAGCTGTTCGCGGCCTTGTAGTTGCACACTCAGTATGGCTTGTAAGGGCGCGTTCTTGAACCAAGGAAACTCGTCGAACGAAAGAAATAGCTCTTCCTCGCCAAACAATATCCAGAGACCATGCCGCGAGATATTGGTGACCTCAACCTCCGAAGTGCCTTTGCCAAGCGGTTCTGATTTCATGTTCTCGTTCCCTTATGATTCTTTGAACTACCCGCAGATCGGCGGCCGATAATCCTTGATTCCTTGCAAGGGTAATAGATGGTTCAATCCAAAACTTGGCCTCACCGTGGGCGCACTGCACATAAATATGTATACGCGGCTCTTCGCGAGAGAAGAAAAGAAAACGCTAGCCGCGTTCACGGAAGACCGTGGGACTCATAAATCACTTACCCTCGTCCCTCCGTCCTTGCGCCAAGCATCCAGGACCATTGGCCTTCGTCCCGGCCGGGCTCTGTGAACCATTTAGCGAGGCGAGCTCCACGAACATTCTAGTGGAGATTCGGTCTCAATCAAAGTAGCTTTGGTACTCGACCGGGAGTTTATCCTTCCGCACCTCAAAGAGCTCGATGAGCACGTCATCAGGCGCAGGCGCCATCACGTACTTCCATACGCCAAGATCGGCGACCTCTTTCCTCAACGGAACTCCCTTGAGTTTGAGACGCTCCACAACTCCGGCTATGTCGTCCGTCTGAATCCCAAAGTGATGGATGCTTCCGCGTCCCGGGTTTTTCGGCGGCTGATCGTAAAGGTGAAGTCGGCCGCTGCCGATGCGAATGAACACGTTCCTTGCGCCGGCCATTTCCGTGTCCAAGACGACTTTGCCGTCGAAGATCTCTTGATAGAAGCGGATGGTTTCTTGAACGTCAGAAGCGAAGATGTGCACGTGGTGAAGATGATGGTGCATCGTCCGGTCCTTTCAGATGCCACGCTCCAATCGTATGGCAGGTGGATACTATAGTGAACGGCATTGAGATTTACGCGAAAGGTCACCCTCCCCCTTCCCCCTCCCATCAAGGGAGGGGTCATAAAACCCTCTCCCCTGGCGGGAGAGGGAAGGGAGAGGGGGATTCCAGCCTTAGCCAAAGGCGCAGACCTCAACGCAGCCTTCTATAGTTATGATCGACTGAGGACGCGAGTCTGCGGACTCTATCCCACTTTAGGATTCCAATTCGAGTCTAAAGACCTCGGCCGCGTTCGTGCAAAGGAACAATGCCTTGGCTTCATCGTTCAGACCAAGCTCGTCCAGTCCTTCGAGGCACGCGGCCGGCGTGAGCATGGGGTAGTTGGTGCCGAACATCACCTTTTTGATGCCTCGCCCGCGCATGAACTCGACGAATTCGCCCGGAAACCGGGTGGCCTTGTACGCTGATGTGTCTATGTAGATATTGGGGAATTTCCTCGCCAGGAGAATCATCTCCTGTATCCAGGGCGCGCCTATGTGACCCGCGACCACGCGAAGCTCGGGGAATTCCAACGCAACATGCTCAAGGTACGGGATAGGGCGGCCAGGCTCAGAGGTCATAAGAGGCCCTGTATGCCCCACTTGCAGGCAGAACGGGATGTCGAGCTCGATGCATTCCGCGTATAAAGGATAATAGCGCCGATCGTCAGGGGGCAAACCCCAGAGCCAAGGAACAATGCGAAGGCCGCGAAACCCGAGCTGTTTCACGCAGCGCCGAAGCTCCCGGACAGCCTCCATCGGCCTCGCGAGATTAACCGATGCGATTCCACACAGCCGCTGAGGATGCTCACGAACGAAGGAAGCTACTTCATCGTTGTGAATCAAGGCACCCTGAGGCCCCCACCACGCGGCCACCAGCCCAATCCGGACACCGGCCTGATCCATCGCGCCGATCGTTGCGGCCAACGGGATGTCAGGAATGAAGTCCTGTCCCGCCCAGCGTCGCAGAGAATCAAAC
The DNA here is from genome assembly GCA_016875095.1 of Deltaproteobacteria bacterium. Classification (GTDB taxonomy): domain Bacteria; phylum Desulfobacterota; class Desulfomonilia; order Desulfomonilales; family Desulfomonilaceae; genus VGSG01. The sequence goes on from VGSG01000049.1 coordinate 9,616, forward strand.
ATCGGCTGCCGGAGAAAGACGCCGGTGGGGTGCTGCATCCAAACGTCAATTATGTTCATGCGGGCATGATTCCTTTCACGCATCGGAAAAGCCCGGCAGGCTAACGGATTCGCGCGCTCTCAGCGCTCAATGAGCTTCGATCCTAAAGAACGATTCGTCGAATTCGGGCTTTCCCTCGTACTTTCTCATGAAGAAGCCGGGCGCGGTTTCCAGATTCAGGAGAATCTGAGGGCTTATATCGACGCCCAGATCGTGGAGCGCTGTAATGATTGCTTCGGGCGCGGGAGGGCAGGTCTTGATCACTTTCATCTCCGCGATGTCAGGGTGCTTCTTGTGGACCTGGTACAGACATTTCCCGACGAGGACGGACCTCTTCCCCGGAGTGGGTTTCATCCTCTTGCCGGTGAGGATTTCAACGTCACTCCACGGCTCACCTTTCCACGCAAACGCGATGGAGGTGAGGATCGCGCCTGTGAGCCCAGAACAGTATGTGCACAAGCTGTTATCGTACTTCGGGTACGAGAGTCCTTTGATTCCCATCTTTTCCATGGGAACCGGAAGTGTGGCGGATTCGTTGTAAGGGAACGTGTACGCGTGCAAGGATGCCAAATCCTCGATCTTTGCGCCCAGCGCCTCCACGTCCGAGAGATCCATCGGCCGGTTTCGGTTCTTGGCTGCGTGGACCAAGTGGGGAACCTGATTCGGTTCGTACCCGAGGACCTTGGCGCCGACCATGTCTGCGGACAGGACGTCCGCCGAGCCGATAAGTATGTTGCTCCGGCGCGCCTTGCCGTCGGGTCCCGGCCCACGTTCGATGGTATATATGCCGTCAAGGATGGTGAATGAAGGTGGGATTTTATCGGCAAGCCTCGCGATCCAAAAATCCAGGTCTTTGACCGCATCCGCCGAGTGGCATTTCTTGCGCGAGTTGACGTCCAGCATCCCTTTGATGTTCTTGATGCCGAGGCTGACTACAGCCTGAGCGTGAGTCTTCAATACCGGTATGTTCACCACGAAGTCACTCTCGAGGATTTCCGTGCTGAACTTCAAGACTATCCCGTCACCGAGATCGAGCTTCTGGAAGGGCCGCTCAAACACGTTGACGTTTTTCACGCCATAGCGGTCTCTTAGCACGTTGTATCCGAGGTACTCGAACGCGTGGGCTGCGGTTGCCTTATCTTTCGGGTCAAAGACCACGGTGCCTTCACCGATGGTTATCCGGCTTACCCCTCGTTCCTTGAGCAGGACCACCATGTCCTCAATGACGCGAGACGTGGTGACAACCCCCCATTTGGGAAACTGCGCCTTGCGCGTCCAGAAGACGATGTTAGGTTTAATAAAGACCTTGGCCGAGGGGGGGAGGTGATCCAGGCCTTGAGAAAGGTCTACGGTCTTGCGAACCGATTCCAGGGGCCTTTCGTACTGTGTCAGCGCAACACGGAATCTCTGCATTCGGTCTCCTTCTCATCTCTCTGTGTCGGTTAGTCGAAGGCCGGCGTCGCTTCTCCGGAATAGAGCATCGCCGGCGGGTCAGGGTCCAGCCGCGTAATTGATTCGCATTCCATTATGCGTCAAGACCAACATGATTTCCAAGAGGGATTCATCAATTGGAAGTGGCTCGTGAGATTCCTCAGCCCGGCGGCTAACTTCGCGATTCCGGGTCTGATGCGGGTTTGGGTGGTCACGAATGGAGTTGTGGCGTCTAATTTCCGTTAGGTGGGGTACTCAGCGTCTCTCGCACGCTCGATGGAGCGCCTCTTGAGGCGCGGTTCTTGTAATCGAAGGCCATTCGTCGGATCGTTTCAGCCACTTTCTCGACATCCAAAGGCTTTTCCAGCAGGATATCGACACCGCTTTCCCTCATTTTGACGGATTCGGTTGTCTGCCCGCCCCAACCCGTAAACAGCACAAAAGGTGTCTTAGGAGTGTTCCGGGCCTCGCAGATTTCCTTGATCCTTTTTCCTACCTCCCACCCGTTCATGCCCGGCATTCCCAGGTCGCAGATCACCACGTCCACCTGATGGTCGAGGAATAGGTCAATCCCCCTTTTTCCGTCTGGGGAAGCGAGCGTCGCGTATCCGCACAGATCACCTGTGCGCTGAAGCACTTCCAAGACGCGTTCATCATCATCTATGGCCAGGACTGTGATCTGCTCATCGAGAGGTAACGGATGAAGTTCGGTGACAACATCAGGGGCTTGCTCCGCGGCGGGCAGAAAGACCGTAAACGTGGCGCCGACGCCCGGCCGGCTTTTCACTGTAAGCCGACCCTTGTGATTGTCCACGATCCTTCGGCTCGCGGCCAAACTGAGACCTGATCCCAGAGCGGCTTTTGTCGTGAAGAACGGGTTGAATATTCGGGCAAGGTCTTTTTCCGGAATCCCCGGGCCGGTATCCCCGACACTAACCACCGCCTCGCCTTCTTGAACGGCGCACGTCACATTGATCTCTCCGCCTCCTGCGTTCGTTACAGCTTCCGCGGCATTTCTGATCAGATTAACAATCACTTCCAAGAGGGCGTGGCGCTGGCCTCTGACAATGCACCCCCGCTCAAAATGTGATTTCAATGTCACGGTGACGCCTTCGACTTCAGGCGCGATCTTCCACCATGATGTAGTCGCGTCCACTGCCTGTTGAAGGACAGGCCTTAAGTCAAAGACACTCCACGTCGTGGGCGCGTCGCCGTCCCTCAATCCCGCAAAGGTCTGGAGGCACCGGACCGTTTCACAAGCGGAAAGAGACGCATTCAGGAGGATTTGCAGGTCATCTCGCACGACGTGGGGCCTTCCCTCGGCCAGGTCGATCTTCATCAGCTCCAAGTGGCCGATGACGATCTGGAGGTAGTTGTTGAAATTGTGAGCCACGCCTCCCGCCAGATCCGCGACCGCTTTGTGCCGTTCCGCTTGTCGAAGGATCTCCTCGGATCGCTGGATCTGGGTAATATCCCGCACTGCAATTACCAGACCTACGCGCGTCCCTGTGGCGTCCCGGAGCACAGACATTGAATGCTCCACAGGAAAAATCGTCCCGTCTTTTCGTTTGGCTTGGGACCGGAACCTTACTGAATCGCCCTGAATCAATCCTTCCTCGATCTTCTGACCAATCTGCGCGTGACTCTCATCATCGACGTCAAACAGCTCAACAGATCGTCCCACCACCTCCCGTTCGGTGTAACCCAACATCTCTTCCCCGGCGGCATTGATGTCTCTTATGATTGCCTTTGAGTCCACTACCACCACGGCATCGTCTAACGAGTCGAGCACACTCTGGAGCCTGAGCTGCGATTCCTTCAATTGGCGGGTGCGTTCCTCCACCCGCAGCTCCAACTCGTCACGAATCTTCTGCAAGGCCCGTTCGCTCTCTATGAGCTGAGCCGCGCTGCCCGCCCACTCGCCCACTCCCTTCATGATGAAAAGGAAGCTCAGCGGGTAAACCACGGCATTTTTCAGCAAAAATTGATAAGGAGTGGGGCCGAGAACTAAGTATTTGCTCAAAGAGGGGAAGTCGTCGGAAAGGCTCAAGCCGAGCCCGACCAGGATAAGCGAGAAGCCGGCAACCATGTACGACCAGCTTGGGGTGTGGGCCAAGCCCAGCCGAGCTACACGGTGCGTGAGATACGCGGTGAGCGCGGCAAATGCCACGATCCTGAGCATCTCCGACAGCGTGCCCCACATCATGGTCTGCCCCTAGCTGCCAAGGCGGTAGTCCGCGCCGGTGAAGCGCTGGTCGGTCTGGGGCCTGTTTGCGCCTCCGCCTGGGCACGGCCCCCCGGATCTTCGCGGGTGGCGTATGCTACGCGTCCCATTCTCCTGCAGAGATCCCCACGATATTTTGTGTAAGAGAGCGCTTTCGCCGGGAGCGCGATTATAGTCGCGCTCATAGGAACGGTCAAAGCATTATTTCGGACCCGGGGAAAATCGCAAAAAAGGCGCCCCCTCCTTCCGTCGCACACAAGAACGCGCCTCAGTAGGTCGGGCCCACCGACGAGCGGCTTCAGACGACGTAACGACAATTAGGGGAAGGCTTGTCGCATTCAAGACCAATTCTTTTTTGTCATTTACAGGAACCTCTTAGCAAACGACAAGCCGGTGACCAATTTGTCGCGAGCCCATTGTCGGTGAGGGCTTTATCCCAGTAATTTCTTGTTGGAGCAATTAGACCGGAACAAGCTTCTCGTGCATCAATGAATCCCTGAACCGCAAAACGGGCTGCTTTCGAACTCCGGCGTCGAACACACCACCGCTCGCACCCTATCGTCATGGGAGGCTACCCAGAGATCGAAGTCGTCCGGGAGAAACTCCATGACCGGCCGAGTATCCTGTTCGGCGATCCTTTGATCCCGCGTGCTGATCAGATTTTGTTCAAACTCACTCTTCAGGCTCATATTTGTTCCTCCATCTGTCTCTTTGTCTGGTGATTTAGATGCAATGGCTTCACGAACGATTCACGCTCGAAACCGGGAAGATCCCATTTCCGTCGCCCCACCGCGCCGAAATTCCCTTACGCTTGCGCAACGATCTCATGTTGCTCTATGCTCAGCGCCGAGCGCGGGAACCGCGCCGCTTTCTTGGGCCGAGCTCACGATCGTGGCTCGAGATGATCTTGGCAGTGGGGCTTGTGAAGACGCGCATGCGACGGGAAGTTGAGGACAGAGAGCGCGTCTGCTTAGTGACTCGCCTGTCTTGCGGCGGGTGATCGCATCGGAAGGGACTATCTATGGTTTATGTTGTGCTCGTTACAGGCGGTTGCAGAAGTGGAAAGAGCGCTTATGCCCTTCGGTACGCCGAAGCTGTTGAAGGCCCTCGCGCATTTGTGGCCACCTGCTCGCCCAGTGACGAGGAGATGAAAGAACGCATTCGGAGACACCGGCAGGCCCGCGAAAGAGGGAATTGGGTGACGATTGAGGCGCCAATCCTCCTCGCGGAGGCGGTGCGAGGAGCAGGACGCTTCAAGGCCCTGGTGATCGATTGCCTCACGCTCTGGATTAACAATCTTCTTTTTGAAGCTTCCCAAAAGAGCCAGCCTCTGAGCGAAGACTCGGTGGCCGCGCTATGCGAGGAGCTAATTGAAGAGATCTCTCGATTCGACGGAACCGTCATCCTGGTAAGCAATGAAGTAGGAATGGGCATCGTTCCCGCAGATGCGATGTCCCGCCTCTATCGGGACCTGGTGGGCTGCTGTAACAAGAAGATCGCGGACGCCGCGGATGAAGTGACCCTGGTTGTCAGTGGCCAACCGCTGACAATCAAGAAGAGGAGTCATTCATGACATTGCTCGCCAAAACGATCAAGAGAATCGAGCCGCTTGACGAAGAAGCCATGGCCAAAGCTCGAGAGCGCCTCGAGCAGCTCACCATGCCCTACTGGGCCCTTGGTAGACTCATGGATCTCGCGCTGGAGCTGGCCGGCATGACCAGGTCAGTCAGGCCGGAAGTTGAAAACAGAACCGTGGTGATCATGGCGGGCGATCATGGAGTTGTCGACCAAGGTGTGAGCAAGTACCCCCGAGAAGTCACTGCGCAAATGGTTCGCAATTTCATCAATGGCGGAGCGGGTATCAGTGCGATGGCGCGGGTAGCGGACGCGGAAGTCGTTGTGGTGGATATGGGCGTTGCAAGTGATCTCGATCACCTTGTGGAGCAGGGCCTGCTGATTTCCAGGAAGGCTCGTCCAGGCACATTCGACATGTCCGTGGGCCCGGCAATGACACGCGAGGAAGCGGCGCAGTCGGTAGAGGCAGGGATCGAGTTGGCTCTGGAGCTTGCGGATACCACCCAGATCTTTGGGACAGGTGATATGGGCATAGGAAACACGACCCCGAGCAGCGCGATCGTGGCTTCAATTACGGGAAGCGACCCAAAGGAAGTCACGGGTCGGGGCACGGGAATTGACGATGAGCAACTGACGCACAAAATAGAAGTCATTGAACGCTCACTCCACGTAAACAAACCCGATCCGAGAGACCCCTTGGATGTGCTGGCCAAGGTGGGCGGATTTGAGATCGGCGGAATCGCAGGGCTCATCCTGGGGGCCGCGTCCGCTCGGAGACCCGTGGTCATCGACGGATTCATTTCGACCGCGGGGGCTCTCATCGCTCATGGTTTGCATCCCATGGCCGCGGATTATATGATCGCGGCGCACCTGAGCGTTGAGCGCGGCCACCGAATTGCGCTGGACTACCTGGGGAAGAAGCCCTTGATGCAACTGGACCTTCGTCTAGGAGAGGGAACCGGCGCCGCGCTGGCTATGACTCTGGTGGAAGCCGCGTATCGGATACTCACAGAAGTGGCCACGTTCGAGGAGGCCGCAGTTTCCACCGCAGAGGGGAGCTAATCGCTTGCTCGCGCCGGCAACTTCACTTTATGGCTCGGATTGATGAACCAATTTAAACATGGCGGCAACATAAGGAGAATCGCCGCCGCCTCGGGCCTCCCTGAAGCGGAGGTGCTCGATTTTTCAGCCAATATCAACCCATTAGGTCCCCCTGAGTGGCTGAGGCTGGTGGTGAGCTCCGCTCTCGAAATGGCGGTCCACTATCCCGACCCGGAGTGTATGGAGTTCAAGGTCGCTGCTGGGCAGCGTTTCGGGGTTTCCGCCGGGGAAGTGCTAGCCGGTAGCGGTTCGACGGAGCTTATCTTCTTGCTGACGAGAGCGGCTGGGAAGAAAAGGGCGGTTATTCCCGTTCCCTCGTACAGTGACTACGCCGCTTCCGCGGACCTGGCCGGGCTGCGTACAGAGCGGCCGCTGCTTCGCCAAGAAGCCGATTTTCGCCTTGATTACGAAGACCTGGATCGTCGCCTCTCCGCGGAAGACCTCGTCTTCTTGGGTCATCCCAACAATCCCACAGGACTGCCGCTGGACCGTGACGCGATTTTAGATCTTACCGCGCGTCATCCCCGCGCTCTCTTCGTGATCGATGAAGCCTTTGCCGACCTCGCAGATAACGTCCAAAGCTTTGTGGACACACGCCCCCCGAACATGGTCGTGCTCCTTTCTCTCACCAAAACCTACGCCATCCCCGGTTTGAGGTTGGGATGCGCGGTGGCAGACCCCACGCTGGTCCGGTCCGTCGAGGCTATGCAGCCCTCTTGGTCGGTGAATACCATTGCTCAGGCTGTAGGTTGCGCTGCCTTGAGAGATCGCGCATACGCGGAACAGAGCCGAAGATTCGTGAGCGAACAAAAGGTCGGCCTCCAAGCGCTCCTTGAGAACATAAGGGATCTGAAAGTCTATCCCGGCGCGGCGAATTTCTTACTTCTCAGGTTTGAACGACCGGGAACCAGCGGGACCGGTGTTGCTGAACGAATGATGAGAGACGGGGTCGCCATTCGATGCTGCGGCAATTTTGAAGGGTTGGACGATCGCTACGTTCGCGTGGCGGTGAGAACCGCGGAGGAGAACCTTCGCCTGGTGGATTCGCTCAAGCGGGCGCTGGGTAAACGTCCGCGAACAAGCAAGAGGTCCGGCCCGCGCTGCATCATGTTCCAGGGAACCTCCTCGAATGCGGGAAAGAGCGTGCTCACGGCGGCTCTGTGCCGGATCCTTCTCCAGGACGGCCATAGGGTTGCGCCGTTCAAATCCCAAAACATGTCCTTGAATTCGTTCGTCGCCCGGGGCGGTGGCGAGATGGGTCGCGCTCAGGTGGTTCAGGCCCAAGCGAGTCGGCTGGAACCTGACGTGCGGATGAACCCGATTCTTCTCAAACCTAACAGCGACACAGGAAGCCAGGTTATTGTCCTGGGGAAACCCGTGGGCAACATGGACGTGCAGGAATACGTTGATTACAAACCCACGGCGTTTGCGGCGGTTTCCGAAGCTTTTGACTCATTGGCCAGCGAATTTGAGGTCATAGTCATGGAGGGCGCGGGCAGCCCGGGCGAAGTAAACCTGAAGGATCATGATATCGCAAACATGAGAATGGCCCGGTACGCAGAAGCGCCGGTCCTTCTCGCCGGGGATATCGACCGAGGCGGGGTCTTTGCATCGTTCGTAGGAACAATGGAGGTGCTTGCGGAGTGGGAGCGAAACCTGATCCGGGGGTTCGTGGCGAACCGTTTCCGAGGTGATCCCAGGATATTGACTTCGGCCCTGGAATATACCCGGCGTCACACCGGCAGACCTGTGATCGGTGTCGTTCCCTTTATTTCCGACCTGGGACTGCCTGAGGAAGATTCGGTCACATTCAAGAACGGTTTTTTCGACGATCGCATACCCACGGACCAGCACGTGGAGATAGCGGTGATCGACTTGCCGCATATCTCCAACTTCACGGACTTCGATGCGTTCCGTCGGGAGCCGGATGTGCGACTCAGAATCGTGAGGACGCCTCAAGACTTGAACCGGCCCGACGCGGTCATCCTACCGGGAAGCAAGAACGTCCCGGGAGACCTGACCTTTTTGCGAGAGAAGGGTTTTGATCGGAAAATTCTTGATCTTTCGGATCGCTATGAGTGCGAATTGGTGGGCGTGTGCGGCGGATTCCAGATGCTGGGCGCGTCCATAGCCGATCCTCATGGGCTTGAATCCGACCGGAAGACGGTTCCGGGATTGGGACTGCTCGAAATTGAAACCGTGTTGGCTCCGGAGAAAACCCTGACGCGTGTGACTGCGACTCACCTGGAATCAGGTGAATCGATAGCGGGATACGAGATTCATCACGGCCAGACGGAGACCGCGGCTGCGCAACCCTGCATCAGGCGCGAGGACGGGGCGTTGGCCGGCGCTCGATCCTCCGATGGTCGGCTTTGGGGCACGTACCTGCACGGCGTTTTCGACGCGGACGGATTCCGGAGATGGTTCATCGACCGACTTAGAGTGAGGCGCGGTCTTCCGGCTGTGGGCAAAGTCGTCGCGCGCTACGATCTTGAGCCGTCCTTTGAGAGGCTTGCCGAAGTCGTCCGTCACAGCTTGGACATGAGCTTCATCTACAAGCTGTTGAGACTCTGATGCCCACGGAATACCAGATCCTCCTCGCCTTCTTGCTGGACCTGGCGCTGGGTGATCCGAGGTGGTTCCCGCATCCGGTTAGAATCATTGGGCGACTCGCCCTGTTCCTCGAATCGCGCGCCCGATATCTCCCGGTGAGTAAGCGACGAGCCGGAGCCTTCACCGCGCTCACGGTCGTTGGGGCGACCGCCATGACGACTTACGCGCTGGTGATGATGTCGGAAACACTCCATCCGTGGGCGGGTGAGGTTGTGGCCATCTTTCTGATCTACGCCGGAATCGCAACCAGAGATCTGCTTGCTCACAGCGCGTCGGTCTTGCGAAGTCTGGAATCAGGCGATCTCGTCGAAGCGAGGCGCGCGGCGGGCCTCATGTGCGGCAGAGACACAGAGAATCTTGACGAAGAAGGCGTTGCCCGAGCGACTGTGGAGAGCGTGGCTGAAAATTTGGTCGATGGTGTAACCGCTCCGCTCTTTTTCGCGTTCCTGGCGGGACCGGTCGGGATCATGGCGTACAAGGCGGTGAGCACCCTTGATTCGACATTTGGATACAAGGACGAACGCTATCGGGAGTTTGGCTGGGTATCCGCCCGGTTGGACGATGTGGCCGCATTTATCCCGAGCCGGTTGACGGCTGTGTTGGTCCCCGTGGCGGCCGCGCTGGTTCGTCTCAGCCCGCTGAGATCGCTGGAGATTTTCCTTCGGGACAGGAGAAAGCATCCGAGTCCCAACGCGGGCCAGACCGAGGCGGCCTTTGCCGGCGCGCTCGGAGTCAGGCTGGGCGGGCTCAACTATTACCAGGGGGTTGCCTCACACAAACCCACCCTTGGAGATCCTGTCGCGCCGCTTGACGCGCGCCGCATCGGGGAGGCAAACCGGCTGATGTTGACCGCTGCGGTTCTTGCGCTGATACTCTTCGGGGCCGTCCGCGTTGCCGTGGTCACATACGGCTGATTGACGCGGCCGAATTGCCCCGCCGTGCAATGTGAACGCGCGCTGATAGACTGGAGATTTCTCAGTGATCTCGTCATGCCCCAGAATTGTCATCGCCGGCGCCAACAGCGGGGTGGGAAAGACTTCGCTGACCCTGGGGCTTGTAAGGGCGCTCGCGGCTAGAGGTCTGCGTGTCCAGACCTTTAAGGTGGGGCCTGATTACCTCGACCCGACCTATCTCTCGCTCGCATCCGGACGCCCATGCTACAACCTCGACGGCTGGATGCAAGGCAGGGAGTATGCGCGGTCGCTGTTCGTTCGTGCCGCAGCCGATGCGGATATCGCAATTATCGAAGGGGTAATGGGCCTCTTCGACGGCGCGGACCCGGGAGGAATCCAAGGAAGCACGGCAGAGATCGCTGTTCTCCTCGATGCGCCGGTCGTGCTTGTAGTGAACGCTCACGGTCTAGGTGGCAGTCTCGCCGCGCTGGTAAAAGGGTACCGCGAGTTTGAGCCTCAAGTCCAACTGATCGGTATCATTGCAAATCATTGCGGCTCCCCCAGGCACTCCGCGTGGCTGGGCGAATCGCTTCGAGCGGCCGGGCTCCCCGACCTGCTGGCCGGGATTCCTCGGGGCGCTTTTCCGCCTCTACCCAGCCGACACCTGGGACTGGTGACTGCCGACACCGAGATACTCACGCGCGGGGCGCTCGATCAGCTTGCCGGAGCCTTGGAAACTCACGGGTCGCTCGAAACCCTGATGGAGCGGTTGCGCGGCGTGTCCGCAATCGAGGAGCGGGGCCCGAACGTCGATCCGGTCAGCCGCGGAACCTCTGTTCGAATAGGGGTTGCTCGAGACAAAGCCTTCCATTTCTACTACCACGACAACCTGGAAGCGCTTGCAGCCCAAGGAGCGGAGCTAGCGCCATTTTCGCCATTGGTCGATGAAAGGCTTCCCGAAGACCTGGACGGACTGTACATCGGTGGGGGCTACCCGGAGGAGTATTCCGGAGAGCTGGCCGCGAACAAAACCATGCTGCGCGACATTCGCGATTTCTCACTCGCAGGCAAACCGGTGTACGCGGAATGCGGCGGCCTCATGTACCTCTCCCGAGGGATTGAGACTCTCGACGGCAAGCGGCATCCTCTGGTCGGCATAATCCAAGAGTGGGTCCGAATGCTGGACCGGCGGAAAACTCTCGGATATGTTGAAGTTTCTCTTACCCGCGATTCCTTGCTCGGAGTCGCTGGAAGCAGGCTCAGAGGGCACGAGTATCACTACTCGGAACTGCTCGCTGACCCGACCACCGATCGTCAGTGGACCACGACTTACTGCGTGAAACGGCGCTTCAGCGAGGCGGAGGAATTAGAAGGTTTTCAGTGCCGCAATTCGCTCGTCAGCTACATTCATCTCCATTTCGCTTCTCGGCCCGAGTCCGCGGGGCGTTTCGCCGCAATGTGTCTGAGGAAAGCTAAGCGATCTCAGGGAACTCGCACATGAGAAACACCATGACTTCAAAAGCATTCATCCATAATCTCTATGAGAATCCTTTGAACGGCGAGGCCATTGAGGCCCTTTCCTTTGACCTGATCGAACGTGAAGCAAAGGGTCACGGGTTCGGGGCGCCGGAGTGGGCGGTGGTGAGCAGAATGATCCATGCCAGCGCGGATTTCAGCCTCGTGGAATCCGTACGGTTCTCTTGGGACGCAATTGAATCCGCTCGGGTTGCCCTTTGTGAAGGCAGACCTATCTACGCGGATTCAAATATGATTCGATCGGGCCTCTCCCTGGCTCGGCTTCGACGGATGAACTCGAACTACTCTGACGAGAAGATCTCCTGCCATGTGGCGGACGAGGACGTCGCGGAAGCGGCCCGCTCCACCGGTCTGCCACGGTCGCTCTTTGCGATTCGGAAAGCGCAGCCGACACTCCACAATGGCATTGCGGTAATCGGCAACGCGCCGGTGGCTCTGCTGGAACTGAACCGCATGATTATGGAACAAGGGATTAAACCCGGTGTGGTTCTGGCCATGCCGGTTGGTTTCGTCCACGTGATCGAGAGCAAGGAAGAACTGATGAGCCTGGACGTGCCGTTTGTGGCGGTCGCGGGCCGACGCGGAGGCAGCGCCCTGGCAGTGAGCGCTCTGCACGCGCTTTGTTCACTGGCGGAGTCGTGACAAGATCTTTCGACCCTGAAGCCCACACGCCCGTGGATCTATGATACATTTCACTCCCGGCTTCCGGCCGGTTGGGAACGACATTGAGCAGGAAACTGAGGACCGGTTTTACCACCGGGACATGCGCGGCCGCGGCCGCCAAAGCGGCGAGCATGATTCTCGCAGGAGCTTTGGCGCCGGAAAAAGTCGAGGTGCGACTCCCTGACGGACAAACCGTGAAACTCCCGGTGGCTGAGAGCGGCAGAGAAGGCGAAACGGCCTGGGCATCGGTGCGCAAAGACGCGGGCGACGATCCTGACGTCACCGACGGTCTGATTGTGAAGGCTGCAGTCTCGTGGATGGCAGGAGACGATGTGTCTCTGAAAGCGGGCGAAGGGGTGGGAGTCGTTACAAAACCCGGATTGTCGGTTCCGCCAGGCGAGCCTGCGATCAACCCGGTCCCGCAAGAGATGATCCGTGAAGCGGTGCGAGAAGTCACGCGGCTGGGCGCGCTGGTGACCGTTTCCATACCAAACGGCGAGGAGCTGGCCAAGAAAACGTTTAATCCCCGGCTTGGGGTCCTGGGAGGACTATCGATCCTTGGAACATCCGGTCTCGTAAGGCCATTTAGCGCGCCTGCTCTCCGTGACGCTCTGAAGTGCGCCTTGAGTGTTGCTAATGCCTGCGCGATAGATGCTCCAGTCCTGGTTCCTGGACGTATCGGCGAGCGTGCGGCCAGGAGACATTTTCGACTCGCCCCCGAGCAGGTGGTTGAAGTCAGTAACGAATGGGGCTTCATGCTCGACGAGGCCGCGCAATATGATTTCCGTAGCCTGCTGGCGCTGGGTCATCCCGGGAAACTGGCCAAGCTGGCTACGGGAGATTGGGATACGCATTCTTCGCGTTCGAGAAGCGCGGCGCCGATGGTGAGGCAGCTTGCAGAGGAACTCATAGGCCGAAGTGTTGATACGGCGCCCACCGTGGAAGGGCTCTTCACGAGCCTTCCGCCAGTTGAGAGCAGACGTGTCGGCAATGAGCTTGCCGGCTTGGTTGCCGGAGCTGTGTTCGAGCGAGTGGGACGGCGATTCCCGACGCCGGTGGTTTTGGTGAACATGAAGGGCGAGGTGCTCGGCGCCAACGGAGACCTGAATCCATGGCGAATAGAATCACCATAGTGGGCTGCGGCCCGGGGTCGATTGACTACCTTACGCCCGCGGCTTTGCACGCGATTCACGCCGCGGATGTCCTCGTGGGAGCGGAGCGGCTTCTACGCCTATTTCCTGAGGCCGCGGCCAAGCACATCCCTTTGGCGGCGCGGACGGAGGAAACTCTCGACCGCATCGGAGAGCTCTTGGGCGCGAAATCGGTGGCAGTGCTCGTTACCGGAGACCCTGGGCTTTACAGTCTGTCAAGGCAGGTGATCAGACGGTTCGGTCGCGATTGCTGCAAGCTCATACCCGGGGTCAGCTCGGTTCAGACGGCTTTTGCTCGCATTGGACTCGATTGGGAAAACGCTCTTGTGCTCAGCGCTCATAGAGAAAACCCCAGCGGAGACAAGATCGACCTGGCGAGGGAGTTCGACTCCATCGCAGTGCTCACCGGCAGGAAGGAGTCTGCCTCTTGGATAGCGGAAATGATCAAGGAGTTGGGGGACGATCGCAGGGTTTTCATTTGCGAAGATCTGACTCTTCCGGATGAACGGGTCAGGGAAGTAAACATCGAGGAACTGGCCCGCCTGGAGATTAGATCCAGGGCAGTCGTGATCATCGTGAAGGCGAGCCTTATGGCATGAAGACAGGAACCCTATACGGTATCGGCGTGGGCCCTGGAGATCCCGAGCTGATAACGCTCAAAGCCGCGAAGATCCTGTCTCAGTGCCACCATGTGTTTGCGCCGGCCTCCGAGCGAGCAAGGGAAAGCATTGCGCTCTCAATAGCCAGGCATCATCTCAGGCCGGACGCGAAAATTGTCTCGATCGAGTTCTCACTTACTGCCGATCGGAGCGATTTGAGCGCCCGATGGGCGAGAGCGGCTTCCCAGGTGGCGGCTGTTCTGCGTGCCGGCGCTGATGTTTGTTATCTCACGCTGGGCGACCCTCTGCTTTACTCCACCTACGCGTACCTACTGAGAGAGTTGCGGAAGCAAATCCCCGATCTTGTGGCGGTCACGGTTCCCGGAGTGACCGCGTTCAGCGCGGCGGCGGCGCTCAGTGAGTTCCCGATGGGCGAAGGGAAGGGCGGGGTGACGATAGTGCCCACCTCGGATGACCTGCAAACTTTGGAGCAGGCGCTCGCCGGAAACGGAACAGTTGTCATCATGAAGATAGGCGGGAGATTCGAGCGCGTGCTGGAAATTCTCGACCGCACCGGCCGCATTCAGCAGGCGGTCTTCGTTGGCAGAGCCGGGCTCCCCGGCCAGCGGGTGGAACCGGACCTCCACGGCATGGCCAAGCCGGAACCGGGAACCGGTGACTTGAGCGTGATTCTTGTCCACGGCGCAGGAGAAGCCGTTCCATGAGAGTGTTCTTCGTAGGCGCAGGCCCGGGTGATCGGGAACTCCTCACAATAAAGGCGCACCGCCTGCTCACCACGTGTCGGATCTGCATATACGCGGGATCTCTGCTGAATCCCGACGTGCTCGAACTCATTCCGGAATCCGCGGAGAAACATGATTCCGCGCGACTCGACCTCGATGGGATCGCCGACTTGTTTCGAGAGGCGCGAGACCGTGACATAGACGTTGTTCGTCTGCATTCGGGAGACCCTTCCCTGTACGGCGCGATCAGTGAGCAGATGGGTCGCCTGGACAGCCTGGGGATTGATTATGAAGTCGTTCCCGGGGTGAGCTCATTCCAGGCAGCCGCGGCGGCGCTCAAGACCGAACTTACCGCTCCGGAAATCGCGCAGACAGTCATCCTCACGAGGATGCCCGGCCGGACCCCTTTTCCCGAAGCGCAGAGTCTGGAGCGACTCGCGCAGAGCAAGTCCACTTTGTGCATCTTTCTCTCTGTGGACAAAGTGGCTCAAGCGGTTCGCGAAATAGAGGCTTATTACGGCCGTGACTGCCCGGCCGCTGTGGTGTGCCGGGCCGCATGGCCGGACCAGGTCGTCGTTCGAGGCGCCCTGGAAGACATCGCAGAGAAGACCCGGGCTGCCGGCGTCACAAGGACCGCGGTCATTATCGTGGGACATGCGCTTGCGCGGCCGACGGCGGAATCGAAGCTCTACGACCCGGCCTTCTCCCACGGTTACCGCGAGGGGAAGCCGTAATGAAGATAGCCCTCGTTACGCTGTCGTCAGAGGGCGCACGAGTAGCCCGCCGCATCGTGGAGGGGTTTCCGGAGGCTCAGGTTTATCTCCACGCTTCTGTGGAAGGGGCGCTTCCCGGAGAGCGATTCGAGAGCATTCTCAGTTTGACCGAAGAGATATTCAGCAGGTTCCAGGGCCTGGTGTTCATCGCGCCCTGCGGAGTCGCGGTTCGAGCCGTTGCGCCTTTCCTGAAGGGCAAGACCGTGGATCCTGCCGTCGTCGTGGTGGATGTTTGCGGCAGGTTTGCCATCAGCCTTTTGAGCGGTCACGAAGGAGGAGCAAACGATCTGGCTTTCCGAGTGGCGAATCTGATAGATGCGGAACCGATTGTTACCACGACCACCGAAGCCGCAAAGGTCCTAGTGATCGGGGTGGGCTGTCGACGCGGAACCGCGGCTCAGCGTATTGTGGCAGCCATCAAGGCCGTGTTGTCGGAAGCAGACCTTGCAATAGACAAGGTGCGGTTGCTTGCATCCGCGGACATCAAGGCAAACGAGCCCGGACTGCTCGAAGCTGCTCGAGAGCTCGGTCTTCCGTTGCGGTTCATTTCGTCCGCAGAGATTCGCAAGTCTGCAAGGACATTTCAGTGTTCAGCCTTAGCGCAGCGAAAAGTGAACCTGCCCGCGGTGGCTGAACCTGCCGCTTTGCTGGCAGGTAGGAGGACAAGATTAGTCGTACCGAAGCAAAACCATCACGGGGTCACAATTGCGGTCGCGCGGGAAGACTGTTCCTGGTAGGGATCGGCCCAGGCGACGCCCTGGACCGGACTCGCCGAGCGGAGGCCGCGATAGCCCGCGCTCAAGTCGTGGTCGGGTACAGTCGTTATCTGAAGCTGATACAGGACCTGACTGAAGGCAAAGAGCTGCTTTCAACCGGAATGACCAAAGAGGTTGAGCGCTGCTTGTTGGCTCTGCGTCGTGCGGAGAGCGGCGAGACCGTGGCGCTGGTCTCTTCGGGAGATTCAGGAATCTACGGCATGGCGGGCCTTGCATTGGAACTGGCGCACAAGGAGCGTGTCACGGTTCCTATAGAGGTAATCCCCGGCGTGACATCCGCAACCGCGCTCGCTGCTCGGCTGGGCGCTCCGCTCATGCTCGATTTCGCAGCAATCAGCCTCAGTGATCTGCTCATTCCCTGGGAAGTGATCAGGCGGCGGCTGGAGGCTGTGGCCGCGGCGGATCTTGTGGTGGCCTTGTACAATCCGAGGAGCCGCAAGCGGCGGAAACAACTGGACGAGGCCGCTGAGATCTTTAGGCGCCGGCGGCCGGGCGCCACTCCAGTGGGGATTGGGACCTCGGTCGGCGCTGATGAGGAAGAGATCATTGTGTCGGACCTGGACCACTTTCTGGAGTTTGACATCACCATGAGATCGGTTCTCATCATTGCAAACTCGGTCACCAAGTTGCTTAACGGATGGCTGGTGACCCCGCGCGGGTACCGGGTATGATTCTCCTGCTCGGAGGCACGAGCGAGACCGCGGACCTGGCTGAAGCGCTTGCAGCCGCGGACCTTTCTGTGATCGTTTCCACAGTGACGGACCTGCCGCTGAATACAGGCGCGTATCCACGTATCGAACGGGTGACCGGAGCGCTGGACGCGCCGAGCATGGAGAGGATGGTCCGCAATCGAGGGATCAAAGCTATTGTGGACGCGACCCACCCCTATGCGGCCGGGGCGCACGAGACCGCGCGGCGGGTTGCGGACAAGGTGGGATTGCCGTGCTTCACGTGGACCCGTGAGCCCACCCGGTACGACGCCGGCGCCGTAGACATCGCTGATGACCATGAGCACGCGGCGGAGCTGGCAGCTTCGCACGGCCGTACGGTCCTGCTGACCACCGGCTCGAAGAATCTCAGCATCTATGCGGAATCATGCCGTAACAGCGGTGTTCCCTTAATAGCGCGTGTGCTGCCGGAACCCGAATCCATAGAAGCCTGTCTGGCCGCCGGAATCGAGCCTGATAAAATCGTCACAGGACGGGGGCCGTTTTCCCTTGAAGAGAACGTTTCGCTGATCAGGAAATTCGACATCGGTGTTCTGGTGACTAAAGACAGCGGCCCCGCGGGTGGCGCGCCGGAAAAGCTCGAAGCCGCGGAGCGGTGTGGCTGTCGGGTGATTATGATCCGAAGACCGGTGGGAGAGCATGACCACGGGTTTTCCGAAGTGGAGTCCCTGGTGCGCGCGGTGTGCGCGGCAGTGAGAACAGGATGATTGCCGCTGAAAGGCTTGGAGAAGGCCGAGCGCATTGAGAGGGGAGTCTGCGTTGAGGAGTCATTCGGAATCTTAAGGCAAGGGGCACCTCCTCTCTAGGGTCTCCGAGGGCCCACCTGGCCTCACGAACGGCACCCGATTCCCTCCCGCGGTATGTCCAGTTGGCGACATCTTACCGGTCGGGGCACTTTGAAAAAATGAACCCCCAACGTCCACCAACTGCGGAGCCGTTCAGGGCCTCGCAAGAAATCGGCTGTAGTCCGCGCCCAATCTGTGGTAAGAAAAGAACGATTTTGGGAGGAGTTTGATGTAGGCGGGCTTCCGAAGCCATGTCTGGGCATGTGCCACAATTCCACCGATCCGGTGCCGGAATTCCCGGATTCGGGAAATACAGGTCAACGCGATGCAATCGCACCACCAACCTATCCTACTGCTGCACTCCCTGGGCGAAGGACATCCCGGTATTACTACCGCTATCGCAGCTTACTGCTCCGAGGCTGCCAGTCTCTGTTTGGAGGATCAAGGGCATCTGCCGGGAGTTAAGATGGAGGTCGCCGGAGCTCATACGCTTTCGTGCGTTCTTCAATGGGAGACCGGTGACGCGAGAAAGGTGGTGTCCTGGGATAAAGACGATGCCACTGAATGTGGGGCGTCAGTCATTGCGATCCTTGTCGTCGATCATCTGACGGGCTTGAAGGTGATCGAGAGAGCGCAGAAGGGTGATCGAGTCGATTACTGGCTGGGCAAGGCTGACAATGACGACGAGCCTCCGTTCCTGAGAGAGGGACGACTTGAAGTATCTGGCATCCGCCGAGGCGATGAATCCATCGTCAGGAATAGAGTTAGATCAAAAGTGCAACGACTGAAGCTGTCGTCCAGTAATATCAAGGCCTTTGTGGTCGTAGTGGAATTCGGGACACCTATGTCCCAGGTACAGGAATCGTGAACGCGGTCAAACAAATTCACCGGCAGGCAATGGAGTTCGCGGATCAGGCGTTCATAGCCAAACTGCGAGGAGAACTCGGCAAAGCTACTGAACTAACGCGAAAAGCCTTTGAATTTGAGAGCAAGGCTGCGGACTTAGTAATCAACAATCTGGATCTAGAGCCTACCCGGTCCGTTCTCTATCGCAGCGCTGCTTCCTTTGCGATGAATTGTGGCGAGTTGCGAGAAGCGGAGCGTTTAGTCGCACAGGGGTTAGCGGGGAATCCGCCTGAGAACATCGCTGAGGAGTTGCGTGATCTGCTTGAGCAAGTTCATTTCTCGCGTCATATGAGCCTCCGTGGACTTACATTGGAACCTGAGGAGTTTCAGTTTTCGATAACAGGAGATGCGGTTGGACCGGGCATCGCTAACAGTGACCTGTTCTTGCAACGCTATCAGGATGTGGAGAAATTGGTATACCGAACTGGGGACCGGGTTCGAAAAGAGCCTTTCCGTGAACGTGGGCCGCGCAAGAAAGCTTCCGCAGGCGGATTAGATTTGTACGTTACAGTCCCTCGTGCTGCAAGCTTTGCTGTTTCTATTAGAATTGCAGTAGGGACAAACGCTTGGCTTGAGGGCATGAGTCCTGGTGCGGAGCTAATAGATGAACTTATGACCTGCTTGGAATTGTTCAGTACTTCAGATGAAGCGCACCTCAAAGAACGCATTCCTGAACCTGCCTATTTCCGTAACTTTGTCGGGTTAGCTCGTAAGATCGCCCCTGATGGCCAACGGGTCAAGGCCGTTGGATTCACGGCCCTTCGAGAGCAAAAGGAACGGCGGGTGTTACTTACCAAGCCGGTGTCCGAGGCCATGACGGTGCCTGAGATTGCTTTGGAAGAGGAGCCTGAAGAAAGAGTTGTAATTAGGGGCACGTTGAAGTACGCAGACGCCCTTAAAGAAGAAGGAGAAATAAGATTGCTGGACGAAAAGGGTGGCATCCACAAAGTCGTGGTTCCAGAAGGGATGCTTGCGGATATAGTGAGACCGAGCTTTGAGAAGGTCGTGACCCTTACCGGTATGAAGAGGGGAGCCATAATTCGGCTTCTCGACATAGAAGAAGCCCAGGACTGATTGGGTACTGATTGTCAGGAGACCGCAAACCGCCTACTAGTGCGGTTAGTGGCTATCTTCTTCTTTTGCGCGTTGAAAGACACGGAATGTACGCGCCTTTTCCCCTTGGGGGTTGAGTCCCGCATGGGGTGGCCAGGTGACGGAGCCTTGGATTGAGGCGTCCTAATTTAGGAAATGGAGGACCTGTTTTCACTTACACGGTCTTTGATTACTTCCCCATCTCGGAGATTTGGAATACCGAGATGAGTACCAATGGCAGGGTAAGCTGGAGCCAGAGGCATTACAGGAACTGTAATGGGTATCCCATCTCAAAACAGTTTGGTTTGTACAAAGAAATCCCGAGCTCTTTAATCAGTTGAATCACCTTATAGTAATACTCTATTCTCCATGCTTCCTGGTTCCTTAAACTTAATTGGTCAGCGAAAAAAGCGGCAAATATACTCAAGCCTATGGTATCGACTAGTCCAAGACGATGCAATCGTAGAAGCCCCTTTTCAAATGAGGTGAAGGAATCAATCCCAGCTATGTAGTTTAATTTTAGCTCATCAAAGCCCACGTTCCGTGCACGCTCTAGCAATGTTTCGATCGCGGTTAATGGTAGGGCCTTGTATTTGCTCATAATCTGCGTCCTGTTTGAAAACACCTCTAATGTGTACGAATAGCGTTTCTCATCTACTATTTCATACAAATTTCTTAAACCTTCTTCCGAACGGACATCTTGAGCACAAGCACCAAATTTCATTTTTGATCCGACCCCCGCTCTTGCCAACAGTTCTTTTAGCCTTCCAAGGTATCGCAAAAAAGGCGCTTCACTGCCGAAAAGTTCTGTAATCACCGAAACATGCGACACACCTTTAAAAACATCTGTCCCATAATCGCGGATAATTCTATCCACCACCTTTTCAGGTGACAACAAACGCTCAGTTTGCTGTGGTCTAAATCTGTGAGAAAATCCGCGATGGCAAAACAAGCATCTTCCAGGGCATGCTCCAGTATTTTTCGGATTAATTCGCAATTCGTAATAAGGGTATTTGGTTCCGAGAAATGGGAAACTATATCCTTTGAGATATCTAGGGGTTTCAGCTTCCGGTAATGGTACTTCAACAATAGAATTCCCGCCAAACACGGGTCTCCCATGATAGCAAATTTTATTTCCAACATATTCGTATGGGGAAGCCCCTTTTGGCATTATTGGTATCTTCTTTGGCACGGAGAAGTACCCATTAGCTTCATTTGATAGTAGTCTTAAATGAATCTCCTTGAAGTTGATGACGTCATCCTTCCTGAAATCAATGTCCTTTCTGTCCACACATACGCCTCTTAGTTGCAATTGGAGGCTGTGAAACGCGTCTTGGCTAATACCGAGGTTTTCACAGATTCCCAATTCTCTCTCCGTATTTGAAAAAGAAGTTGTGTGACGCATGTCTTCGCCAATCCCAGCCTGATGCTTTTGGAGTGGGTGATTCACAGTACCGTACCTTAAGTCTTGACTGTTAGTCGGAGCCGCTCCACCACGCTATCTTTCAGCGTAATCTTTCGATATCTAAAGCTCAGCCTCGTCTGAGGCTTCCCAGACTAGGTCAAAGAATCTATGGAGGTTATCATACATCTCGTCTTGCTTCCTAAATATATATACTTTGCAATCTCTAGCGTAGGCGTCATCTCTGTAGGGCGTAAATATGAGGCAACGATCAGTAACGATAATCCTACCTATGTCGGGGACATTGTATCTCTTGAGATTTATCGAAGCATGTTCTGCGTGTGATAACAGCAGATCGCAATTTGTGTCAATCTGGCTTCGGAGTGAACCATCGCAATAGGAAGGATCAAAAGTGCATAATTCCTTTTCTCTTTGGGCGAGCCAATCATACCGCCCTCCTGGATTTCTTGTTTGAGGTAGCAGAATTTGGGCTGTGAATGTCTTGTCAAAAGAGTTCTTTCCGAAAATGGACTTAAAAGTGTCTCGCTGAAGTTCATTTCCTCTACCAGTGAATACTTTTATCCATCTGGCCTTGTCGACTTCCTTTCGCACGTGTTCCTCAGACTCCTTTTTGTTCCTATAGACAGCATCAATGTCCACGTCCAAAATTCTCCCAAAGATGCCCATAAAAACCCCCCGAACTTTTCGGGACACAAATATCGTCACTAGGAGAAGGATCAATCCTCCGAGGACAGAAGCCAGGACACTGCTTACGAAGTCTCCCATAAGAAGTGCTCCCCTATTCGGGGGTCTTGGATCAGGTTCGTTGTCGATAGTGAGGTCGTTTTGCCGCGAAAACGGTGGATGTGGTTCACACAACGCCATCCGCACACAGTGAAGAGCAGCGTTACATGGTAGAGAAGTCCTGTTTCCCCAATGGCCTTAATACAGCGCACATTGCCCAAGGTCAAGAAGAATCTTGCGCGTGGTTGAGCTGGACACGTGCCGCGTGTTATGAGAGGATGAGAAAAAGCTTTGCAGGTTCCGCGTACGCGGATGAAGAGGGAATCCTGTGCAAATCAGGAGTGGGCCCGCCGCTGTGAACGGGTACGAAAGCTGCTCTAAGCCACTGGGGGCGTAACAGCCCGGGAAGGCGCGGCGAGTAGGATGATCCGTAAGCCAGAAGACCTGCCTGCAAAGATTGGGTCTGGTACCATCGAGGGGAACTGGTAGAGACCAAAGGCTTTCCGAGGAGCAGAAAAGGGCAATCCCGGGGCTGTTGAAGCTCCGGGATTTTTTGTTTGTTGCGCATGATCCTGTCGTTCAGCCCTTCGGAGGATGTCTCGTTCGTCGTTCCTCTCGGTGGACTGTAGGTAGTTGCGGTCCATCGCGGCGTTGGACGTACTGCGTATAAGATCCAAAGCCGCGGTCACGGTTCAATTCACTGTGAGGAAAGGAGCGGCTGATGGCAATCGAGAGGTCGGTATGGATGGTGGTCATCCTGGCGTGGGCTGCCTTGTTGCCCGCATGGGCCTTGGCCGGGGGGACAGCAAAGCAGGATCGTGGGAAAGCGCCGACTACCAAGGAGGCGATATTACTGGTGGCGTTCGGGACAAGCGTTCCCG
>VGSG01000050.1 GCA_016875095.1 Deltaproteobacteria bacterium
TCCTTTTCGCGAAGATACCGGCCCTTGACATAAGTCAGCAGCATGAGATCGTTCTTCTGATCGGGTTTGATCTCCTTTTCCGCGAGACTGAGCTGTTCCGAAGCCTTTGCCAGATCCGCGGCTCGCCGCTGATCGCCCTTCTCCCCTTTCTCCTGTCGGAGCCCTGCGTAACGGTCCTTTTCCAGATAGAACAGAGCGAATTTGCACAGAAGCTCCCCCGCGGGAGCGTCGATCTTCCGCTTGAGTTTGATGGCTTCCTGGAAATAGACCTCGGCATCGTCCGATTCCCCGCTGCGGTTGAGGACGTTAGCCGCATCCGCGATGGTATTGCTGCGGAAATTCCAGTCCTGGATTTCTTGCTGGATTTCCGCGGCCTTCCGGTAATTCTCCAATGCCTTGTCAAACCAGCCTTGATATTCGTAAAGGTTGCCCAGGCGCAGTATTGCGGTGGCTTCAAGCCTTTTGTCGCCGATCGCCCGCGCGATCCTCGCCGCGTCCTCGGAGGCGGTCAGAGATTCCTTGAACTTTCCCTGGTCCTTGAGGAGAAAAGCCATGTTGTGCAGAGCCCAAGCTTGGCCCGAGGGGGAGGCCGCGAGTTCACACGCTTCACGACATTGATCGAAACAGGCCAACGCCCGCGGATAATCAGCGTAAGCAAGCCAGACCAGTCCAAGGTTATTGAGGCTCTCCGCTGCAAAATGCTTTATACCCAGCTCGTTTCTTATCTTGAGGGCCAGTTCGTACGCCCGTTTCGCCGCCTCGTAGTCGCCTCGTTTCAGTTGGACACACCCGATGTTGTTCAGCGCCAGAGACTCGCACCACGGGTCTTTGACCTCCCGTGCGAGTTTCAATGATTCTTCGTGCCTCTCCAGGGCCTTGGCGTATTCGGAACGAGCTTCATGGATATGGCCCACGTTGTTGAGAAGAATGGACATCCCCTTGAGATTGCCCAGAGTCTGGTAGGTCTTCAACGCCTGGTCGTATGCGGCCAGGGCCTTCTCGTAGTCCTGTCGCTTGGAGAAGACCAGCCCGCGATTGACGTTAAGCGGCCCGGTAATGCTCGGGTCGTCCGAGCCTGCGACAAGCTGTTCAGCCTTTTCCAAGTATGAGAGCGCCTGATCAAAGTCACACATGTAGGCCGAAACCACGGCCATGCTGTTGTAGAGCGAGTAAAGCTCCTTCCGGTTCTTCTTTTCCGTGAAAGTGACTTCAGCTTTTGCAAACAGATCCCGGGCCCCTTTGTAATCCCCCCGGCCCACAAGCACGCTCCCACGTCCGGCGAGGACCATGGCCTTCTCGTTCTCTTTGTTGAGCTGGGCGAAGATCTGTTCGGCCTCATCGAAAAACTTCAAAGCCTCATCGTACCGGGCAATCTCCACATTTGTCCGTCCCTGGTAGAACGCGGCAACTCCTTTACAATATTGGTGCGAGCCGCACTGTTCGGACATCTTACGAAACGTCTCCAGGGCTTCCGTGTACTTGCCGTGCTGGAGCAATTTCTCGCCCTCCTGGTTGAGGGCGAGGGCTTCCTTGACGTCCGCTTCGGCGCGAAATGAGCCGATCGGCAAAGACAAAGCCGCGCTGACAACGAGTATCCAGTAAACGAACAGCCTGGCATTCATGACGAAATCCTCAGATTGAGTGGTGACGGAAGATTGTCTTTGCTCGCGAGCGGTTCCTTTTGCCGATGGGAAGCTCGCGGCGAACCACAGGAAGACCCCCGGAGAAGAACGGAGCTTCGACTTTGCGCTCGCGAAGCGAACCGTCGTGGCGCCACGCGGGCGCGCATCCCCCTTCTCCACGACCGACCGAACGGAAGAAAGCGGATCTAGGTGTCAATAATTCCCCCCGGGCGACTAATGAGCGGGCCTCTTGCCCCATGCTTTCGCCGTTAAGCGCACATCTATAGTAGCACCACGGGCAAGAAGTAAACAGGAAAAAGTGCCCGCCGTTCGTCAGGTGGCGGCGCCTCGATCAGGCGTCAGGCATCAGGTTCCTTGGGAATTTTCATCATACGATAGCGTTCCAATGTCTGGGCCAGAATCCTCGCCAAGTCTTCCGCCTGCTCGACCGTCATGTACACTTGCCGCTCGTACATCTCGGCCAGCCGTTGCCCGCCCTGCTCATCCTGGGTCGGCATCAATCTGCCAAAGAAGAGCGAGACATCCCGGGGACTGGTGGCCACCATCGCGCAATTCGCATAGTAGATGACCATTTGCGGTGAAAGAACCCTTGCAAGCGCCCCCTGAGGCGGCGGAGGCGGAGCCGGCTGCGAATCTTTGTTTCTCATGATCGGTTATCTCTCCTTCCTTTTGTGGAGGGCGCGATTGAGCCTCCCCCAAGTCCTTGCGACTGTGTGTTGGGCGATTCAGGGTCGAGGTCGGGCTCTGCCGAGTAAGGCTCGATAATCGTTCCGAATCTGAGTAAAGAGCTGAAAGTAATGCGTACTCCTCCTCGTCAGATCCTGTCAAGAAGTTTCTGGCCCTTTGATCGCACGTTGAGGCGGTAGGTCGCGGAAACAGTCTCATTCTTGATATTGTCCCGCAGGACCGTTCGCACGATCAGGTCCTGGCTCAGAGGCTCTCTTGCTTTCAGGTCCATCTTATAGAAGAGGTCCAGGACAGGCGAGTGGGAGACCCGGCTGATCTTCAGCATATTCTCCTTTCCCCCCACAACCTTTCCCGCGGTGTCCAGAATAAAGAGACTCACCGTGAGGTCGATGACGTATCGGTCTCCGGTGATGAGAGTGCTGACATTCTGTGGCTCGAAGTAGAAAATAACCCTCGTGGCGGGTTCATCGGGCTTGAGAGGCGCATAGAGGCCGTACCCCTCCACCGAACTGCACGGGACCACTTTCCGGAACCCTAGTTTTCCCTTGTTCTGGATGTCGAGGATCTTCTGCTTGAGCTGCTCCACCTCGTCCGTCTTGGCCGCGGGTCCAGGGGCTTCCCGGCTCTCTCTATGTTCCTTCTCTCCGGGCGCCGGTTCGGAAATCAGCAATTGTGATTCGGCCTGAGCATTCTCAGTGACAGCCGCCTCCATGATTGTCACGGTCAACGCAGAGACGATCGCTGCCAGACACACGAAACGCAGCCTTTCACGCATGGTCACACCCCTTGTCCCGCCGTAACGGAGTCTTCCTACGGAGTTTGCTCCCGGGCCGGCACGCGCCGCACGGGAAGGTCAAACCTGCGCCCATCGCGGGCTTGAACGCTCAAGACAGTATCAACCGCCTCCATGATGCGACACCACGAGTCGATGGTCTTCGCGATCCCCCCGCCTCGACCCTTGGAAGGGCTCCGGACCCCAGCCTGTTAATCGCGGGGTCAATTCCCTGGACCCGGCGCGAGCTTCGGGCTGCAATACGTATACAGCCCCGGATCGGCCCACATATCGCTGAAACGGGAATACCCCGACCACGCGGTATCCGGGCAATTCCCCCAAGGTGAGTAGGTAATCCTCGCGTCTGACCCACCACCAGCTCAGTCCGTCGATCCTTTGAAAATTCTTCTCATAACAATGGTACCCATTGAATTCAAACCCTCCGTCAATCCCGCAAGGGTCCGCCTTGAGCTCACGGACGACATATTGCTGAGCTAGGGTGAGGGTTCGTTTCATCTCCATGAAATCGTGGACAAGAAGAGGCGACGCGGCGGCGAACGCCACGAGCGTGACCAGCCCCGGGATCATGGCGGTGCCCGGCCGGTCGGCTTTATCGCTGAATTGCGTTCCCACGAGCCAGACGATGAGAAATGCGCAAACCGGGATCAAGTATCGATCGTGAAAGTCGGTAAAGGTGATGATTCCCAGGTACATGCCCGCGGTGAGCAAACAGAGCGCAGGAGCGAATGGGACTTCTTCGAAGGCGCTATGGGTCATTCTCACCATTGACCTGAACGAAGAGATCCCCAAGGCCAGCAGCGTCCCAACAGCCAGGGCAGCCCAATAAACCATGAAATAAAAGACCGGCGCCGATAATGGAGTAGTCCGCTGAATACCGTGCAGGTATGTGTCCTTCAGCAGTATGGGGCCGATTCCGAAGTCGATGATCACATTCCTGTAGAGCTGAACCGGAAGTGTGAAAAGCCCAAGAAGCAACCCTACTTCCACGAGTACAAGCGCTCCGGTGAGCAAACCAAAATACCAGCGGAACGCGGCCTTGGTCTTGAAGTAGGTCCAGTACCGACATGCGAGCAGCGGGGAAATCAGGAAGGCCGTGTAACCAAGCCCGACATGAACGAGCTGCGTATAAATGAAGACCGCATAGTCGGGAAAACCCTTCTCCAGAGGCCGTCCCAGAATGTTGCGGAACACCTCGTGTTCCGTAACGGGCGTGCTCCCAATACTATGAAGAAACCATTCGTACAGCGGCCAGGGAACCAAAGATATTCCTATGGCCGGGAGGATGAGCCTCAGTCTGCCAAGCTCTTTCGCCCTCGGATGCGCCAGGCACAGAGCGCAAAATGAAAGGGGAATCACGATGCCGATCTGTCTGGTAAGGATCGTGGCCAGGCTAAAGACGAAACCTATGCTCAGAGCAAGAAGACTTCCGTTTTCCATTCCCTTGTGAATGAAAAAGATGGCGAGGATGGCGGCGCACACGAAGGTGATATCGGTCATAAATGTGAAACATTGTGACAAGAACAGCGGATTGGCCACAAGGGTGACCGCGCCGAGGAAAGCCGTCCAAGGGCTTGCGCCCAGTCGTCGAAGCAGCTCCAGCAGCGCAAATGAGCTCAAAACACCCAGAAAGAGCACCGACACCCTGAGCATGGTGAGAGAATACCCGGTGACAAACGTGAACGCGCCTCCCCAGAGAATATGAACAATCGCGGACGGTCCTCCTTTGCCCCACCCTGTCGCGATGAACGCGCGGTCATTGACGAGAGCTTCCAGCATGCGCACAAAGCTCCAATCGTCATTGACCATGAATTCGCCCAGGGGATTCACGATCAGAATCACTCCCAGCCAGAGGAAACCAAGCGATATGGCAGGCAGTAACAAGGATCTTACGTGACCGACTTGGGAACAAGGAGGGGACACAACAGCACCCTTGACATGCGACATCAGGGTTCCGGGGTGGCCGGGGCTTCGCTGCTCGCTCCCGGCAGGACGTTAAGGGTAGCTGCTTTGCTCATCCCGTGTCAATGAGCAATAGCGGCGCATAGAGCGACCGGCGGAAGTTTGAGGTTTCCTCGCGTGGCATCCGGCCGAGAAAATGCCATGCGCAATCCCGCGAATCCTGATATCTTCACGTCCGAACCGTTTCACCCTTCCGGTCGCAGCGGGACGGTTTTCTGAAAATCCTAGAGGCTATGATGAAGGACGCTCGTTCTGATTCCTTTTTTCTTATTTTCGTGTTGGTTGCGGCGGCTTTCGTGTACGGCGCAGGCAATTGGGAAGGGTTCACCAATCCCTATCTGATCAACGACGACGTGCGTCAGCAGATCTACTGGATGCAGGAATGGATCGAACCGGGGCTATTTCAGGACGACTTTCTGACCGAGTACGCGCGCGATTATGTTCCGTGGGGGGTGCGGGCAGTCTATCGCATAGGCTCTCTCTCTATGAATCCTGTGCGGTTTGGCAACGTGTTGACGGGGATTCTCTATGTTCTCTCGGCAGCTCTTCTGTTCGGTCTGAGTCTGAGATTCCGGGACAGGCTCGCTGCGCTCTTGGTGGTCTGCATGTTCTTCGTCCTCACCGGCTTCTTGTCCAAAATGGCCGGCGGGCTCTCTCGATCTTTTGTCGTGCCACTGCTGCTGGCATACCTCATTTCCCTATCGCGGAGAAACATCCGATGGGCCGCCTTAACGCTGATGATTCAGCCTCTCTTCAATCCTTATGTTTTCCTGCTCTGTCTCACGACCCATGCGGTCTTCTTGTTACAAAATTTCGGAATGGATCTGGCGCGTCGGTTCTTTACTCGGGGTGAAACGCATCCCGCGGCGGTCTCGACGGAAGCCGGTAGGGCCACGCTCTCGCGACTGCTTCTCTGGAACGCTCCCATATTGCTCGCCTTTGCCTTTATGGTGTTCAAGCATGTCTTCAGCGGCTCTTCGGCTTTCGGCCACTTGGTCACCCGAGCGGAAATGGCGGGCAAGGTCGAATACACGGCAGCCGGACGGTACGAGTTCCTCCCCGATCCCTCGTTCTTGTACGAGCTGATTCGGCCCTGGATCTTCAGTCTCCCCTTTCGGGAATGGGGCCTTGTCGCGGGATGGATCGGAGCGGGTCTTCTCATCGTGTTGGCCGTGTATGCCATTCGGAACTGGAGACCGGTGGTCGATCTTTCCGGTTTCCATATCTTTGGCTATCTATTTCCCGCTTCCCTGCTGCTCTATCTCGCGGCCAGGATCTTTCTGGCCCAGCTCTTTGTGCCCCGGAGATACATAGAATACTCAGTGCTTCTTTTGTATTGCACCCTTGCCGGAGTCTTCCTCAGGGTGGCCATTGAATCCCTCGGGTTAAGGCGCATTGCTTTTCCCTTTCTGGTGACAGGTCTTGTGTTGTTCGGCGCGGCTCGATCGCACAATGTGGATTTGTACGACTATTCACAACACGAGGACCTCTATCGTTTTCTCCGCTCCACGCCCAAGACGGCCCTGGTCGCAGGCCATCCGGAACTCATGGACAACGTTCCGACGTTTGCCCGGCGCAAAGTATTTGTGACTTACGAGCTTTCACACACCTGGATCGAGCCCTTCTGGTCAACTATCAAGAAACGGACTTACGATTTTTTTCGAGCCTATTACGCCCAAGATCCGGAAGAGATTCGGAGATTCTGCCGGGAATACGGCATCGACTATGTGGTGGTCAGAGACGAGGACTTCTCTGCAGAGCGGATAGAACGCGAACCCATATACTTCGAGCCGTTCAACGCGTTCGTGAGAGAGGTGGCTCGGTCTCATTCGCACTACGCGGTGTTGGATACCAAAAGCTTTCCCCCTGCGTACAAGAAAGGCGGCATTAGGGTCATACAACCTCTTTTCCCCGGATTTGATCCCACAGCGCGCGGAACCGATATCCAGCTTCCGCATTGATAAGGCACAGGCGCCGGAGCGCTTGACAACCGCGTCTACTGTGTTGCTCCGCGCTCTTTGAGCAATTTGACAACTTGTTCGTGCTTGTAATGTGCAGCCTCACTCAGAGCGGTCTTGCCGGCCTTGTCTTTTGCGTGAACGTCCGCGCCTTTCTCCAAGAGAAATGCCACCACTTCCGCATGACCTTGTTGCGCGGCCGCGATCAACGCGGTGCTTTCCGTCTCCTTTTCTTTTACGTTCACATCCGCGCCCCGGTCTATGAGCAACTTCACCATCCTGATCTGTCCATTCCGGGATGCCAGAATGAGGGGCACGGGCAGCTTCATTGCGGCTTCTCTGAGATTTGCTTTGTCTGCCGCCTCACCCTGCTGCGGGACCAGGGTCTGCAGCTTTTCCAACAAGACGCCGGATCCGAGCCCTTGGACGGCCTGTTGGGGCGTTGGTGTCGCGGGCGCCCCTGTAGCCGCCGGTTTGGCTTTTGCGGGTTCAACGTACGCTTTGGCGAAGTCATAGATGTCCTTGGCCACTAGCGCGGCAATGGGCAGGAGCACGGCCACAACCGCCGCCCATACCCAAGTCCAGAATCTACGAGGCTGTTCTTCCGACATCAGCCCAGATCTCCGTCTTCTGAAATCTTTACGCCGAAATTGAGCGCCGCACAGCCGATGAGGTCCGGCTCGGGTTCAAACCGCCGCGGCCTGATCGGTCCAATGCTCGATTGCCTTTATCTTGCGCGCCGCATGCGCACGCCAATGAGTCAAGCTCAAGCGGACGGCGGCGGAATGCGTTGGCGCCGGGTAGCATACCGCACGGGGCGTCCGCGGTCAACCTGCCTGCCCGAGCATTTGCACGCTTCGAACGGTCGAAAAGGAGCCTAACTTCGGATACCTAAAGGCCCGCGCTGCGCTGTAGATGGTTCTTGAAACCCAGGACCGCAGTAGCGTATGCTCAGGCGTCCGTGAAAAGCTTGCTGCCCTATGACAACCGCGCTGCGAGCCGAGGATTGGTTCATAGATCCCCGGCCGGCATGGAAGGAGAACGATGACACCTCTCGATCTGAAAACCGAAAAAGAATGGGAAGAGATCCTGGACCGTTGCGCGAAGGAAGCCAATATGACCGCGTGCCTGACGGACGGGGACGGGAAGCTGCTATTCTGCCGGATGGATAGGTTTCCTCTATGCAAGGCTATCAGAGAAAACCAGGGCGCGCTCACCACCATCTGCATGAAGACGAACACGGCCATGCGCTCAGTGGTCGGCAAGACCCGTCGGCCTGAAATCGACATGTGCGAAGCGGGTTTGCTGAGGCTTGTGGTGCCCATCTTCAACGGACGCGAATTGCTGGGACAGATTGCCGCATGTGGCTTGACTTCGAAGGAGGACGAGATCGAGGATTTTCTTGTGGCCAAAGAGCTTGGCGTCACTGAAGAAGAAGTCGCCGAGATGGCGCAAGCCTCGCCCTTCGGCGTCAGGGAGGAACTCGAAAAGCTGGGGGCACGCCTGTTCGAGGTAATACACGCCGGATAGAATTGCAGCCGCACTTCCTGGGGCTACCATATCCATATCCTCTATTGCATGAGTGACTATCGTAGCCCCAGGAGCGACCAATCGCGGCTCTCCAGCGCCAAATTCCAAAGGTGGCCACCCCTATTTCCTCGTCTACCACCAATGACAGGCGGGACGCCTGTCCCACCAAGAAGAAATCGTCCACCCATTGCGGTTACCGTCCGTCACGTCCTGCGTTCTAATCCTGAGAGCATCCATCAGCATGAATCATTCTCACCGCGCCCGGCATCTCATCACTCAAGAGGAGACATTGGTTGACCCATGATGCAGCAACCGATAATGTTGTCTTTTTCAGGAGTTGGTCCCATGAACAGATTCTTAGCGATTATGATCGTGCTGCTCGCGCTCGCGCCTATGGCGGCCGCCGCGGCAGCGCACAAAGAAACGGTGGAATACAAGCACAACGGGACTGTGCTCGAAGGCTATCTGGCATACGATGACAGTTCCAAGGAGAAGCGCCCCGGGGCGGTCGTTGTGCCGGACTGGATGGGCGTGGCCGACCATTACAAGAGTATTGCGGACAAGCTCGTAGGGCTCGGGTACGTGGCATTCGTGGCGGATATTTACGGCAAAGGCGTTCGACCCGCCAACACGGAAGAAGCGGCAGCCCTTGCGAACAAATACAAGTCCGATCGGCCGGCTATGCGAGCGCGGGCTCTGGCTGCTTTGGAGGCCCTGAAAAGGAGCCCCGTGGTCGATCCCGACCGCATCGCGGCTATCGGGTACTGTTTCGGAGGCACTACGGCGCTTGAATTGGCCCGCAGCGGAGCGCCGATAAAGGGCGTGGTAAGCTTCCACGGAGGTCTTGGCTCTCCCACGCCTGAAGACGCCAAGAACATAAAGGCCAAGGCGCTCGCGCTCCACGGCGCGGACGATCCTTTCGTTCCTCCCGCGGAAGTGGCCGCGTTTCAGGACGAGATGCGAAAAGGCGGTGTGGACTGGCAGATGATCTTCTATGGCGACGCGGTCCATTCGTTCACCAAACCCGCGGCCGGCTCAGACAAGTCCAAGGGAAATGCGTATAACGAGAAGGCGGACCGGCGCTCCTGGAAAGCAATGAAGACCTTTTTCCGAGAGCTTTTCGAGCCGGGAGCCAAGAAATAACACTGGGAACCTCTGGAGAGGCCCACGGCCGAGGTGATCTTGATGATGACAAATATCGTCGGGGGTTGCGGCCTCTTGGCGAGCGCATTAGGTGTTGCTTTTTTCCTTTCCGTTGTGGGCGCGGAGAACCCTTCTGATCCTGCAAAATCGCACCACACCGAACATGGATTCAGGAACCCGGATGCCAGGGGTAGCTCAGGATTTATCTCATTCCTGAAATGGCGCTGGGATCGGCTGTGGAAGCCGGCGTCATCGCCCGAATCCTACCGTTTTCCCCTGGCTTCGAACGACCCCGCATTCTTGAAATCCAACCGGTCCCTGACCACCGTCACATGGATCGGCCATGCGACCCTGCTCGTGCAACTGGCCGGCAAGAACATCCTTACCGACCCTCTGTTCTCAGATCGAGCTTCCCCTTTTCCATGGGTAGGGCCCAAACGTGCGGTCCCGCCCGGACTACCCTTAGAGCGGCTCCCGGAAATAGACGTGGTTGTCATCTCCCACAGCCACTATGACTCCTTAGACACGGCAACTATGAAGAAGCTTCTTGAGCGTCCCGGGGGCCCTGAAACACTCTTTTTCGTTCCCCTGGGCCTCAAGAGCTGGTTCCAAGCGCTCGGCGTTGCCCGCGTGATCGAAATGGACTGGTGGGAAAAACATCGTGTGTCCGGCCTCGAGATCATCGCCGTTCCCGCCCATCACTGGAGCAAGAGAGGCCTTTTCGACGGAAACAAGACGCTATGGGCAGGATGGGTGATTCGATCCGAGAACTTCAGCCTCTTCTTTGCGGGCGATTCCGGATACACGCCGATCTTTCGGGAGATCGGCCGAAGACTGGGGCCGTTCGACGTGGCCGCGATACCCATCGGCGCTTACGAGCCCCGCTGGTTCATGCGTTTCCACCACATGAACCCGGACGAAGCGGTTCAGGTTCATCGCGACGTGGCCGCGAAAATGTCCGTAGGAATTCATTGGGGCACTTTCGTATTGAGCGATGAGCCTCTGGACGAGCCGCCTATGAAACTTGCGGAGGCCAGAGCAAAGTATGGGCTGTCAGAGCAGGATTTTCGCGTCTTGCAGCATGGTCAAACCATTTTTCCGGAGCGCGCGACGGCTACAGCCGGACACAACCCTTCCCAATAGAGGAAACGATGTGAGAATACCACCTTGGAACTACTTCTCCCGGTAAGCTGCCAGGGAACAGTCCCGTGGGCGGGCCGTGTTTCCCTTCTGCGTCAAACCTCAAACATCGAATGATCCAATTACTCCATCCCATTATTCTCATTAGTATTATGTTGACTAGTTAGACATATTATGATAGAGTAGATGTGAAAAGTCTTACAATAATCTGTTATTGTTAGTTTTTGTCAAGGAGACTGATCATGTCTGCTCGAATCTCCTTTAGTTTTGTGGCGCTTTGCCTCATAACGGGTACGGTTTTTATATCCTGTTCCGAAGCAATGGCATTCCAGGGTCCGCCGCCCTATTTGCGCCCTCCGGCATATCCTGCGCCTGCGCCCTGCGGCCCCATAATGAAATGCCCGCCCCCCCAGCCTTGCCCTCCTCCGCCCACGTGCGCGCCGATGACATGTGGGCCGAGTCAGCAGGTCTGTCTTCCCCAAGGTGGTCCGCCCGTTAAGTGTGGACCTCCGCAGCCTTTTCCGACGCCGTCATGTCCTCCGCCCATGTGCGGCCCTCCTCCGTGCGGGAGCGGTGGGGCCGGTGGTGGCTTCGGATCCGTGCTGAGGACTCTGGCCTCCATACCTTTCGAATGGCTCAGCAGGCCCATTCGCGTGCATGCGTCGAAGGAATGCCTCTGCTGTCCGAAACCGTGTCCCCCGCCGTGCTACGTGGCGCCGTGCCCGCCTATGCCGGTGAAGTGCAAACCTTCCAAGGGAGCGCGGGCGCACGCTACGGCCCCCGTCGGGGGCAGACAGGGTTTCCCCACTCTCCGATAATATCCTGGCCTGGCCCGCTCCATGAGCGGGCCGGCCTGAGCTGAGGCCGGAGGGTTTCCCCTCGCGCCTCGGCGCCTCTGATTTCTTTTCGGTCGGCCCTGCTGCGCATCCGCAGGGCCGCTTCTCTCTTTTCCAGCTCGTAGTTGCTTTTCTCCTTCTGCTCCGTAGGCTATACTCGTTTGCCGTGCGCGGGTGACACAATGCGCTCGCGCGCGCTTGCCACGGCAGGAATACTTGACTGGACCGTGCGAGATGCCTCGGGCCTTGCACATACGACGGAGCGCCTCTGTGCATAGCGACCATATGATCCAGCTTGCCGATGACTTCTATTTCGTAGGCGGTGACAAGGGCGGCCGCTTTCCATCGTGCCACGGTTTTCTCTTTACAGGGAGCGAGACCGTGCTGATCGACGCCGGAATCGGTGAAGAGAACATCAAAGAGCTGGACCGGAACAAGCGCATAGACGTTCTCATCATCACCCACTCACACCCCGACCATATCCGAGACTGGCATCTCCTCGCAGATCGTCACTTGCTCCTGCCCGCTGAGACGCCGGACGCAGTCCTGGACCTACAGCTCCTCGGCGAAAGGTTTACGGGAACCCCGGAAAGAGGACAATACTGGGCGCGCGTGGTGCGGGACGTCTGGGGAATCCATCCGCTGCGGGAACCTGACGGTCGATTTGGAGACCGTGACGTGATTTCGACCGGACGCGCGGAACTGGAGGCGATCCGGGTCGGTGGGCATATTGACGATCACTATTGTTTCTTGGAGCGCCGATCGGGGACCTTGCTCGCCACCGACGTGGATTTCACATCATTCGGCCCGTGGTACGGCAACCCCGAGTCGGACATTGAGACCTTTCAAGCGGGTGTTCGCAGCCTCATGGCCCTTCCGCACGGGAGGGTCTGCTCTTCTCATCGGCGGCCCCTGAAAGTAGGAGAGGCAACGGCTCACTTTGAGGCATTCCTCGCGGGCTTCGAAAAGCACCGGAACAAGGTGTTGGAGCTGTGCGCTTCACCCATAACCCTTGAGGAGCTCGTCGAAGCGTCTCCGATCTACGGAAACGGCATGCCTGACAAGCGCTTGCAGCAGATGTTCGAAACCAACATGATCGTCAAGAACCTCGCGCTCCTCGTGCGCGACGGTCTGGTCGTTCAGTACAACGGACGCTATGTCGGGGCGTCGGCGTCATATAGCGAACGGCATTGAGATTTGGGCGAAAGGTCACCCCCCCCCTTTCCCCTCCCATCAAGGGAGTGGTCATAAAACCAGCTCCCCTGGCGGGAGAGGGAAGGGGGAGGAGGATTCCAGCCTTATGCAGAGGCGCAGATCTCAACGCAGCCTTCTATAGCTCGGTTCCTACTCCACTGACCGCGCTCCACGTAGACCAGGGGTTCCGGGGCCACACTCGATGTTGCGACGCGAATTACTATGCATCCTGATGTTTGGTGTTACGTTTTTGAATCCCTACGCCGCTCACGCGAACGCTTCGGCCGATGTCGGCCGCACGGTCTGGAGCGTATCCGGGCGAACAATTCTGCTCGACGGCAAGCCTTTCTTCGCCAAAGGCGTGAACTATTCGCCCACGCCGGTTGGTGGATCATACAATTGGGACCCGTTCGGTGACTGGTTCACCCGTTCCTGGCGAGGGATCTACCAACGGGACCTTCCCCTGATCCGGGCGATGGGCGCCAACGCCATGCGGATTCATTCGCTCTTCGCGTTCCCACCAACCGACGCGAATTACGAGAACGTCGATGCCCTGGATTTCGATAGTCCGGAGGTCGCGGACCATCTGGATTTTCTTGACAAGGCATGGGACGGCGGCCAAGACCCGTTGTACGTGCTCATTACCATTCCGGTGGATAAACTCAGGGGTTTCTATCAAGGCGACGATCGATTGAGAGCCGAAGACTCCGAAAGGGTTTACCGCTTCTACAAGAAGCTCGCGAGATGGGCTGCGCGAAAGTACGGCTCACACCCTGCGGTTATGGGTTTCTCTATCGGCAATGAGTGTAATGACGCGCTTGACCTTCCGGGGGCCCCCGTTTTCTGGGAGAGGATCGATGAGTTGGCCCGTATTGTAAAGGCTGAGGCCCCGGACAAGCTGGTCACGTCCGTCTGGTTTCCTCAGCCGAAGGAGCACTTCCTGAAATATCCCCGGCTTCTGCTCGATAAGCGTTTCGATGTAATCGGCATGAACTTGTACGACGGCCCTCTGAAGAATTCGGAGTTCTGGGAGCTGTATAATTCGTGGGCACAGGAACGCGGACTGAATAAGCCGGTGATCGTGACCGAGTTCGGCACACCCGCGTGCCGGCACGGAGTTAACGGCCGGATTGAAGAGACCGCGCAATCGGCTCTTCTTCAAGTTCAGTGGGCCCTCGCGCTGTGGAAACAGATTGCGGATCGGTCCGTCTTGAGCGATCCCGGCCGCGGTATCACATCAGGAGGCTTTGTTTTCGCATGGTCGGACGAATGGTGGAAGACCCGCGACCAGCACGGTCATGCGGCCATTCAAGATCCGGGGAAAATCCAACAGGACTTTCTCGCAGGTGGTTGGCTTGATGACGAATGCTTCGGGATTAACTCCATCGCGCCCCATCCGGACCGTCCTCCCCTCCATCCTTGGGAGCCTGATAAGAGCCCGGTCCCCTACCCTCCCGACTTGCTTACTCCCCGACCGATCTACTACGCGCTCAAAGCCCTCTGGAAGTAAGCTGCCGCGCAATCGGGGCAAAGGGAGGAAGTGACGAGCGAACCGCTTGGCTTTGAAAAAAAATTTTGCAATGAAGATTGCAAAGCGCTTGGGGTTGATCTAGAATAATAGAGGGTCAGGTTCATGGGAACCTGGCCCAAAATAATTGGTCTATTAACTAGGTCCGCTCCCGATCGAGGACCGGGTGTATTGTCGAGACCCAGGTCGCGACCGGAAAGCGGCGAGCGAGATCAAATGACGCCCTACATCAGAAAGCGAGATACTGTGCTTTTTTGCACGACCCGTATAAGATTTGCGGGAGTGACCTAGCGGATTTTTAACTGAAAACCAAATAAAACCGGATAATTAACGGCCCAGGTCCGATGGTGGAATCTGGGCCATACTATTGTGCTTGCTTGGCCAATACAGGAGATTACGGATTTGCGATCCACACTGTTCGTCATCGGTTCCATCATCGCCGCTGTAACGTGGATACTCTGGGCCTTGCTTGCCAGTCCGCACCTGGCGCCCCCCTTCCCTACCGAAATCAAAGGAATATCTTTTTCTCCCATGCGGGAAGGCAATAATCCCAACAAGGATCGCTGGCCCACCGCGGAGGAGATCAAAGCCGACCTGGAACTCCTGTCCGGGCAGGTGAAGTCGCTCAGGACGTATTCGGTGCGCGGCGCGCTGGGTGATATCCCGGGTATCGCGCGGCATTTCGATTTTGACATCACCCTGGGCGCGTGGATAAGCGACGATCCCGAGGCGAATGACAAAGAAATCCAAGAAGTGATCCGGCTGGCAAACGCAAGCCCCAACGTGGCTCGAGTAATCGTTGGGAATGAGACGCTCCTTCGTAAACAGATCCCCACATGGCAGCTTATTGATTACGTCGAACGCGTCAGGAAGGCGGTTCGTATTCCCGTCAGCACCGCGGAACCTTGGCATGTGTGGCTCGTCGAGCCTGAACTGGCCGATCACGTGGACTTTGTCGCGGTTCAGTTGCTCCCGTGGTGGGAAGGGATACCGCTCAACGACGCCGTGGATTTCGTGTTCGCCCGATACCGAGACATTCAGAGAATCTTCCCCGGTAAGCGCGTGGTGATCTCCGAGGTGGGATGGCCGAGCAATGGCCTGACTCGCCTGGCAATGACCAAGAGCGGAGACACGGAGGCGGCCTTGATCGGCGCGGCCTTGAGCGGAGCCTCGGGCGCAGGCGCGCCTACTGCTCAGCCTTCTTTCCTCCAATGTCTCCTGAATCCTGCCACACCCTCCGTGGCGAATCAGGCGACCTTTGTCAGGTCGTTCCTACACCGGGCCGAGCAGCTCGGGTTGGACTACTATCTGCTGGAAGCCTTCGATCAGCCGTGGAAGTCCAATTTCGAAGGAGCAATCGGAGCGTATTGGGGCATTTACGATGCGGACCGCAACCCGAAGTTTCCCTTTACCGGGGCGATATCACAGATTTCGGGGTGGCCGTTCCTGGCGGCCTTCTCCGCTCTGCTCGCGCTGGCGCTCTTTGCGCTCCTCATGCTCGACAGCAATAAGCTTGGGCTGCACGGCCGTATCTTCCTCGCCGTGGTCGCGCTCTGCACTGCCTGGGCAGCCCTCTGGATCGTCTATCATTATACGGGCTTGTATCTGACGGTTATCACCACCGTGGTCGGGAGTATTCTTGCCGTGGGGTTAGTGATCGCGGCTCTTCTGACTCTCGTGGAGGCCCATGAAATGGCCGAAGCCGCATGGCTGACTCATAAGCGGGCCAATACGCGGCCTCCGGCGCTGGAACTCAAGAAATGGCCCAAGGTTTCCATTCACGTCCCCGCGTACCAGGAACCTCCCGCCATGATGATCAACACGTTGAACGCGTTGTCGCGGCTCGACTATCCGAACTTTGAAGCGCTGATCATTGACAATAACACCAAAGATCCCGCGCTATGGAAACCCGTGGAGGCCCAATGCGCGCGACTCGGGGGGCCGTTCCGTTTCTTCCATGTGGACCCGCTGCAAGGATTCAAGGCCGGGGCTCTGAACTTTGCCCTGGCGCACACCGCGGCCGACGCGGAAATTGTTGCGGTGATCGACAGCGACTACCAAGTCGATCCCGCGTGGCTCAAGGAACTCGTGCCCTTGTTCCAAGATCAGGATGTGGCATGCGTCCAGGCGCCCCAGGACTATGTTCCGGAGCGTGACAACCTCTTTAAGTCCATGTGTTACGCGGAGTACCAGGGCTTCTTCCACATCGGCATGGTCACTCGGAATGAACGCAACGCCATTATTCAGCACGGAACCATGACTATGGTGCGTAGGTCGGTGTTGGAAGAGATCGGTGGCTGGGCAGAATGGTGTATCACCGAGGACGCGGAATTGGGCCTGAGGATACTGGAGCACGGGCGCCGGGCGGTATACGTGAATCGCTCGTACGGCCGCGGGATCTTGCCCGATCGATTCATCGATTACAAGAAACAGCGATTCCGATGGGCGTACGGGTCAATTCAAATCATGAAGCGACATGCCGGCCAACTCTTCGGGTTTGCGCCCACCAAGCTGAGCGTCGGCCAGAGGTATCATTTCCTGGCCGGATGGCTCCCGTGGCTGGCGGACGGAGCAAATCTGATTTGGACCGTGGTAGCGCTCATCTGGTCTTTTGCGATGATTGCCGCGCCCGTGCACTTCGGACCGCCACCCGCGATCATGCTTCTGCCCATCGCAGCGATCTTCTTCTTCAAGGTGGTCAAGACCCTTTACCTCTACATGTTCAAGATAGGTTTTCCGCTGAAAGAGACCCTCGGATCGATCATCGCGGGAACGTCGCTATCGCATGTGGTTGCCAAGGCGGTGATTTCAGGCTTCCTCACCAGCGGCAAGCCGTTCTTCAGGACGCCCAAGTGCAAAAATCGGCCGCATATCTTTGACGCGTTTGCCGCCGCGAGCGATGAGGTTGTGCTTATGATGGTTCTGTGGGCCACGGCGGCCGCGGTGGTCTTTGTTCATGGACGTTACTTCCCCGCGGCGCTGGTTTGGGCCGGCTTGTTGGTCGTGCAATCGCTGCCCTACCTTGCGGCTCTCGTTACCGCGCTTATCAACTCTGCTCGCGTGACTCGCCAGAGGGCTCAGGAGCCCGTTGCAGCCTTGCAGCCTCAACCCTAAGCCAAATCGGCGGGCCCTCCCGGCGATGTAGGGGCAGCTCCCCTGCCTCTGCCTTCATGGACCGCCCAGGAGGGGCGGACAAGGGGGTCCGCGGCGTACGCCCGCGTGGGCCAACCGCGCCACCACTGTCACGTTCTTGGGTGAACTATATAACCCCGAATTATTCGGCGGCAATACAAACAAAGGTATGTGCTTTCCGGCAACCTCATCATATGGTATTGGAAATAGACCATTATTGAAGGGCGCCGGATGCAGGGGAGTGGTGAAGAACAACAAGAGGAAATCCGCCCACAAATTGACCGTTCCATTATGATGGATTTTCAAAACGCCAAGATCACTTGGGACACGGGCTTCCTTTTGCTGAGAGAGATTGACGACCGTTTCGGCGTCCTGAGTCCAACGGGGACAGAGGGGCGATCAGCTTCTGGGGCAAACGTGTCAGAATCGGCAAGACCGCGGCATAATCTCGGTAAACATAAGTTACAGAGGAGGTGTATTATGGTTGATGCGGAGAGCGGCCATATTCAAGAGGAAGTCGCCCGTGTCCTGAGGCGGGGGATCATTTTCTCAATCCTCTGGTTGTTCGGTATCGGATCGCTCATTGCGGTCATGTCGGGTCTCAAGGCAAGACGGCTTATTCTGGACTCAAATGGTGCAGTTGGAGGAATGGGGCAAGTATGGTGGCGCCTTATCGTCGGTGGCCTCGGCGTGGCTTTCTGGCTCCCCATTTTGGTAGTCGGGGTCATTAACAATCTTAGTGGGTAATGGCGATCTAGATCGAGCATCCGCGACGTGAGAATCGCGGGTCTGAATAGAGGGAGCTTCTCGTCTAAAGTCTTGCACAATAGTGATCAAGAAATGTTCATGATTTTTTTTCAAGAGCGCATTCTGAGGCATTCGATTGCGATTACCGCATCTGTAGAAGAGGTCTGGGATTTCTTTGAACATTTGGATAGGAATTATAAGTCTTGGCATCCCGAATCTCATATTGCGTGTCGCTGGATCAAAGGAAGACCGCACGAGGTCGGCTCTGTCGCTTATTTTGAAGAAGTCCTTCATGGGAAGTTATGTAAGATCAAAATAAGATGCACACATGTGGAAAAACACAAATGTGTTGAATGCAAGCCCTTCTTCCCTCTTTCAATTTTTCATCCCAAAGCGGTTTATCTCTTCGAATCCACCGGCAGTCAGTGCATCTTTTCGGCCGTTAATCATATGAGAATCCCCAGGCTCTTTAATCGCGCAATTCTGTCTTTAGTCGATGCCACCGAAAGACATATGGAAGAAGAGGGGGAGAACTTGAAGAAACTAATAGAAAAGTAGTATGGTTACAAGTCAGGCGTCCCGACCGCAGTCACAGGTTCCGACACTTGTGTCACAGCGTCAACAGAGGCCAAGAATGATCGCACGCATTTCAACTTACCTGGATTGTAGCGAAGAAAGGCTCTGGGAAAAGATCATGGACCCGCAGTCGCTACAATTTATAGCCTCGCCTATCTTGAGTTTTCAACCGCCTGTAAAGAGTGACCTTGAAGGGGAATGGATCGTAGGCAAATCGTATGAACTAAAATTATACTTCCTTGGCATCTTCCCCCTCGGGCGGCATAGTATAAAGATAGTCACAATCGACAGAGATCGGAACATGATTGTTAGTCATGAGACCGGCCAGTTGGCGCGAGTCTGGAATCATACCATACGCTTTAGCCGGGCCACGCCGACCAAATTAACTTATTCCGATGAGATTCAAATAGAAGCAGGATTGTTAACAGCGCCTATTTGGATATTTGCGCATCTTTTTTATCGTCATCGGCAAAAGCGGTGGAAGATGCTACTGAAATAGATAAATCGTCGGAACCGGGCGGCTCGCCCACGAATTATGCCCCGTAACATTGCGCACAAACGCGGGTGAGGTATAATGGGGCATCCGGATACGCGTGGGAGAAAAGGATCATGGACGCATTCGAGGCTATTCTGACCAGGCGAAGCATCAGGAAGTACACCAGCGACCCTGTCTCGGACGAGACGGTTACCGAATTGTTGAAAGCAGCTATGAGCGCGCCCACTGCCGGGAACGAACCCTGGCATTTCGTCGTCATCAGAGATCGCGCGACACTGAACGCCGTTACCACTGTTCACCCCCATGCGGATATGCTCAAACAGGCTCAGGTGGCCATTTCCGTGTGCGGCGACCCGACGGTGGAAATCCTCAAAGGCCGGTGGATCCTGGACTGCGCCGCGGCTACTGAAAACATCCTCATCGCGGCCAACGCCCTGGGGCTGGGAGCGTGTTGGGTCGGGATATATCCTGAAGAAAACCGAATGCGGAAGCTCAGAGAGCTTGTGCGCATTCCGGACCATGTCGTCCCTTTGTGCATGGTTTCGCTCGGCTGGCCGAATCGGAAGAAAGCGCCTTCCGCGCGGTTTAGGGAAGAGCGCATACACGTTGAACGCTGGTGAGGAATTGACTCTCCGCGACAGACGCCGACGGGAGCGTCCCGCGGAATTTCAGTCTCGCGGCCGAACGAATGCTATTCGTGGCAATCCGTATAAGAGGCGATTCAAATGATCACTCAAAGACTTCTTGTTGCGCTGGGGATTTTCGTCGGTCTTCTTGTGGCGGTCGGCGCCCTTGAACCCTGTGTGGCCCAAATCCAGGGCCTGACCATCGATCCCGCGGTCTGCTCGCAACTCCAGAGCCGAATAGACGAGATCGTATCTATCAGCCGCTCGGAGACCATGAGCGACCGAGAGAAGGTGGCCAGACTTTCCGAGTCATGGTCGCAATCCATCGCAGAGATGCTCAAGGGAGGGGAACAAGATCCCGAGATGGCAAAGGTCATCAAGGACCTGATCGAGTCTATTGCCCAAACTCTGGGCAAGGCCAAATCAACAGCCGGATCCCCAAAAGGCGACTCCGGCGCCGAAGCCGCGCGGGACCTGCGTGTGCTCGTGGAACGCACAAAGCCGTATGTTGCGATCATGCAGCTCCTCTGCCCAGACCTGAAAGTCCCGGACGCGGTCACCAAACGTGCTCCGCTGGACCCGTAGCCGGCCCGGGATTTCGTGGCGAGGGAAGCCCAATATTGATTGAGAGGAGCGTGTCAGAGGTTCGGAGCCTTAGGCATGCATTTCCCTCGGCCGGCTATATAATGTATTACAGTCCCCCGACGTCCGCATGTCATTTGAAAGGAGAACTGATATGAAACTGCTCGCCGCGACGGTCATGTCGCAGGTGATCCCATTCGATCTCAAGGGGCTGGAATGCTAAGGCGTATTAAGAGGGCCGCTCACCAGGGAATCGATACGAAGATTTGGGCTTGTTTTGTTATCATGGTTTGGATATTCACGGTGGCCGAAATCGTCGAAGGGGAGCAGAAGGGAAAAATGAATCCGGAGATCTCCCTGCCCGCTGAAGCGGCGGGCTGGACGTGGGACGGCAAGGAGATGAAAAGTGACTCCAAAACTCTTTTCGAGTATATCGATGGAGCGGCGGAACTCTATCTGGCCTATGGCTTTCAGGGCCTAACGGTTCGAAAGTTTGAGAAGTCGAATCAACCCCGTATCACCGTTGAACTCTATGAAGTGGCCTCTTCAGAGGATGCTTATGGAGTCTTCTCTTTTGAGCGCCAGGATGAAACCGTAGGGATCGGCCAGGGATCGGAGTTTGGAGGAGGACTGCTCCGGTTCTGGAAAGGAAAATACTTTGTCAGCATTTATGCGGACGGAGGAGGGATGGAAGTCGAATCGGCTATTCTCACAATGGGCAGGGCAACGGCGGATTTAATCCGGGGAATGGGGATGGAGCCCGAATTGGTTGACCTTATCCCCGGCAAGGACCTTGGACTGGTCGATCGGAGTGTTCGCTATCTCAGAAGTCACGTTCTCCTGAACCTGCGGTTTTTCATAGCCCATGAGAATATCCTAAACCTGAGCCGGAGGACGGAAGCCGTGCTCGCCCAATACACTCAAGAAAAACAGAAAACCCACCTGCTGCTCATTCGATATCCCGGCGTGAAAGAGGCAACGGATGCCTATCGGAGTTTCATGGGCGCCTACCTTCCTGACGCCGGAGGAAAGGATCTTGTTAAGACGGAAGATGAGAAGTGGACCAT
Organism: Deltaproteobacteria bacterium; assembly: GCA_016875095.1. Lineage (GTDB taxonomy): Bacteria > Desulfobacterota > Desulfomonilia > Desulfomonilales > Desulfomonilaceae > VGSG01. The sequence continues at coordinate 21,638 of VGSG01000050.1, forward strand.
GGCCCGGCAAAGGGGTGAAGTTGTTGTCGTAGTATTTGGAGGTCCCACGGCAGTCGATGCCGAGGCGTTGCTCAAATCGACAGAAGAGAAATTGCTTAGAGGACGTGGGCGAGAGAATAAAGAGTAGGACCTCATCCACGGGAGATATTTGCTGCGGGTATCTGCAACTGATACAGAAAGGAGTTTGAGTCCGATGAAAGAAAAAATTATTACCCGGAGGGATTTTCTTGGGGTCACGGCAGGAACCGCGATGGCCGCTACTCTGGGAGCAGGAATCCTGCGAGAGGCTGAAGCGGAGCCAACCGCAAAAGTTGTGCTCATCCGGAATGCCGAGGTGGTAGGAAGCGACGGCAAAGTCCAAGGGGAGATTCTGCAATCCATGCTGGATGAAGCCGTCAGCAGTCTCTTAGGAGCAAAGGACTCGGCGGAAGCCTGGCAGCAGCTCGTTAAGAGTTCTGACGTCGTGGGAATTAAGAGTAACTCATGGTCCCGGCTGCCGACTCCCAAGGAATTGGAAGCAGCCATTAAGCGTCGTCTACTGGATGCGGGAGTGGCGGAAAAGGATATGGCTATCGACGACCGAGGAGTCCTGCATAACCCGGTCTTCCTAAGAGCTTCCGCTCTCATCAATGTGCGGCCGTTAAGAACCCATCATTGGTCCGGTGTCGGGACCTGTCTGAAGAATTACATCATGTTTGTCCCCGATCCATCTTCTTACCACGACGAAGGTTGTTCGCCCCTCGGGAAAATATGGACTTATCCCATCGTAAAGGGAAAGACCCGCCTGAACATTCTCAGCGCCCTCACACCCCAGTTTTATGGAAGGGGTTCCCATTTCTTTGACACAAGATACGTCTGGCCCTACAAGGGGATTATCGTAGGAACCGATCCTGTGGCGGTAGACGCCATAGGCGCTCAACTGCTTCAGGCAAAGCGGCTCGCCTTTTTCGGCGAAGACCGGGCTCTGGACGTTCCTCCCACACATATTATGGCGGCCGATAAAACTTATGGCCTCGGGGTCAGTGACTTGAGCCGCATTCAGCTCATCAAATTAGGCTGGGCGGATGAATTGCTGATCTGAACCTCGGGGAGCAGGAGGCCGGTCACGACCAATTCCTTGGAATGCTCTATGGCATTTGCCAAGAGTGATGGCCTATTGACTGTCCGTCACCTCGGCGAACGCCGGGGTCCAGTCCCGCGCGGAACGCGGGATTGAATCACGCCTTTGGCGTGACTGGATTCCCGCTTCCGCGGGAATGACGGACGAAAGTACCGGGCTGCTTAACTTAACGCCTATGTGCTTCCACGGGAATGACGGTATCACGCTGCTTCGAATGGGACGAAATTCTTGGCAACGGGCTAGACGGGCGCGGTTAATCCGTTTGTAGATCGTTCGAGAAAAGTCTAGGCTACGTCTATGCTTTCCAGAAGCCGTTTGGCTTTGACCCGGTGCACATCAAGCCCCAGCTCTTTGGGACTGAATCCAAGAGCAAGGCCGATGAGCTGGGTCAGGTAAAAGGTGGGAATCTTGCTCAGGTCCTTTTGCTTGCGAGAGAGCGCGATTTGGCCCATGTCGAATTGCTCGAAACACGAGGGGCAGATCACGGACAGCGCCTGAATGTTACGCTGCCGGATGTAGTGAAGCTTCTGGGCCACAATGGCGTAACCCGCCTCGGTATCGACGTTTGCGCCCAGGGGCGATCCGCAGCAAAGGAATTTCCTCGAGTATTCCGTCGGTTCCACGCCAATGATGGAGAGCAGGTGGTCCATCCTCACCGGAACGTATGATTCGGCTTCGGAGAGCTCATTGGGATACATCATTTGCGGGGGCCGAAAATAGTGGCACCCGTAATGACACCCCACCCGGAGAGGTATTTCCCTTGCCATCAGTTTGATGAGTTTGTCTACCACACTGTCTTGATACAAGACATCCAGGATGTGGGTCACTTCTATGGCGCCGTTGAACTTACGGTTGTGCGCTTCCAGAATCTTGTTGACCCTGCGGCGCTTGGCATCGCTGTGCTTGAGCGCCTGATTGGCCTCTTTGAGGGTGTTGACGCAGCCGGAACAGAGGGTGAGCAGGTCAAGTCCGGCCTCCTCCGCAAGACACAGGTTGCGTGCGGCAAGCGCGAGCCAGGAATCATAGTGGACCATCTTGAGACCCGTGGGTGGAGGGCAGCAAGAGAACGGAAGGTCATCGACCAATTCAATCCCCAGACGCTCGCACACAAGGCGAGTAGCGGCCTCAAACCCGGGATATTTGATGGGAATAGCGCATCCCAGATACAACGCGTATTTCATGACAACCTTTCGGACCCTTAACCTGCAAGTTTCAGAATGCCTTAGAAGTCCAGGACTTCCTCCAGGCCGGCCCTCTTCAGAATCGCGCGGACTTCATCTACCGGAGCGGGAGGAAGCGGAGCGAGACCGTGGTGCGCCCGCATCTCATCGAGCTGGTGAACAATCATGGTGCGGCCTGTTTTTGCCAAAAGTTCAAGCGACAGCAAGAGCCGGCCCGGGACGTTGCCTCTGCGGGCCGCGGAATTACGCAGCGCCACCAGCAGATCCGAGATGGGAATCTGTTGGGGACACCTGTCGTCACAGACATTGCACGTGCAACAGAACCACACCTTTTCATCCTGCACCACCGCCTCGTGACCGAGATTCAAACATTTAAGGATGGTTCCGCGGGGTCCGAGCGCGGCCGTGACCTCCATGGCCGGACATGAACCGGTGCAGCGTGCGCACTGATAGCACTCGTACAGCTCTTCTCGGTCAAAGAACTTCCAAATTTTGATGGTCATGTGGCGTCGCTCTTCTTGTTCGCTTCTCGGAACAGCTTCTTGGCCGCGTTTTCGATTTCCGCGGGTTTGATGGTCTTCAACCCGGCTTCCATTTCACGGATCACCTTGGCAAATTGCGCGCCCTCCGCCGCAGAGATCCATGCAAGCCTGAGGCGATCCCTGTTAATGCCTAACTTCTCCATACGCCTCCAGAAACGCTCTACTCGTCGAGCTGTGTTCTGGTTCGCGTTGTTATAGTGGCAATCCGCCGGATGACATCCGGAAACAAGGACAGCTCCCGCGCCCTTAGTAAAAGCCCGCTCGATCCATGCCGGCGAAACCCGCGCCGAGCACATGGTCCGAATGATCCTGACATTGTGGGGATACTGTATCCTGGAGACACCGGCAAAATCCGCGCCCGCGTAAGAGCACCAGTTGCACGCGAAAGCCAGAATCTTTTTGTGGGGATCGCCGGCCAGCGCAGCGTCGATCTGTTCAACGATCTGACTTTCGGTGAAATGTGTCTGATCGATCGCGCCGAATCGGCACTCGGGCACGCACGCGCCGCAGCCCTGGCACGCGGCCGCGATCACGCGGTAAAGGCCTTCTTCCTTTCCGCCCACGATCGCGTGATACGGGCAGACGCGGGCGCAGAGTCCGCACGCGGTACACTTGTCAGGGTCGATCCCGGCGGTGATGGCCGGGATCTTCACCTCGCCTTTGCTCATCAATATGTTCGCGCGTGACGCCGCGGCAGAGGCTTGGGTGACCGAATCCTTAATGTCCTTAGGACCTTCGGCCGCGCCCGCGATGAAAACACCGCCTGTGGTAGTGTCCACCGGCTTGAGTTTCGGATGGGCTTCCATGTAAAACCCGTCCGTGTCCGTGGCCAAGTTCAGCAGTCGCTGGAGTAGCTCCGAGTCCTGCCGCGGCTTGATTCCCACCGAGAGGATCACCATGTCCACGGTTGAACGGTATGGCGTGCCCAGGAGCGTGTTTTCTCCGAGCAGGGTAAGATCGTCCGTTGCCAGGTCTTCGATAATCTCACCGGGAATACCTCGGATGAATGTGACCCCCTCCCGGCGAGCCCGCTGGAACAAGTCCTCGAAGCCCTTACCGAACGCACGGATATCGACGTAGTACACCGTGATCTCCGTGTCGGGCCAGTGCTCTTTAATCAGCAGCGCATCCTTAATGGTATTCATGCAGCAGACATTGCTGCAGTAAGGGTTGCTGCGCTTGCTCCGCGAACCGATGCACTGGAGAAACGCGACCCGCTTCGGTCTCTCGCGGTCGGATGGCCTGATGAGTTCGCCCGAGGAGGGCCCGCCTGCGTTGATAAGCCGCTCGAATTCCAATGTAGTAATAACGTTGGGGAACTTTCCGTAACCCAGCTCGGTGAGAGACGTGGGATCATACACATCCACACCCGTGGCCACCACGATGGTACCCACGTCGAGTATCAATTCCTGATCCCGGTCCGCAAAATCGATGCACTTCTTGGAACAGGCCTGGAAGCACCGGTCGCAGGCAACGATTCCTTGGTTGTTCAGACAGATGTTCATATCGATCATAAACGTGGAGGGGACCGCCTGCGCAAAGGGGATGTATATGCCACGCCGAATGGACAACCCTGCATTGAACTCGTCCGGAGCGAGCTGCGGGCAGACCGATATGCAATCTGCGCACGAGGTGCACTCGCTCGTGACGTAACGAGCCTTCTTGAGCACCCGTACATGGAAGTTGCCGATATGACCCTGCACCCCCGTAACTTCCGACAAGGTGAGCAATTCGATGTTGGGATGCCGGCCTGCTTCACTCATCTTGGGGGCGAGAATACAGATCGAGCAGTCCATGGTCGGAAAGGTCTTGTCGATCTGGGCCATGCGCCCCCCGATGCTTCCCGATCGTTCCACCAGGTAGACCTTATATCCGGCGTCAGCCAGATCCAGAGCAGCTTGGATGCCCGCGACACCGCCTCCGATGACCATAGCCTTGCGCATGACCGAGACCGTCACCTCTGTCTGTGGCGCCAGCCGGCCCGCACGCGAAACAGCCATCGCAACGAGATCTTTGGCCTTTTCGGTGGCCGCGTCCTTGTCGTGGAGGTGGACCCAAGAGCAATGCTCTCGAATATTGGCCATTTCCAGGAGATAGGGGTTGAGTCCCGCAGACTCACAGGCAGCGCGAAAGGTCGGTTCATGGAGCCTGGGGGTGCACGACGCCACCACCACACGATTGAGATCGTGCGCTTTTATGTCACCCTTTATCTGCTCCTGGCCCGGCTCAGAGCATGTATAAAGCGAATCCCTCGCAAGGACCACTCCGGGTAGACCTTGGGCATACCGGGCTACTTCCTCGCACCTGACGGTGCCGCTGATGTTCTTGCCGCAATGGCAAACATATACGCCGATACGAAGATCGTTCATCTGCGGGCGGGGTGCTTTTGGTAACGTCTTTTCGCTCAATTGCGCCGTTCCTCCGGATGCCTTCAATCTCGAGTCGAGTGTGGGACCGGCTATCGCTCCTTAGCGGATTACAATCCTCGGCGGCCCGATGGGACCTTCGAGGGTTTCAACAAGCCGCTCGCATATTGGTAGCCTTTGTCGAACGCTGAGACATTCAGATCTTCGGTGCCGGCAGGGATTGAAGAGAGGACCGACTCCTTCATGGCATCGTACGAGCAGACGCCGGCAAGCGCGGTCACAGCGCCCAACATCACAATATTCGCCACGATCTTCTTGCCCATCTCTTCCGCGATGCGGGTGCACGGCACTCGGTATACCGTAAGCCCCTCAGGTTCTTTGCTCAGCTTCACCAGGTCTTCATCGATTATCAGGACCCCTCCGGGACGAATCGCGTCGCCATAGGTTGCAAGCGCTCCTTGACTCATGAGCACCAGCACGTCCGGGCATTTGACCTTGGGGTAATGGATAGGCGCGTCCGAGATCACCACATCCGCGGAGCACGAGCCACCCCGGGCCTCGGGGCCGTAACTCTGGGTAAAGACCGCGTTCTTCTTTTCAAAGAGCGCGGCCGACTTGCCCAGTATATGCCCCGAGAGGACGATCCCCTGGCCGCCGAAACCGGCTAGTCTCACTTCCTGTTTGTCGGTCATGCGGCCTTGCCCTTTCCTTTGGACTTTGCTTTCGCTTGAGCGCGGGCAACGACAAGTGACTGATAATGCTCCATGAAATCAGGCCGTTCCACATCGACAAAGGTCCCGACAATAATCTTTTCTCTGAGCCGAATCTCCACTTCACTGGGATCGGCTCCGTTGCGGACTTCACACACCTCTCGGTAGTGACGCATTTCATCCAGCCCTGAACCAAGCTTGTTCGGGCGCCCAAACCCGGTGGGACACGGCGCTACCACTTCCACAAAAGTGAAGCCCTTCTTGTCGAACGCCTGGGAAATGGAATGCACGAGCTGTCTGGCATGGTACGTTGTCCAACGGGCAACGTACACGGCGCCGGCCGCATGAGCAAGATGGGGCAGGTTGAACGAGGGCTCCGCATTTCCAAACGGCGTGGTGGATGTGCGGGCGTCGATAGGGGTGGTCGGCGCAACTTGGCCGCCGGTCATGCCATAGTTGAAGTTGTTCACGCAAATAACCTTGAGATTCACGTTGCGCCGCGCCGCGTGAATCAAATGATTACCCCCTATGGCGAAGAGATCGCCGTCCCCGGAAAAGACCGTCACAATCAGGTCCTGCCGGACAAGAGCGAGACCAGTGGCAAACGGGATCGCTCGACCGTGAGTGGTGTGGTACGTGTCCATGTCCAGGTATCCCGCAACTCGCCCTGTGCAGCCGATTCCCGAGACCACCGCCGATTGCGCCACCGGGACGTTCTTCTGCTTCATAGCTTCGATGAACGCGGTAACCACGATTCCCAGGCCGCAACCCGGACACCAGATGTGCGGGATCCGTCCCGGTTTCAGGTACTCGTCATACGGGTGCAGCCCGTGATCTTCTTGGATGTGCCTCTCTTCAGCCTCTTTGTCAAAGGGATGGAGCGCTCTGTAACGGACTTTCATGTGGACTCCCGGATCATTAGGGTCATGAGCTGCGGCCGATCGGTAAGTGGTAGGCTCACAAATACTCTCCCACCGCCTCTTCAATCTCTTCGGGCGTGTGGATCGACCCGCCCATCAGCGGCATTAGCACGATCTCCACTCCGCCGCCCGCGGTGCGTTCCACTTCGTACGCCATCTGCCCGTAATTTATTTCAGGCACAATAAATGCTTTCACAGTCGTCGCGAGCCGCCGAACGATCTGCGAAGGGAAAGGCCAGAGCGTGATCAGTCTCAACAGTCCGGCACGATGACCGCGTCTGCGCAGATCCTCCACCGCCTGCCTCGCCACCCTCGCGGTGCACCCGTACGCGACTACGACCACCTCCGCGTCGTCCAGATGGATCTGTTCCGCCCGTATGATCTTGTCCGCATTCTTACGGATCTTGTCCACTAAATGGCGGACGTTGCGCTCCTGGACTACGTCCGTGATCACCGGGTATCCTCGTTCGTCATGCGTCAGCCCTGTTACGTGGACCCGATACCCTGCGCCGGCTATCGCCATCGGCGCGGGAAGAGGCCCCGCGCTGTCGAACGGGAGATAATCATGAGCGGGCGCTTGCGGCTCGGCCCTTGCCACGATCCGGAGATCTTCCCTCCTGGGGATGACCACCTTTTCCGTGGTGTGCCCCACCACCTCGTCCGCGAGAACAAATACCGGCTGGCGATATATTTCCGAGTAGTTGAACGCGAGCACCGTATAATCGAAGCACTCCTGCGGCGACGACGGCGCCAACGCTATGCATCCGTAGTCCCCGTGAGAGCCCCACCGGGCCTGCATCACATCCGCCTGACCCACCAGAGTGGGCAATCCCGTAGAAGGCCCGGCCCGCTGAATGTCCACCACCACGCATGGTGTTTCCGTCATCATACCCAGGCCCACGTTCTCCATCATCAGAGAAAACCCGGGGCCCGATGTGGATGTCATGGACTTTACGCCGCCCCAGGACGCGCCGAGGATCGCGGCCATGGACGCGATTTCATCTTCCATCTGGATGAAAATACCGCCCACTTGCGGGAGCCGTGCCGCCATCCGTTCCGCCACCTCAGTGGCCGGGGTGATAGGATATCCTGCAAAGAACCGGCAGCCCGCGGCGATGCCGCCCTCCGCGCACGCCGCGTCGCCGTGAATGAAATGCTCGCCTGTGAGCAGGTCCTTCTCCGCCATAGTTCGTCCTGGCGCCTCGGCCTCTGAATCGAGGCGTTTCATCTGTTGCCGTTCGCGGGGCTTCGGCGCGGCTCGGTTTGCCTATCGGAGGCGCCCCATGTCCAAGGCGCGCTCTTGGCCCGGCCGCTGATCCCGCGTTCCCGGAGCTTCAGCGCTTCTTCGCGTACCGCCTGTCCTTACGGGAATAGCGGGTCGTCACCTTCTGGATGTCGTCTTCGGTTATTTTCTTGGCTTCTTTCAATTGGGTGTAGATCGCAAATTCGGGGCATATCAGACTGCACAAGCCGCAGTCTCCGCAGTCCTCCTCCGCCCCGTAGACCATTTCAGGCGGATGGTAGCCCTTCACATTGAAACGCTTGCTTTCCCTGAGACACCCGTTGGGACAGAATTCAACACAGAATCCACAACCCTTGCATCGATTGTCAATTATGTGGACCTCGCCTCGGGGGATCGAATGGTGCTCAGCATCCAACGGTAGCCGCCAAAATCTCATCACAGCGCTCCATTGCCCAGACTCACGAACCCTCCTATGATAATCTTTTTTCGCACAGAGTCAAATAGTCGCCCTTCACAGCGGGAGCGCGCGAAAACCTAAACTCTGACACGTGCGAAACACCGGCATTCGTGCTAGGAGTGATCGAGACGACCGTCAAGTTGTGGGAGGCTGCAGGCCGCGCCCGGTCTCCTTCGATGGTTTGAACTATGTGTGGAATTGTAGGTCTGTTTGCAAGCAAGCCGATCCCGAAGCTTAAGTCGCTCGTGTCGCGCGCGATGGATCGCGCCGCGCACAGAGGCCCTGACGGACGGGGGCTGATCCTGGGTAGTGGAAATCAGCTCTTTGATGATGATTCTGACGATGCCGCTTCCTGGGGCCTGGGCCACGTAAGACTGGCCATTCTCGACCTGAGTCCCGCGGGCTTGCAGCCCATGCCATCCCATGACCGGACCTGCTGGATCACGTACAACGGGGAAGTATACAACTATCTTGAATTACGCGCTGAACTGGAGTCGCTGGGACACGTGTTCCACACTGGAACCGATACTGAGGTGATGCTCGCCGCGTATCAGGAATGGGGAGCTGATTGCGTCAAGCGCTTCAACGGGATGTTCGCGTTTGTAATTGTAGATATGGCCCGCGAGAGGGTCTTTGCCGCGCGGGACCGGCTTGGGGTAAAACCTCTGTACCTTTGGTCAGGCCCGGACCTGGTTGCTTTGGTATCCGAGCAAAAACAGCTCCTCGATCTTCCCGGATTCAGCGCCAAGGCCCATCGCCAACAGCTCGTCGATTTCCTCATCGACGGCGTGGCCGGGCATGAACCGGATCTGTGCTTCTTTGAAGGAGTGCATCCGCTTCCTGCAGGGCATACGCTGTCGTGGGGCCTCAACGAAACCCCCGGTGTGCAGACCGCACAAAGCTACTGGAGCCCTGTCACCGAACTGAAAAACCTCTCGTGGGACGAGGCGGTTCAAGCTACAGGAGAGCTTTTCCGGGACGCGGTGCGCATCAGGCTGCGTTCTGATGTGCCTGTGGGGACGTGCCTGTCGGGAGGCATCGATTCCTCCAGCATTGTGGGAGTGGTGAGCCGCGACCTGGGCGTGCGAGTGAAGACCTTTTCCAGTTGCTTCCAACTCCCCGGGTATGACGAGCAGCTTTACATGGATGCGGTGAATGTCCACTGCGGCGCGGACCCGGTGAAGGTCTTTCCCGACGAGGAAGGAGCGCTCGCAGAGCTTGACAGGCTCGTATACCATCTTGATGAGCCCTTCAGCACGCTGAGCATGTATGCCCAATGGCGCGTGATGCGGGCCGCGCGGCAAGCCGAGGTTCCGGTGCTCCTCGACGGTCAGGGTGGCGATGAGGCTCTCTGTGGATACAAGAAGTACGCCTTCTTTTTTCTCCGAGACCTCATCGCGCGGCGTCGGCGCTGGGATGCGGCTAAGCACCTCTTTGGACTCTTTGCCCGTGGAGATCGCGGCCTGTTCAATTGGCGCAGCGGGCAACGCTATTTGCCCGCGTGGCTGAGGGTCCGAGAAAGTTCGATCGACGCATGGCTCAGACCCGACTGGCGGAACCTCTCCCGCCGTGTGTGGAGCGCCCGCATGGCGGACGTGAGCGCGTTTCACGATCACCAGATTGCCGACCTGCTCACCTGGAGCCTGCCGCCGTTGCTGCGGTACGAAGATCGCACCAGCTTGGCTCACAGCGTGGAGACGCGCCTCCCGTTCTTGGACTACCGTTTTGTGGAGCATTGTGTAAGCTTGCCTGAATCGGTCTTCTTCAAAGACGGGCGCACGAAGAGGCTTCTCGTGGAGGCCGTTG